>CAZHHJ010000074.1:0-11180 GCA_964531295.1 uncultured Syntrophomonas sp.
TCTCAGCATGGTGCCATCTCCGCCCAGCACAATAATATTAGCGATATCCTGGTCCAGCACTTTCCGAGTACCATCATCTACTAGTACTTCTATCCCTCTGGCCTCAAGTTTCTGCGATATCTCGGTCGTCATATAGTGGGTGC
This sequence comes from uncultured Syntrophomonas sp., assembly GCA_964531295.1. Lineage (GTDB taxonomy): Bacteria > Bacillota > Syntrophomonadia > Syntrophomonadales > Syntrophomonadaceae > JAAYJK01. The sequence continues at coordinate 144 of CAZHHJ010000074.1, forward strand.
TTTCCCGATATTTTTTGTTGTTTACCAGCAAAGTTTTCAAGCTTTACCCTCCCAGTTGCTTGTGAGCTTCTCCAACCACCATATTTATTACTGCTTCCAAATCTATAAGTGTTTTCGGATATTTTTCAAGTTTAATAAAGTATTCAATGTTTCCGCTGGGCCCGGTTATCGGAGAATAAGTAATATTTGTACACTTGAAATCTGCTTCTTCAGCATATTTGATACAATCAGCAAGAATCTTCCGGTGAAGGTCAGGGTCCCTAACCACTCCCTTTTTACCCACTTGATTTTTGCCGGCCTCAAACTGAGGTTTAATCAGGGAAATAATAATCCCATCGTCTTTAAGTAAATCTTTCAACCCCGGAAATACCAATCTGGTTGAAATAAACGAGACATCTACAGTAATGAAATCTACTCTTTGATCCAGATCTTCCAGCCGCAGGTATCTGACATTAGTTTTTTCCATATTTATGACCCGAGGATCATTCCGTAATTTCCAATCCAGCTGTCCATATCCAACATCAAGCGCATATATCTTCTCAGCTCCATGCTGCAGAGCACAATCGGTATAACCACCGGTAGAAGCCCCCACATCGAGCATTATAGCTGAGGTAAAATCTATATTAAACTCCTGGATAGCTTTTTCCAGCTTAATCCCTCCCCGGCTGACATAACGGGGAGAGGATTCCCTTATTTCTATGCTAACATCACTATTAACACTTGTTCCAGGTTTGTCAATTACTCTGCCATTTACTGTAACTTCTCCGGCCATTATTATGGCCTTGGCCTTCTCCCGACTGCCGGTTAAGCCCTGCTGATACAGAAGATTATCCAGCCTAATTTTTGCCAAAATCCAACAACCCCAATTCTTTGCTGTAACCTAGCAATTCCGGCCATCGATGGATAATTGTTTCAACCATCGATACTGCATCCATGTTTAAGTAATTGAAAAGCAAATCAACTTTTCCATGCTCCACAAATTCATCTGGCATCCCAATACACAGAATATCAATCGGCTGGGCATTTTTCGCCAGAACTTCCAGTACCGCACTGCCAAATCCTCCGGTCACACAATTATCCTCGATGCTTACCAGTCGTTGGTATCTATTGCCTATGCTTTGTATCGCTGCGGTATCCAGCGGCTTAACAAATCTGGCATCTATGAGTAAAGCAGCAATACCCTTTTCCCCTAATAGAGATACAACTTCTTGAGCTAAGCTTACCCCCCGGCCTACTGCTATGATAGCTAAATCCTTACCATCTTTCAGTACTTTTGATTCGGTCAGGATTTTCCGCTCAGATAAAATCTCTACCCCTTCTCCGGCCCCCCGCGGATATCTTATGGCTACCGGTCCATCTAAGGTAAAAGCGGTATGGAGCATATCCAGCAATTCATTTTCATTTGATGGAGCCATTATCGTCATTTCAGGAATGTTTCTTAAATAAGCCAGGTCAAATACCCCATGATGAGTCGGCCCATCTTCACCCACCAGGCCGGCTCTATCTATGGCAAAAATTACTGGCAATCTTTGTAAGGCCACATCATGAATAATCTGATCATAAGCTCTTTGCAGAAAAGTTGAATATATAGCAACAACTGGCCTCAAACCGGTTTTAGCCATTCCTGCAGCTAATGTCACTGCATGCTGTTCGCAGATACCGGCATCAAAAAACCTTTCCGGATAACGGGCGGCAAATTCGCTCAAACCAGTACCGGCTGCCATAGCCGCAGTTATGGCCACAACTCGAGGGTCGGTTTGGGCCCTGTCCACCATATACTCCCCGAAAATTTCGGTGTAAGTTTTGATAGGTTTTTTTATGGTTTTGCCGGTATTTATGTCAAATGGTCCTACCCCATGGAAAGTGCCGGGATCTCTCCGGGCAGGTTCATAGCCTCGCCCCTTTTCGCTTATGACATGAATAAAGACTGGTCCTTTCATTTTACTGGCATTATTTAATACCGGTAATAGTTCTTCCAAATCATGACCGTTAACCGGTCCGATATATGTAAAACCGAGTTCTTCAAATAAAATTCCCGGAACCATCAAGTATTTGACTAAATCCTTGAATTTCCCAGCCGCCCGGGCAATATTAGGACCGATGCCAGGTATGCGCATAAGATGAGTCTCAATTTCCTCCTTGGTCCTGGAATAGGAGGGGTCAGTACGCAGTCGGTTTAAATACCCCGACATAGCTCCTACATTCCTGGATATAGACATCTCGTTGTCATTCAATATTACTATTAAATCGCGGCCTTCATTACCGGCATGGTTTAAAGCCTCAAAAGCCATTCCGCCAGTTAAGGCTCCATCACCTATGACTGCCACTACCGAATAACGCTGATCTTGCAGGTCACGGGCGGCAGCAATACCGAGTGCAGCTGAAATCGAAGTGCTGCTGTGTCCAGTATTGAAGGCATCGTGAATAGATTCTTCGCTTTTAGGAAATCCGCTTATACCACCATATTGTCGCAGAGTCATCATAGCTTCTTTGCGTCCGGTAAGTATTTTATGGACATAACTCTGGTGGCCTACATCCCATATGAGCCGATCAAGCGAAGTATCAAAAACATATTGCAGAGCAATACTCAGTTCCACTACGCCCAGATTGGGTGCCAAGTGCCCCCCGCATTGAGATATACTGGTTATGAGTAATGCCCTTATCTCAGCTGCTAAGGCATACATTTCCTTAAAATTCATTTTTTTTATATCTTCATTAGATTTTATCCGGTCCAGCATCCCCGACATGATTTAACTCACTTTCTATTTTTAAATAATTCCCAGCCGATAAGTTGTTCTGACCAAGCCACTACTTTAGCGGCCTTGAAAATAATATGGTCAGCATTGTTAACTGCCAATTTTTTACCCATGGCTTTTCCTCCCACTGTTAAAGCAGCTATTAAGCTGGTCATTACTGCCCCGGCCAGAACCAGATCCGCAATAGCGAATTGCCTAACCAAAGTGATCACAATCCCGGCTCCTATAGCACCGCTTAAAGTGCCGGCAATATCTCCTATTACATCATTGCAAAAATTGGCCACAATATGAGCATTATGAATGAGTTTTACTCCCTGTTTAGCTCCAATTATTTTTTTTGCCGCCCTGGCATTAAAAGGCGGCAGTTCAGCTGCAGTCACAGCAGTTCCAATTATATCGAAAAATATCCCCAGAAAAATAATAACCAGCAGCAAAGCAAACGCCACCAGCACACTATTTACAGCCCTTACCAGAGCCTCTGACCCCAGACTGACCAAAAGCGCTATAAAAAATGTGATAAAAGCTACCAGTAATCCAGAGATAACTATATTTGTTTTTATTTGGCCACTCAATTCTATAATTTCCCCCCATAAAAATGGGTCTGGCAGAAGGTTGTTTATCGAGTAAACGCTGCGACATAGGTCCAGAAGGTTTTCCCGGCAGATCTCCCTTTTGTTGCCAGAAGGGCGGTTTCCCTTTATGTCTGCCCTATTTCGTCACCGGTAATAGAGCTGGATCACCACTAAGTACGCACTTTAATCCTCAACAAACTATGCTCAAGCTGCATTCAGTCTAGGAGTTTTCCTCAACAACCCACATCAGTTTCTAGCCTCTTTTGCAGCGACGGTTTCAAGACAAACGATAATTTCTTGGCCGAGAAAAGATCGTCCACTAATGTCTATTCGCCGCCTCCACTCAAGGCAGGCTACACTGCACCCAGCTTTTACCGGAATGCAGGTTTTCTCATTAAAAATAATGAGCCTCCACGGATTTGAGGGTCATCCCCGCATGCCCTTGCGAATTGCCCCCAGACCCTTAACTCCCAGCGATGACCCCCGACTGGGCGTCACAAGCCAACACCAGAAGCTTCATCGATGTGCCCTTAACGGATTTTTAGCCCCGCCTTCGAAACTAATAGGGCCGACTAGAATACTGCAACCTTCTGCCAGTTTCCTATTCATGCCTGATTATAACACAGCTAAGGCCTGCCTTACCAGTCACAGAATTGTCCTTTCCGCTGATATATGCTGGGTGGCTTTTATCTTGTCACTCGCCGTTAGGCAAGGCCCTGGAGCATCCTGCTAATACTTTCTATGCAGGATATATAAAGCCAGATTTCTGAGGAAATTAGCTTCATCACCAAAACTCTCTAGACTTTCCTGGCACCTTTTAACCGCTTCCCGGGCCAACTGGCTAGACTTTTCTATACCCAGGAGACTGGGATAGGTATTTTTCTGGTTTTTCTCATCACTGCCAACTGGTTTCCCAGTCATATCCTCATTGCCTTCAATATCTAAAATGTCATCGGTAATTTGAAATGCCAATCCAAAATTATTGGCATAGCTGTCCAAAGCAGCTAGGCCTGCTTCACTCATATCACTTAATATGGCCCCGGTCTTCAGGGCGGCCCGGAATAACTCTCCCGTCTTTAAACTATGCAGTTCTCTCAACGCATCATAGTCCATTTTCTTACCCTCTGACTGCAGGTCCAAAGCCTGCCCGCCAATCATACCCTGGTTGCCTGCGGCTCTGGCAATCTCTTCTATGGCTTTAAGCAGATTCTCGGCCTTAATGGTCGACACCTTCAGGTTTCCGGCCAGTAGTTCAAACGCCGCAGTTAAAAGCGCATCTCCGGTTAGTATAGCATTGGCTTCGCCATAGACAATATGACAGGTGGGTTTTCCCCGCCGCAGATCATCATCATCCATCGCTGGCAAATCATCATGGACCAGAGAATAGGAGTGAATTAACTCCATCGCGCAGGCGGCAGGGATTACATCCTCTTTTGGGGTTCCACCCAGCACCGCCCCTTCAAAAACCATAATAGGGCGCAGCCTTTTTCCACCATTAAAAACTGCATAAAGCATGGCTTCATGGATCAAATTAGGACGCGTACCGACCGCACTCAGGCAGTCTTCCAGACAGTCCTCAAAATATTCTTTTCTGAGCTTTATTTCATTTAAAAAGTCTTTTAAATCAATCGTCATAAGTGATATCCCCTTAATATCCTGGCTGTAATTTATGTAATAATCTATATTGGCATTAGAGTTATTCCATATCCACCACTTGAATATCTCCATCCAGCTTTTTGACCAGACGCTGTATTTTACCTTCCGCCTGTGTCAGCTGTTTCTGGCAGTACAGCGACAACTCTATTCCTTCTTCATAAAGCTTGATTGATTCCTCTAAATCCAGTTCTCCAGTTTCCAATTTGTCAACTATTGCTTCTAATCCCTTTAATGCTTCCTCGAATTTAAGCTTTTTCAATAAATACCATCTCCTTGCCCACTATTTGGACTTCAAGTTTTCCATCCCTAAATACTATCTTTAAATGCTCACCGATTTCAACTGGCTCTATTCGACTTAATAATTTCCCTTCTTTATAGGCCACCGCATAACCTCTTTGCAGTACTTTTAAGGGGCTTAATTTATCCAGGGCTTCAATGGCCAGAGAACATCTATGTTGATTGCCCTGAATGGAATCAGCCACCCAGCGATGTATTTCTTCCTGCCGCTCTGCGACTTTTCTATGCTTTTCATTAAGCAGCAAATGAGGCTCTTTCCAGATCCTTCTCAACATAAGACGATCCAGGCTTTCACTGTAATTACCCAGCTTGCGTTCCATAACCCGGTTCATCCGCTGCTGATATTTCTCGACATCCTTTTTCAGCTGGCTTATATCTGGTACAGCCAGGCTGGCAGCTTGAGTTGGAGTTGCGGCTCTCAAGTCCGCCGCCAGATCAGATAGACTAAAATCTATTTCATGGCCTACAGCTGATATAACCGGTATCTTTGATTCGCCAATAGCTTTTACAAGTATTTCGCTATTAAAAGCCATTAAATCCTCAAAGGAACCACCACCCCGGCCAATGATTATTATTTCAGCCTGCGCATGTTCATTTAACAGCCTCAGTCCTTCAGCCAACTCAGCCGGGGCATTATCCCCCTGTACTGAACTGTGCACCAGTATTACCCGGCAGCCGGGATGTCTTTGCCTTATAACTCTTAAGATATCTTTAAAAGCGGCTCCATCCTGAGATGTTACTATTCCCACACAATTAAGCATCTCAGGAATCGTTTTTTTATTTTCCAAGGCAAAATATCCTTTAGCTTCTAGTTTGCTTTTTAATTGCTCTAATTGCAAAAAAAGTCCGCCTCGTCCATAAGGCTGCATTTCCTGCACATAAACCTGATATTTGCCCTGTTTGGGATATACTGAAACATATACCCGGACCAATACTTCCAAACCATCCTCAGGTTCAAACTTCAGCCCCAGATTGCGGCTCTTGAACATCACGCAGCTTACTGCCGTTTCTTGATCCTTCAAGGTAAAATACATATGACCTGACTGGCGGTAAAATCTGAATCCAGATATTTCACCTTTCATCCAGAAATCCGCAAGAAACTCATCTGCTGCCAAGAGTCCACTGATATATTCATTTAGTTCACTAACACTTATAAAGCCTTTCATCCAACACTCCTGTTTAAACGGGCTGCTTTACATACGTTTTCCATAAGCTTGGCGATAAGCAACGGGCCGGTTCCTCCCGGTACCGGCAAAAGATAGCCGTTTATTCCGTTCAGTGAGTCTTTGTCCACATTACCATGGGTCTGCCCATTCTCCCAGTGAAAGCCTGCATCTATCACCAGCATGCCCTCCCGCAGCTGTTCTCCTTTTACTATTTTAGCCTCTCCCTTTTCGACTACCAAAATATCCGCATTTTTTATCCACTGCGGTTTATATTCGCTTATTACCTGAACATTGAATCCTGTGCTGATCAGCAGTATAGACAGGGGCAGAATTAAATCGAATGAATCTCCTACCAGGATTGCATTCTGGCCCTGGGGCGATTCTGTATATCTTTGTATTACTTCCAAACAAGCTAGGGCGGCACAACTGACATATTTCGGTTCACCACCGAGCAGTTTGCCTCTATTAGAAGGGTTAAATCCATCTACATCCTTTTTTTCCTGTACCGCCTCCAGAAACTCATCTTGATATGGACGAAGGTGCTCAGGCAGAGGCAGTTGAATTATTATCCCATGAATACTATCATCATTATTCGCTTTAGAAACTTCCGTAAGCAGATCCTCTTTGCTTATATGGGCAGACAGCTGCCATATAAGGGTTTCCCCGCTGATGCTCTGGGCCGCTTTCTCTTTTAGCCTCACATAAACCATGCTTTCCTTATCATCACCCACCAGGATAACCGCCAGCTTAGGACATATCCCCTGGGAAAGGTTTTCTTGCCCCAGGCTGTTCTTGATTTCCTCAGCTATTTTACTTCCACTTATCAACTCCATTATGGATTAGCTCCTTTATATTCAAGTAGGGCAGGTAAGACCGCATCATCTAGAATCCCCATCGGGAGATTATTTTCGTTCTCCCACCATGCGGTCCAAAATAGCATTAATATAGGCTGGTGAGGACTCGCCTCCATATTTTTTTGCTATCTCAATGGCCTCATCAATCACTATTATTGAATTGACACTTTCCATAAACAAAATCTCACAGACCGCCAGACGCATAATATTTCTATCCACAGCGGGCATTCGATCTATGGCCCAGTCACTGGCATAAGAAGCAATTATCTTATCGATTTCATCACCATTGTGGGTAGTCTGATAGATTAATTCCTCCGAAAACTTGATATCCTTTTCAGCCAGGCCAGATTCCTGCAGCAAATAACTAAATGCCTGATCAGGTTCAGCCGCCACCTGGTCTACTTGAAACAATACTTTGAAAGCATATTCTCGTGCCTTTCTTCTACTCAAACATATCTACCTTTCTAATACTGCTTACTTGTCCTTGAACAACTTCTTCAACCACAAGTCCATATCTTTATCATCGTCAATGCTTTTACCCAGCAAGTATCCCAATCCTATACAAATAGCTATAAAAATGGTTTTCCAAAAACCAAAGCTTACAAAGAGTATACTGGCTATTAAACCCAGGGTAATACCTATGGTTTTCCCTCGGTGCTTTATCAGCAGTTCTGATAAAATATTCTCCCACATGAGAATGCCCCCCTTACTTTGCAGCCGATTTCCCGGCCGTCCCGAAGTCATCAATCAAAACCTTCACTGCTTGGACTTCCAGGCCGCCAATATGCAGCATATCTTCTTTAACTATATCTTGAATCTGCTTGCTTAAATCAGGCACACTCAGGTCGGGGTTTATCATCATATGAATGTAAATAGTAAGCCCCTGGGCTGAATTTTTTATGGCAGTTCTGGTCTCTTTAACTCCTTGGACTTTTTGCACGGCTTTATGAATTATCACCTTGGCAGCGGCCGTGGTCATGGAAATTTGTCCTGACAAAGCGTTCTCAATAATGATGTCATTTTCCCGCGGCGGCCGTTTGAAAAGCGGAATGAATACTAGCAGGGCCAGTATTATCAATATTATTCCAGCACTTCCTAATACCATCCGATTCTGCTGGTTTGACAACAAGATCTCCAGGTACTTCATAGGTTCAGGCCGGCCCAGAGCAACTGCGGCAACAATGCCTCCTACGGCCAGCAAAATCAAATTATACAGAAATAATATTGTTCGTAACAATCCAGACATTTATTTCACTCCTTTCGCAGATAAAAGAATAGAGATAACCCCCTGTTTTAGCAGGGGGTTACATTAATAGTCACAAAAACACTATTCTACTTCGCTATCATCGCTTGCTTCTTCAGGTATTTCTTCCTTTTTGATTTCTACCGCCACCACATTTACATTAACCGCACTTACCTTTAAACCAGTCATGTTTTCCACCGACTGTTTAACTTCTTGCTGTACTGTTTCGGCTACATTAGGAATAGGATAGCCAAATTTTACCACAACAGATATCTCAATGCTGGTTGAACCATCAACTACCTCAACCTTGATACCTTTCCCAAGACTTTTTTTACCCAGTTTTTCTACCAGATCAGTACCCCAACCACCGCTGAGGGAAGCTATACCATCCACGTCTGCAGCTGCCAACCCGGCTACAGTTGATACAACCTCATCAGCTATTCTAATAGTACCCATTTCATTAATAAGTTCCGGTTTCTGTACATCCACTTCCAACACCTCCTATTAATACTTATATTAGTATTTTACCAGAAATTGCTGGTAATTATCAAATCATAGACTTTTATATTATATATTTACACTTCGCTGCCCATCCTACGCTGGATAAAGTTGGTATATACTTCTCCTCTTTGAAAAAATGCATTGTCCAGCACTTTTAAATGAAAAGGAATAGTGGTAATAATATTTTCAATGATAAATTCATTCAAGGCACGTTTCATTCTGGCCACTGCCTCAGGCCTGTCCTGCCCCCACACAATTACCTTGGCCACCATAGAATCATAATAGGGGGTAATGGTGTAATTGGAATAAACTGATGAGTCTATACGGACTCCAGGGCCTCCGGGGACCACATATTGGCCTACCGTACCTGGGTAAGGCCGGAAATCATGGTCAGGATCTTCTGCATTAACCCGGCATTCAATGGCCCAGCCATTAAACTTCACATCCTCCTGGGCATAAATCAATGGATGTCCGGCCGCTATTTTAATTTGCTCTTTGACTATATCTATACCAGTAAGCATTTCTGTTACTGCGTGTTCTACCTGCACCCGGGTGTTCATTTCAATGAAGTAATAATTGAGGTTCTTATCCACCAGAAACTCTACTGTACCGGCACTGAAATAATCCGCCGCCCGGGCTGCTTTAATAGCCATCTCTCCCATTTCCCTTCTCATTTCTTCATTAAGCAGGGTGGAAGGAGATTCCTCCAGAAGTTTTTGATTGCGGCGCTGTAGTGAACAATCCCTCTCTCCCAGGTGAAGCAAATTTCCATATTCATCACCTAGTATCTGGATTTCTATATGCCGCGGTTCTTCGATATATTTTTCGATGTATAGCTCATCATTGCCAAAGGATGCATTAGCCTCTAATCTGGCCGTGTTGAAAGCTTCCTTTAATGATTCGGGAGAATGAGCCAATCTCATCCCTTTGCCTCCACCTCCAGCCGAGGCTTTTATCATAAGCGGATAACCTATTCCCCGGGCCACCTTTACTGCTTCTTCATAAGTGCTTACCGCCCCGTCACTGCCAGGAACCAGTGGCACTCCGGCTGATCTGGCAATTTCCCTTGCTTTAACTTTATCTCCCATGGCCTCTATAACCTCAGCCCGGGGTCCAATAAATTTCAAATTATAGGTTTGACAGAGCTCAGCAAAATAGGGATTCTCCGCCAGGAAACCATATCCCGGATGAATGGCTTGCGCCCCTGAATTCTGCGCTGCAGCAATAACATTGGATATATTCAAGTAGCTCTCGCGGGCCGAAGCACCGCCAATACATATAGCTATGTCAGCCATTTTCACGTGCAGGCTGTCCCGGTCAGCCACGGAATATACTGCCACCGTTTCAATGCCCAATTCCCTGCAGGCCCGGATAATACGGACCGCAATCTCTCCCCGGTTGGCAATCAAGACTCTGGAAAACAATTTATCACCTCTAGTCTTTTTCAATTACAAATAGGGTTTGGGCAAATTCAACCGGTTCAGCATTTTCTGCTGATATATCCACTATAGTGCCCTCAAAATCTGATTTTATTTCATTAAATAATTTCATTGCTTCAAGAATGCATAGTGTTTGCCCAGCTTCCACATGATCACCGATTTTGACATATGGTTCAGAATCAGGTGAAGCAGAAGAGTAAAACGTTCCCACCATGGGTGATAGAACTTCGATGGCCTTCTCGCTGCCTGTTTCCAACTCTTGCCCATCCGGCAGGACATTCGCCTGGCGCTTATGTTTATTGACCAGAGTGCCAGCCCCGGAATTTCCTTTACGCAAGCTAAGCCAGCAGTCTCCTTTCTGTAATTCCAGTTCTGAAATACTGCTCTGATCCAAAAGCAGAATAATTTCCCGTATTTCATCAATATTCATCTCATCATCGCCCCCATGACTAGGTCTTCTTTCTTTTTAATCTTGCTCACACTATTCCTCCTGGATCTACCAGTAAAAATCCTTCTAATGGTTGGTATGTTTTTATATATAAATAGGCTCAGG
>CAZHHJ010000075.1:0-11136 GCA_964531295.1 uncultured Syntrophomonas sp.
ATTACAGGGTATGTTCTTGATATTCTTAGCATCCGGACCCTGGTAAGTGCTTTCCGACAACTCCCCATTGAAATTCATTTTTATGGTATTCTTCTGCATATCCTCCATATAAGAAGTCTGCAACTTCAGGGTATTGTCCAGCGTATGCAGATAGTTTTCGATAAATTGCTGCTTGGCATCATCACTACCCAATGCATAAGCTGGCATAGACAACAGCAGAAGCGTTAAACAAACCATACAACTAATGATTTTTCTCACGTATAATTCCCCCTTTTTCCCCGCCTTACAGTACAATATTCTTATTTATTCCTATAGACAATAATTTTACCATATATTCTCTATTTAGGATACGTTCAAATATGATTGGGGGAGAGCGGTTCTTCCTGTCAACTTTTGTCTGCTGCTATCAAAAGACCGCATCCAGGATGGCAAAAGCAAATTCGAGGGCTATGAGGATAATGATGATGCATGGTATACATGGACTACCCCTCCTTCTTTAAAATAGTATGTCCGCTGCGAGATAAGCTTATAAATTTTGGTCGATCAAATAATTTCCCTGCCCAGGCGGCATCTACACTTGACTTGCAACATGAAACCTTCATGATTTGTCTTAATCATACTAAATCCAGCACCTGGAATAAACAGGAATCCTGTTCAGCGCAGGAGCCAATGACTCGCTGATAAAAAGACTCTACCCTTGCAAAATATAAAAGCCCCGTTATCAACGAGGCTTTTACCATATTAGCTATATTTAATAATTATGCATGCTTCTTTTATTCAACTATTGCGGCAGCCCAAAGGGTTCTTCAATCCGCATGATGCACCCGGTAATTGCGCCATCTTCCCATATTGGCCTAATTTTAATTTTAGCTGCCTGTCGCGTACCGTCCTTGTTTATTAATGTAAGATCATAGATTTTAACTCCGTGAACCTGAAGAGTCTCCAGTAATTTAGGCCCTACGATCTGAGCGTTAGGATCCTCAATAATGTCTGCAATATTCTTGCCTGGTAGTTCTCCCACCGCGTAGCCCAGTAAATTACTCACTTTCAGATTAGCCATCCTTATCGTCCCGCGCAGGCTACAGGAAAGAATTTTACCTTCCAGATTATCTATCAAAGTGAACAAACATTTGCGATCCCGCCTAACTTTCTCTTCCGCCTCCTGCAGAGCCTGTCTGCTTTTATAACGCTCGGTTATATCCCGCAGGGACTCGATGGCACCGATTAAATTACCGTGAATATCATACCAGGGCATAGCCTGACCCCATAGATAGTGGCCTTCCCCTCTTAAATGAGGGGTGTCAAATTCGCTGATAACCGTAAATTTATCAAGTTCGACAATCGAGTAATACTGTTTTACCTCTTCCGGTCTTAACACCAGATCTACCATGACAGGCCTTCTTTTATTGTAAAATGCCAGGCCATACTCATAATCTCCTTTACCCAGCATATCTTCCGCCCTGATATCGGTCAGTGCTTCCATGGCCTTATTCCAGACTACTACTTTGCCTTCCATATCAATAGCCATAGTCGCATCTGGTAGGTAATCAATGAAATTAGCTAGATTTTCAGCAGATTCAAGTGATGCCGCTTCCTTCACTTTTCGTTGGGTAATATCGCGGGCTATGCCCTGTATAGCGGATGCTTTTCCACCCTTATATATAGGGCTGATGTTGACATCAAGAAATACCCGGGTGCCGAACTTGGTGACAATCTCCAGTTCATAATTGCTGCTCTGATCCTGAGGCATCCTCTGGTATTGGAATCCCCGCAGTAATTTCAGACTGCCATTGCTGGCTAATTGCTGGATATTCATTTTAAGCAGTTCTTCTTCCCAGTAACCGGTTATTCTTTCTGCAGCCTGATTTACCGATATGAAATTGCCGGCCAGATCATGGGTAAAGATCATGTCAACCGGGTTTTCAAACAAACTCTCATAACGTTCATAAAGCTCCCGAAGTTCTTTTTCAGTATATTTACGATTAGTAACGTCTTGAATCACAGCCACTACTCGCATATCATCTCCGATTTTCATCCGTTTGGAAGTTAATTCAATCCAAAAAGAGCGACCCGATTGGTCCCTGACTTTCCATTCCATTCGTTTAATCTTTAATTCCGGCGGTTTCTTTAACCAGCGCAAAAAGTCATCTCGATTATAAGGCTGTTCATCCGCAGTCAGATTCCCCATAGACAATTTGAGCATGTCTTCCCGTTCATAGCCAAACATATCACAGGCAGCTTTGTTGACATCCACAATCCGATTATCGTTCACATCATGGATAACAATAGCATCATTTATTTCATCGAAGATAGGACGTTGATCAATAGTCATTGATTCAACGGCTGTCTCCCAGCGTTTGAGATAATCTATATTATCAGCCAGAGCTATTATTCCTAGCGGGGTTTTAAATATCCGTTCACTAAAATACTCATTTCCCATTTTACTTTGAGCAGTTGTGGACTTGCCTGTTTCAAGTACTTTTAGGTAGGCCTGATGAGATGCATTCCCTGTGTTCTCAGGAAATATTTCCAGCAGGTAATGCCCTTCTATTTCATCTACCCGCCGGCCAACTTGTTTAGCATAAGCAGGGTTGCAATATATAACCTTCAAATCCTCCTGTAATGCTATGACCGGATTATCAATACTGTCCAGCAGAATTTGATACTCAGTATTCCCTTCTGGCATAGTCTTCACTCCTTTTCCATTGTTCATTATTAGCTTTTTACTGCTCCGATTTTATGTATTACTATTATCCCGTGAAATCGTCCTAAAAATCAATCGCTTCTCATCAAGTACTTTTCTTCACATTCTTGGAGCAGATATTATTGCCATAGTGGGCCAATGAATTTATGACCAATTAATGTTATTACTTCTACAAAGTCTCAATTTTTCCCTGCTCTAGTATGAATAACTGCTCGATGCTGTCAGGAGGCTTAAAGCCTTTTATTTATAAGGCCAGTAGGGCTACTCTCGACATTCCAGTAAGCTGCTACAAATCAGGAATCTTTATCCCTCAATCAGGCTCTTCGCCGAGAGTTCTTAAAGAGTATTAAGCAGACTAAGTTATAGACTATAGCCTACAGTTCCTCGACTTATGTTGCAGCAAGAGTTACCTGCTCAGGGCAGAAATAAAAAATGAGCGTATATTATTTCTTCATATTAAAACTGATAGTGAACAGATTCTAAGCAACTAGTAAGTTGCTGGATAGGTGGAGCCACCAGTCCCCGGTGACTGGTGCCAACTTGTAGAGTTGACAGCTGGAAACGCCCCCACTATCAACTTATTGGAAAGCAAAATCCCCGAGTATATCCCGGAGATTGATATTTTATACTTCGTTACAAAGTTCTTCTGCCAACTGCTGGCATCTTTCTGATAATCTCATGGCCAAGTCAGCGGCATCTTTATGGCGCCCGGTAATTAAAGTGGACGCCAAGTCAGCCAGAATATTTTTAATTTCTAGAAACAATTTGGTTATCATAAAAAACACCTCATGTGAATATAATCCATAAGCAAAAAAGCACTGTTTAGTTTATATGTTTTAATTATATATTATTTTGCTATACAATTATAGTATGACTTTGCCTATTGTTGTTTATTCCTTCACCCGGCAGTTCCCCCAAAGTTGCCAGATGGAACGGTCCCCACTGTCAACCACCTATCACTCGCTGTCAGTTAATTCTAGCATTATAGGGCAATGATCAGATCCCATAACCTCATCTAATATTCTGCAATCCTGTACGCGATTAATCAGTTCCTGGCTTATATAAAAATAATCGATTCTCCAGCCGGCATTTCTTTCTCTGGCCAGGGTTCGGTAGCTCCACCATGAATACTGTATTTTATCCGGGGACAGGTATCTGAACACATCTACATATCCTCTGGCCAGGAAGACATCCAGGACTGCCCTTTCTACCGGCAGGAATCCAGACCTGTTTTCATTGGCTTTAGGATTTTTAAGATCAATTTCCTGGTGTGCAGTATTAAAATCACCACAGATAATCAGATGGGGCTGCAGTATTTTCATCCTGTCACACAAATCCATTACTTCCTCATAAAAACGCAGCTTATACTGCAACCTTTCATTATTTTGTTGCCCATTAGGAAAATAAATATTTAATAAGGTGAAATCATCGTGGGTGCTAATAATAACCCGGCCTTCATCATCAAATTCTTCCTTGCCCAGATCATAGTCTACTGCCAGGGGCAGTTTTTTAACGTATGTAGCCACACCGCTGTAACCCCGGCGTTTAGCGGAATTCCAGTAACTGATATATCCCGGAATGTCCCGCAGTTCCTTTTCCAGTTGATCAGGATGGGCCTTGGTTTCCTGCAGACACAATACATCTGGAGACTCTGTTCTCACCCAATCCAGAAATCCCTTTTTTGCCACCGCTCTAATTCCATTTACGTTCCATGAACAGATTTTCAAATGCTCACTCTCCCCTTTTGTAACCTACAATAACTAAAAAGCCGGGGACTTCACCCCGGCCCAGACCGATGACAGAAAAGATTCTCTGCGTTATTTCAAAAACCCCGCTCAATCAACGTACTTGTGTGCGTTTCAATCGCGGGCCTTTTTTATGCCTTGATCTTCTCTTCTGTAATAGGTCTGGCATCTTGCCGCCTTTGTCTAAAAGCTATAGCCGGGGACTCCACCCGGCTATGGCTTTTTGTTTTATGGTAATTTCTCCACAATCTTGCTTATTATGTTTTCCATTTGCTCTGATTTATAATCTTCAATTTTCCCCCCATCAACTAGCTGATTTAATTTCATATCCCAGGGCAAACTGCCCAGATAATCAATACCAGCTTCGCGGGCGACCTTTTCTCCTTGATTTTGGCCAAATATTTCAATCATCTCGTTGCAGTGCGGACAAATAGCGTGGCTCATATTTTCAATGATGCCCAGAATAGGAATATTCATTTTCTGGGTCATCTTGATAGTTTTTTTAACCACCATGAAGGCTAGATCCTGAGGAGATGATACTATTACTATTCCAGATACCGGCAGGGATTGCATTACCGTTAACGGCACATCACCGGTCCCGGGCGGAAGGTCAACTATCATGTAGTCCAAATCCCTCCAGTCCACTTCACCCCAGAACTGGTTAACCGCTCCAGCTAGCAGCGGGCCTCTCCATATAACCGGATCATCCTCATTGGGGAGAAAGAAATTAATGGACATTAATTTTATTCCCAGCCGGGTGGTGGGAGGTATTATTCCATATTCTGATGCCAGCATACCTGTATCTTTGCTTACACCAAATGCTTTGGGCTGGCTGGGTCCGGTTATATCTGCATCCAGAACTCCAACTGTTTTGCCCTGTCTGGCCAGGCTGGTAGCTATTAACCCGGTAACCGAAGATTTCCCAACTCCTCCTTTACCGCTCATGACCACGATGACGTTGCGAATGTTATTCAATGCCCCCAGAAGGCTTTTATCCTGCTTAGCTTCCCCACACTCAGCGGGATCTACATTGCAGTTTCCACTAGAAGCACAGCCGCTGCATTTTTCTGACATTTTCATTCCCCTTTCCAAAATATTTTATTTCTATTATACACCCTTAATCATGTTTGTTGACCAGCATATAAGGCATATGTCCTTTATTATCAGTTCAAGGCCGTTATTCTGAAAGCAAGTACCCGTCATTCTAAACTTCTTATCGGGGGGAGGATCCTTCGCTCTGCTCAGGATGACAACCCAGTGCGGTCATTCTGAACGCAGTGAAGAATCTTACCCTCATGACAGAAGACTGCCCTTCTGATATTGGTTTACTATTCTAATGTCTGCATATCACTATCGTCTTTATTAAGCAGACCTTCGATAAGACGAATAAACTCCTGCTTAAAATGAATATCATCCCGAGCAGTTCTCTTTTTATTCCGCAGTGTTTTGCTGCGGGCTTCTCTGGCCTTCTGGTTAACATATCTCTGCATCAACAGGCCATCAATGTTTTCTTTAGTAAATATCTTCCCTCCTGGGTGGATAGCACCTATACCTTTTTCCAACACCATTGCTGCCAGCCCATAATCCTGGGTCACTATTATATCTCCTGCCACAGCGCGATTAACAATAGCTATATCAACCGACTGTGAGTAAGAATCTACCATCAACACCTGGGCATAAGAACTCTTAATACCATGATGATGATTACTCACCATCAGTACTTCTATTTTATATTGTTTTGCAACTTCTTCAATAATATTCTTTACCGGACAGGCATCTGCGTCGACCAATATCCTCATGCTGGTTCCCCTTCCAGGAATAGGGTCTTCATATTTAAACCAAGGTCTGATAATCTATGGGCAACTATGTGCATTGTATTCTAAAATAGTTTAGCATATATATGAAGGCAATATCATCTTTGAGCAGGAATATTTCCATTTTGAAGCTTATTATCCTACCAAATTAATTTTTCTTGGTGTAAGCTTTAGTTGAACTTGACGTAATAGAGGTTGAACGGATTTGGGGAGCTGATTGTTTTGACAAGTGACGAACTACTCGCTAGTAAATCTTTGAAGGGTGACCTGGAAGCCTTTGAAGAACTGGTTAACCGCTTCAAAAACCGGGTATTCGCATTAGTTTACAGGATAGTAGGCCAGCAGCAGGAAGCAGAAGATGTGACCCAGGAAGTTTTCCTAACCGTGTACGAAAAGCTATATCAGTATGATAACAGTAAAAAATTCGCCCCCTGGATCTTTCGTATCGCTACCAATGCTAGTATCAGTGCTCTCAGGAAGAAAAAGAAGGTGGTCATGCTTAGTTTTGAGGAAACATATCCCCTTAATTATGAGCCTAATAACTCTTCATTTTTAACCGATCCCCAATTGATGTTCGAACGCCAGGAGCTGGAAAAGGAAATTTCAGCTGCCATCATGAAATTACCGGAAAACTACCGGGCAGTAATTGCGCTTAGATACCACCTGGATTTGGATAATCAGGAGATTGCGGGTGTTCTGGATATCAGCCGGGAGAATGTTGAAGTGCGAATACACCGAGCCCGGAAAGCCCTGAGAAAAATCATCCTGCAACAACGGGAAGAAAGGGGGATAAAACTTGAATTGTCAGCAAATCGATGAATACATTTTAAACTATGTCGACAATAAGCTATCCCCCGAACTCCGTTCTGAAATGGAAGAGCACCTGGAGGGCTGTGAGACCTGCCAGAATTTGCTGAAGATAAGCTGCATGGAAAAGCAGATCCTGATTGAGGCAAGGGATATCCCTGCTCTCCGGGATAATTTTACCAGTCAACTTATGCAGACCATCTCCAACCGGCCAGCGACCAGATCCAGTTTGCTGTCCAGGTTTGCTAGCTATCGCTTTCTATTCGCAGGAACAGCGGCGGCAGCTGCAATAATATTGCTGGCCCTATACCTGCCTGGATTTATGGTAATAGCTCCTGAATTACAATCAGACATGATTGCTGAACATTCAGCTCCACTTGAATCTGGCTGGAATCAAACCGGGCAAATTCCGCTGGATGGGGATAAAACCTACGCCGGTCCCGGGCCTGCTGCCACAGAATCAGCAAACCCAGCAAACAACTCGACTGCTGGCGGCCCATATTCTAACGAGGCCAGCCCAGGTGACCCATCCCGAATAGCTTCGGGAGTTGAAGCAAAGTCCGCCATTTCAAAACATAAACCAGAAACCCAGGATGATGCATTATCTATACAGGCTGCTTCGGATTTTGCTACTCAGGATAGGCAGGATGCTGAATTGGATTTGATGTCATTACACCCCAACAACATACCGGAGCAATATAAAATAGAAAAGATAATAAACACCAATTTTAACGTTATAACCTATATTTATAAAAATATCGCCACCAATCAAGCCCTGGAAATCACTATCACGATGCTGGATAATCCCGATATTACCCAGCGTTCCCTGGCTGATACTGCCAGCTTAGGTGCCACCCCTGTGCCGGAGACCCGGAGGGCAGATAAGGCGGTACTTAATTCTACCCAAACCAGCATTTCCCATCAAGACCGTACATTTGAAATTATTCTCAAAGCCCCTATGCCCCTGGATAGGCTCCAGGAGCTAGCTAATTCTATCAAATTCGAGGAGGGATTGCCCGATGAATCTATCGATTAATAAACCCGGAACTGCAGTATATACCCTGATTCTCAGCACTATCCTGCTGGTATTCCTGCTTGGCCTGCCCAGCCTGGCTCAGGCAGAAGTAAACGGCTCCCCTAATGTACCGGTGGTGGTAGTCAGCGCTTATGGTACAGTGGATGTCACTCCTGACCAGGCTCAAATATCTATGGCGGTGGTGGAAAGCAACCCCAATCTCAGTAAGGCCATGGAATTAAACAATCGCCATACTGAACAAGCCCTGTCAGCACTTAAAAATGCAGGCATCAGCGGAGATGATATTAACACCTTCAATTTCAGTGTATATCCGCAATATAATTATTCCGAGACCGGCCAAAATAATATTATAGGCTACCAGGTGACAAATGAGATATCAGTTCTGGTCCGGGATCTGAATAAGTTGGGGAAAATATTGGATACAGCGCTTAACAGCGGAGCAAATAACCTGAACTATATTAATTTTGAAAAATCGGATACCTCAATAGCTGAAAATCAAGCCTTAATCCAGGCGGTCAAAAGAGCCCGGGAAAAAGCCCTGGTTTTATCAAATGCCTCGGGTATGAATTTAGGACGTTTACTAAGCATTACTGAAGGTTACAGCCAGCCTGTAAGCTATGGAAATATGGTATATGCAGGTAAGGAAGGAGTGGGCGGCGCAGGCGCAGTCCCCATTAACCCAGGAGAACTCCAAATAAAGGCTAATGTAACGATAATATATGAAATGAACTAATTACATCAAACAAGACAGTAGCCACGAATGAATTCGCGGCTACTGTCTTATGTCATTCCATATTAAGTCATCCTGAGCGCAGTGAAAGATCTGCCCCCATTGTCAACCTGCTTTATGATGCGTTCTGATTCTCCTCGTAATGGGAAAACTGCATAGAGAAACCTGCCCTGCCCTGGGTAAGTGATCTTAAAACTGTCGAATAGCCAAATAATTCAGCCAGCGGAACATAGCCTTTGATTATCTGAGTATTGTTTTGCATGTCCATGGAATCCAGCCGTCCTCTTCTATTGCTGATATTGTTTATGATATTGCCGGTGAATTCTTCCGGGGAAGTTATTTCCAAGCACATAATCGGTTCCAGCAGTTTGGGTTGAGCCTTTTTCATACATTCCTTCACCGCTATCATAGCCGCAGCTCTGAATGCCATTTCTGATGAATCCACTTCATGGAAGGAGCCATCCAGCAAAACAGCCTTGACATTCACTACCGGGTAGCCTTCCAGAACCCCCTCCTGCAAAGCCTGTTTGACACCAGCCTCGACCGCTGGTATATATTCTCGGGGAACCGAACCCCCCACTATTTTACTTTCAAAAACAAATAATTCTTCGGTAGGTTCGAGACTTATCACTACATGGGCATATTGCCCTCTCCCCCCGGTCTGCTTAACATAACGGGTGACATGCTTGGCGAAACTGGAAATGGTCTCTTTATAGGCTACCTGCGGCCGACCAGTATTAAATTCAACTCCAAATTCCCGCGTTAATCTCTCGGTGATAATCTCCAAATGCAGCTCACCCATTCCTTCGATCAACATTTGTCCGGTCTCCTGATTATGGGTAATCTTGAAGGTCGGATCCTCAGCCGATATCCTGGCCAAAGCTTCACCTATCTTGGCCTGATCAGCCTGGGTCTTGGGTTCTATGGCCATCTGTATGACCGGATCTGGAAATTCTATGGCTTCCAGCAAAATTGGATTTCTTTCATCACAGATGGTATCGCCAGTGTTCACGTCCTTCAAACCTATAAGGGCAGCAATATCTCCGGCCCTGATTTCATCTATTTCTTCCCGATGATTGGCGTGCATTTTGACCAGACGCCCTACCCGTTCCTTTTTACCGGTAGTACTGTTATATACATAACTGCCCGCTTTCAGTTTACCGGAATATATCCTGGTAAAAGCCAGCTTACCAACATGGCGATCACTGACGATCTTAAAGACCAAGCCAGAAAATTGGCCGTCAATATCGGGCAATATCTCAATCTCTTCATCACTATCCACCACTTTAGCAATGGCTTTCGGCACTTCTAGCGGTGAGGGAAGATAGCTTACAATAGAATCAAGCAAAAGCTGAACCCCTATGTTTTTATAAGCACTGCCGCAAACTACCGGGACTATAGAGTTTTCTATAGTATTCTTCCTAATCGCTGCCACCAGGGTTTCGGCTGATATTTCCTGTTCCTCATAATAAAGATTAAGAATTGTCTCATCATTTTCCGCCAGGATTTCAATTAAAGCCATCCTGCGGAGCTCAGCCTCTTCCTGATAAGCATCAGGAATGCTGGTTTGGGTTACCTCATTGCCCAGTCTCCCGGTAAAAGTAATGTATTTCATGCATATCAAGTCGATGATACCCAAAAATTGATCGTTCTCCACTACTGGCAGACTAACTGCCAGGGGCTTGGAGCCCAACCTGCTGGATATCTGATTAACCACCCGGTGAAAATCTGCTCCCATAGCATCCATTTTATTAACAAAAGCTATTCTGGGCACCCGGTATTTGTCCGCCTGCCTCCAGACCGTTTCGGATTGGGGTTCAACTCCCCCTTTGGCACAAAAAATAACTACCGCTCCATCAAGTATGCGCAAACTCCGCTCGACTTCAGCAGTGAAATCAACGTGTCCGGGCGTGTCTATAATATTTATATCGTTACCCTTCCATACACATCTGGTAGCCGCGGAAGTAACGGTAATACCACGCTCTTTCTCATAGCTGAGAAAATCCATCACACTTTCCCCGTCATGGGTTTCCCCAATTTTATGAGTAAGGCCGGTATAGTATAATATCCTCTCGGTGGTGGTAGTCTTACCAGCATCGATATGAGCAATAATACCTATATTGCGTAAATTTTGAAGCATTTATATTCACTCCTTATTCCTAGGCAAAAAATAATCGGCTCAGCAAATGCGGCCGAAAGTAGTTTCCTGATTAAGTTTTACTAGACAGGTTCCCCTATTAAGCCAACAGTATGATATTATATTACCTGCATATCCATTTGTCAATAAGAATATCCTATTT
>CAZHHJ010000076.1:0-10987 GCA_964531295.1 uncultured Syntrophomonas sp.
GGTAAATGAATTGTTTATTGAATATTCCGCCAAAATAATTACTGCCAGGATTAATTTTGTTAATTTATTAGATAGTCTGGTGGCGAAGAATTTAGCTCAATTTAATAAAGAAGCAGGGGTAATTAAAATAAAATATGCTTTATCCTTTCCAGTCCAAGACGAGAAGGTGAATTTAAAAACCCTGACCGATAATTTAATAAAGAATATGGCCGAAAACAAGGATAATGAGCTAAGAAGGAAAAGCACCTTGCTAGGCCCCCATCTGGATGACATTAATATCTATCTGAATAATAAAGCAGCTCGCCTTTTTGCATCTCAAGGCCAGCAAAGAAATATCGCGGTGAGTTTAAAATTATCAGAAATCCAAGCATTTAAAGAAATAAGCGGATATTACCCGGTATTTTTACTTGATGAGGTACTGGCTGAATTTGATGATCAGAGAAAGCGTAGTTTGCTAGAACAAATAAGCAGTTCAGACTATCAAACTTTTTTGACTTCGGTGATAAACGATATGATTAACAGCTTTGACAGTAAAATTTGCCTGGTAAAAGATGGTGAAATAGAAGCACCTAAATAAACTAAACAGAGCAACTTAATCATGTCCAGGGCAGGTGCAGGAACGATCGACAGAATATAAAAGGTTGACAGTAAGAACGTCCCCACTGTCAAAGCTTAATAGGAATTAGAGATGGAGGTAATAGCATGTATGTTCATCTGGGGAATAATTGCATCATATCCGGGGAAAAAATCGTGGCTGTTTTAAATTACCAAAAGCCAAGATCAGCTGATCTGAGCGAGATAGTTGAGATAGCCAGACTGGAAGACAAATTGATCAACATAAGTGATAATGGCAAAGAAAAAGCAGTCATAGTATGCGATGATAAGGTATATTTATCGCCTATATCATCGATAACTTTATATAAAAGAGCTTTTAATCACTATAAGGAGGGTTAAATTTTGGAAGGTCCCTTAAATGGATACAATGCTTCAGATATCCAGGTATTAGAAGGACTGGAAGCAGTTCGTAAAAGGCCCAGTATGTACATAGGAAGCACCGGGCCTAAAGGCTTGCACCATCTAGTGTTTGAAATAGTGGACAACAGTATAGATGAGGCCGTGGACGGTTATTGCAACCACATACAGACCATCATTCACGAAGATAACAGCGTATCCGTATGTGATAATGGTCGAGGAATACCGGTTGATATCCATCCTCAGATGGGAATTCCCGCCCTGGAAGTAATCATGACTACACTGCATTCGGGAGGCAAATTTGGTGGCAGCGGCTATAACATATCCGGAGGCCTGCATGGAGTTGGACTGTCGGTGGTTAATGCGTTGTCCAGCCGGATGGAAGTTACTGTGAAACGGGACGGATTTATCTACCGTCAGAATTATGAGCAGGGGATCCCGGTGAGTAATGTAGAACAAGGTGATACAACCAATGAGATGGGAACAAGTATACTCTTTTATCCTGATCCGGAAATATTCGAAATAACCGTTTTTGAGAAAGAGATAATTGAACAGCGCTTAAGGGAGCTATCTTTTCTCAATAAAGGATTAAAAATTACCATTTTAGATGAAAGAGAAGATAATCCTAAAGTCAAGACTTTTCACTATCAGAAAGGCTTAAAGGATTTTGTAGCTTATATAAACAAAAAGAAAGAAGTTATAAACGAAAAACCCATTTATTTCGAAAGCAAAAAAGAAGACGTCATCGTGAATATAGTTATTCAGTACAATAGCGGTTATAGTGATAGCATATATTCTTATGCCAATAATATAAGAACCCAGGAGGGCGGAACCCACGAAGTAGGATTCAAAAATGGACTGACCAGGGTCATTAATGATTTTGCCAGGAGAAACAACTTTATAAAAGAGAATGACAGCAATCTATCTGGAGAAGATATACGCGAAGGAATAGTGGGAATAATATCGGTTTTAGTTAAAGATCCCCAATTCGAAGGGCAAACCAAGACTAAACTGGGGAACACTTATATTAGAAGCATAGTGGAAAGTGCGGTTTTTGAAAATGTAGAAGACTACCTGAGTGAGAACCCGGTGGTCGCCAAAAAAATATTGGAAAAAGCCATCTCCGCCAGGCGCGCCCGTGAAGCAGCCAGGAAAGCCCGGGAATTAACTAGAAGGAAAAGTGCCCTGGAATCTACTACCCTACCCGGTAAACTAGCGGATTGCAGTAGTAAAGACGCCAAATTATGTGAATTGTATATTGTTGAAGGAGATTCAGCAGGAGGTTCGGCTAAACAGGGTAGAGACAGGAACTATCAAGCTATATTGCCCTTAAGAGGAAAAATACTCAATGTGGAGAAAGCCCGCTTGGATAGGGTGCTGGCCAGTGAAGAGATTAAGAACATGATAACAGCAATGGGAACTGGTATCGATGAAGATTTTGACATTAAAAAGGCCCGCTATCACAAATTGTTCATCATGACCGATGCTGATGTAGATGGCTCACATATTCGAGTGTTGCTGCTAACCTTTTTCTATCGATACATGCGGCAGCTTATTGAAGAGGGATTTGTTTACATAGCTCAACCGCCTCTTTTTGGTCTGAAGAGAGGAAACGATATGCATTATTTTCATACCGAAGAAGACATGAATAGCTTTCTGGACGAGAACAAACAAAAATGGACGGTGCAGCGCTACAAGGGTCTGGGGGAAATGGATGCCGAACAGCTCTGGGACACTACCATGGATCCAGATAAAAGAACCATTCTTCAAGTTAATATAGATGATGCCATACGGGCGGATGAAATATTCTCAGATTTGATGGGAGAAAACGTACAGGCTAGAAAAGATTTTATCCATGAAAATGCAGTATATGCAACTAACCTGGATATTTAGGGGTGAATATTAATTGGGAGAAAACAACTTGTTTGAAAGAATAATTCCGATCGACATAGAAAAAGAAGTAAAGAAATCCTTCCTGGAATACTCTATGAGCGTAATAGTATCCCGGGCTCTTCCTGATTTCAGGGATGGCTTAAAGCCAGTACATCGCAGGATTCTGTACGCTTTATACGATCAAGGCATGACCCATGAAAAACCGCATAGGAAATCTGCTACTATCGTGGGGGAGGTAATGGGAAAATATCACCCCCATGGTGATGCCGCCATATATCAAACCATGGTAAAAATGGCGCAGGAGTTTTCCATGCGTTATCCATTAATAGATGGACATGGTAACTTCGGATCGATAGATGGAGATTCCGCTGCAGCCATGAGATATACAGAAAGCAGAATGTCCAAAATAGCCTCTGAACTGTTAAAGGATCTTGACAAAGATACTGTAGACTGGCGAGCTAATTATGACGACAGCCGACAGGAACCAGCAGTATTGCCCGCTCGTATTCCCAACTTGTTAATCAATGGCTCGACAGGAATTGCAGTGGGAATGGCAACCAATATTCCACCCCATAACCTGGGGGAGGTAGTAGAAGGAATTAAAATGCTGATAGAAAATCCGGAAATTGAAATTGATGACTTAATACAGGCTATTCCAGGACCCGACTTCCCAACGGCAGGAATTATAATGGGAACGGATGGAATAAACAAGGCATATAAAACCGGACGAGGCAGCGTCAAGATGCGGGCTAAATACGAAATCGAAGAAAGAAAAGGCGGGAGGAACGCCATAGTAGTAACTGAACTGCCCTATCAAGTGAACAAAGCCAAACTGGTAGAAAAAATTGCGGAACTAGCCCGGGATAAAAAAATTGAGGGTATTGTCGATTTGCGGGATGAATCAAATAGAAATGGTATCCGGGTTGTAATCGAAGTTAAAAAGGATAGCAATGTAAATATAGTATTAAACAAGTTATATAAACATACGCAGATGCAGGATAGTTTTGGCATAATAATGCTAGGCCTGGTAAATGGCCAACCCCGAACCTTATCGCTCAAAGAGGTACTGGAAAACTATCTTGAACACCGCCAGGAAGTTATACGGCGCGCTACGGTATATGATTTAAGGATCGCCCGGGATAGATTGCATATTGTCGAAGGGCTGAGAATAGCGATCGAGAATATGGATGAAATAGTGGCATTAATACGCAACAGTAAAGATCGAGAGACAGCTAGAATAGGTCTGATTAGCAGATTCGACCTTACTGAGAGACAGGCTAATGCCATATTGGATATGAGACTGGCCCAGCTGACTGGATTAGAAAGAGGTAAGCTGGAAGAAGAATATGCAGAATTGCTGAGCAGGATTGAAGAATATTTAGATATCCTGGCTAAACCAGAACTCATCATGGCAATCATTTCGGCTGATCTAGATGATATTAAAAACCGCTATGGTGATGCAAGACTTACGGAAATAGTCCCAGAGATGTCTGAAGAAGAAATCGAAGACTTTATTGATGATCATGAAGTAATGATTACCCTAAGCAACAGGGGATATGTCAAAAGGCAGCCCATAGACGCCTACAAATCCCAAAGGCGGGGTGGCAAAGGCGTAATAGCCAGTAAAATAAGAACTGAAGATGCCGCCGAAAGTGTACTGGTTACCAGTGTGCTGTCCAGCTTACTGTTCTTTACCAATCAAGGTCGGGTTTTTTCCATGAAAGCCTACAAGATTCCAGAGTCTACCCGGCAGGCCAAAGGGCTGCCTATAATTAATTTAATCGAATTAAGACCAGGAGAGATGGTCACTACACTGGTGGCCGCCAGGATACTGGATGATAAGAGACACCTTATTATGGTTACCAAACAGGGCGTAACCAAAAAAGTAGCCTTATCGGCTTTCGCAAATATACGAAAAAATGGGTTGATTGCGGTAAACCTGCGTGAAAATGACGAATTAGTAGGAGTAAGAAGAGTAGAAGCCGGGGATCGGATCATGATAGCTAGCTCCCATGGTTTTTCTATCACCTTTGATGAAAAACAAGTAAGACCTATGGGTCGTACCGCTGCAGGAGTCAGAGGAATTAGACTGGCGCCAGGCGATTATGTAGTAGGCATCGATAAATATCGGGAGGGAGCCGATGTTCTGCTGGTTACTGAGAAGGGCTACGGCAAGCGGGTCCGCCTGAAGGAGTTCAAGGAGCAAAATCGAGGCGGGAAAGGCTTGAAGACAATAGACATCACCGAGAAAAATGGAAAATTGGTGGCCTTTAAAGTAGTAACCGAAGACGAAGAACTGGTTATATTAACCGGGGAAGGGCATGTGATCCGGCTGTTGGTGGAAGATATATCCATCCAAAAAAGGTATTCCCGCGGAGTGCTGCTTATAAAGGTATCCCGCAAAGACAAAATAGTGGGGCTGGCCCGCTTTAAAGCAGAGAAAGAAGAATAAAACGCTATGGAGGTAATCAGGCCATGAGAACCCCGGTTAAAAGGGTGGCAGCAATTCACGACCTGTCAGGGTTTGGTAGAGCCTCGCTGTCAGTCATTATTCCTATAATATCATCTATGGGGATTCAGGTCTGTCCTCTGCCTACGGCTATACTATCTACCCATACGGGGGGATTTGAAGACTATAAATTTATCGATCTAAGTGAACATCTGGGGGATTATATAGAACATTGGAAAAGCTTGAATATTTCCTTTGATTGTATATACAGTGGCTTTTTGGGGTCGCCCCGACAAATAGAGATGATAAGCAGGTTTCACCAGGACTTTTCAGACCACGATCCACTCATCGTTATTGATCCGGTAATGGGTGATAACGGCATACTGTATCAGACCATGAGTCAGGAAATGGTAATAAGTATGCGCACTTTCATTCAGGGGGCAGACATTATCACCCCCAACTTTACCGAAGCGGCTTTTTTATTAAACGAGGAATACCGAGACCGCATAAGTGAAAAAGAGGCGAAAACATGGTTGGGCCGTCTGGCCGAGATGGGGCCTAAAACGGTAATAATAACCAGCGTGCCAGATGTACCCGGTCGGCGAAACACAGAAGTAATGGCCTTTAACAGCAAGGACAGCCGTTTTTGGAAAGTGAAGTGTGACTATATTCCAACTTTTTTTCCGGGTACCGGGGACGGCTTTACCAGCGTTATAGTGGGCAGCATGCTACAGGGTGACAGCCTGCCCATAGCATTGGATAGAGCCGTGCAGTTTATATCGCTGGCGATAAGAGCCAGTTATGGTTATAATTACCCACACCGAGAAGGGATTCTCTTGGAAAAAGTATTGGATAACTTAAAGGCACCAGTAATGGTAAGCAGTTATGAGCTATTAGAATAGTCATTCTCCCATTATATCTGTTTTGAGGGGGAGGACATTTTCGCTGACGGCTTATACCGGGACATTAGCACTGATTAACAACAAATAAAACGATCTTATCTTGCCAAGGCAATCAGAATATAATATAATGAACACCAATCTTTCATAAGCATAGATGTTCAATGCGATGAAGGGGAATAGTAGATACTATTAGCAGTTTAGAGAGCAGGCGGATGGTGCAAGCCTGCCTGTTGAGGTATTGAATCCACCCTGGATGCAGTCTGTGCAAGCAGACGCGGTGGTTCCGATATAACCAGGTGAGTGGGTGTTGTTTTGACACCAACAAGGGTGGCAACGCGGGATTTTACCTCTCGTCCCTGATAGGGCGGGGGGTTTTTGTATTCGCGCTTATATTTATAAGGGTATTTATCCAAGGAGGGCATTAAGTCTGAATACTTTCACGACTTTTTACGCCTCAAGAAGGGAAGGGAAATTACCATGATAGGACAACAGTATCTGCTGCTTCCCGGCCCCACGCCCGTACCCGAAAGGGTGCTGCAGGCCATGCACAGGCCCATGATTAATCACCGGGGACCTGATTTCCAGGAAATGCTCTATGAGGTGAGCGGGGGAGTAAAAAGCATCTATATTACCACGCAAAATTTATTGATTTATCCTTCATCAGGCACTGGGGTACTGGAAGCCGCCGTGGTGAATTTTATCTCTCCGGGAGATAAGGTCCTGGCGGTATCCATAGGCGTTTTCGGTGATCGCTTTGCCGCTATAGCCCAAAAATTTGGGGCGGAGGTGGACAGAATTGGTATTAAATGGGGGGAAGCGCTCGACCCCAACCTTATTCAAGAAACAATACAAAAAGATATTCAAAAACAGATCAAAGCAGTGTTGATAACACACAATGAAACATCTACCGGGGTGTTCAACGACATTCAAGCGGTAAAACAAGCTATGCAGGATCATCCTGCCCTATTGATGGTGGATTGCGTGAGCGGGCTGGGGGCATTGGAATTCAGAATGGATGATTGGGGTGTTGATGTGGCTTTAAGCGGCTCACAAAAAGCATTTATGATTCCACCTGGATTGGGCTTTATGGCCTTCAGCAATCGGGCCTTAGAAGTCCACAGGAAAAACACCAATCATCGCTATTATTGGGATGTGACTGAGGGACTAAATTATCTAGAAAAGGGGCAGACTGCTTTTACACCAGCGATTTCCTTAATCTATGGACTGCGGGAAGCACTGCTCATGATGGCGGAAGAAGGCCTGGATAACATTATCAAGCGACACAGGAATTATCGAGATATAGTGAGGGAAGCGGTTCGAGAACTGGGCTTGGAACTCCTGGCTTCAGACCAGCAGGCATCTGCGGCAATAACCGCGGTGTTGGCTCCAGGAGGATCTGGAGCCAATCAAATCCGCAGTAAGATGCTGGGCCGTTTCAACATAGCGTTGGCAGGTGGTCAGCAACAACTGGATGATGTTATGTTCAGAATAGGGCATCTGGGGTATGTAAGGGAACTGGACCTGTTGGCGGTAATTGCAGCCCTGGAGATAACCATGCTGGAGAGTGGATTTAAAATAGAGCTGGGAGCAGGCGTTAATAAGGCTCAGCAGCATATAATGGCATCGAATAAAGATTGAGAGCAGAAAGGAGTCATAAGAGGTGGAAAACTTAAAAAAGGTATTGATAAGCGAAAAAATAGCCGATGAAGGACTGGCTCTTTTACAAAAGGAACTACAGGTTGATAATCGGGATGGGATAGCCAGAGCAGAATTGCTGGATATTATCGATCAATATGACGCACTCATCGTCAGGAGTGTAACTAAAGTTGACGAAGAACTTATAAAAAAGGGCACCCGCTTAAAAATAGTAGGCAGGGCCGGGAATGGTATCGATAACATTGATGTGGATGTATGCACCAGACATGGCGTAATTGTTGCCAACACACCAGACAGCAACACCATATCTGCTGCAGAACAAACAATAAGCCTCTTGCTTTCTTCCCTTAGAAACACGGCCTGGGCAAGCGCTTTTTTGAAAAGCGGAACCTGGGATAGGAAGCCTTTTAGAGGGGTAGAACTATATGGTAAGACCGTTGGCATAGTGGGCCTGGGAAGGATAGGTTCCATGGTGGCAAGCAGACTAAAAGCCTTTAACATGAAAGTAATTGCTTATGATCCCTATATATCAGATGAAAGATTTGAACGCTATGGTGCGGAGAAGAAAGCCAGCCTGGAAGAGTTGCTAAAAGAAGCCGACATCATAACTGTGCATACACCCCGCAATGAAGAGACTATGCATATGATCGATGAGAAAATGTTGGAGTTGGCCAAAGACGGGGTTAGGATAGTAAACTGTGCCCGGGGCGGCATAATCAAAGAGGCCGCCATATTAAAAGGTCTTGAATCAGGCCGAATTGGGAGTGCGGGATTAGATGTTTTTGAGGAAGAACCGGCCCGGGATAATCCCCTGTTCAAATATAACAATATTGTGGTAACGCCTCATTTAGGGGCAGATACCTTTGAAGCCCAAAAACGAGTGGGAGAAAACATTGCCGAACAGGTAATCATGGCTCTGCGGGGAGAAATTGTACCCAACGTAGTTAATCTGCCCACTATGCTGGGAGAAGAACTGGAATATCTGAAGCCCTACATTATGCTGGCAGAAAAAATGGGCAGTATATATTATCAATTGGCCAGAAACCCCATCAGCAGAGTGGAACTTATTTACAGCGGGCCTATAACTCGCAACGAAACTGAAATGCTGACCGTGGCATTTTTGAAAGGTTTATTACGCCCGGTTATGGAGGATAAGGTTAATTATGTGAATGCTAAGTTGATAGCTGAGGAACGAGGCCTTAAGATTTATGAAAGAAAAGAAGAGACCAGTAGCAGGCGTTATAAAAACACCATTGAAGCTAGGATATTTAACCATGACGCTAAGCTTAATCTGGTCGGGACCCTATCCCGGGCTCGACAGCCTTTGCTGGTAGAGATTAATGAGTATGAAACCGAGAACAATCTGGAGGGATACATCCTGCTAGTAGAAAATGAAGATCGGCCCCGGATAATAGGTCCTTTTGCTACCGCACTGGGAGATCATGGAGTTAATATTGCCTCTATGAAAGTGGCTCGTAAAACCAAAGGTGATATCTCCATTATGCTTATAAATATTGATAATAAAGTAGAAGATGAGGTCTTGAAGGAATTAGGAAAACTCGATGGAATAACCGATAAACCAAAACTGCTTCACTTTTAATCGGCTGATTGTATATGGGAAAAGGGACTGAAGATTTAGCGCAAGCACTTAGCAGGTTCAGACAGAGGAGGGATTCAAGTGTTAGATGCCAAGCAGATAAGAGCAAACCCCGATCATATAAAAGCTCAATTAGCCAAAAGAAATATCTCCGGAGTGTTAGATGGGTTTTTGCGCTTAGACGAGACCCGACGCAATATTTTGGGTAGAGCAGAAGAATTAAAGGGTTTTCGCAATTCCGCCTCTCAAGAAGTGGGCAGGATGAAAAAAGAGGGGCAGGAGCCCTTCGAATTGATGGAAAAAGTGCGGCAGATGGGCCAGGAGATAAAAATGTTGGATGAGCAGCTAAAAGAGGTCGAGATGCAGATAGAAAAAATACTGCTCAATATACCTAACCTGCCTCATGAATCGGTTCCGGTCGGGGAAGACGAGGCCAGTAATGTGGAAATAAGGCGCTGGGGCAACCCGCCTCAATTTACTTATGAACCGTTACCGCACTGGGATTTGGGGGTCAATCTCGATATCCTCGATTTTGAAAGGGCGGCCAAGCTATCTGGGGCCAGATTCACCGTGTATAAGGGCGCCGGAGCTTTACTGGAAAGAGCATTGATCAATTTTTACCTGGATATCCATACCCGGGAACACGGCTACCGGGAGATACTGCCTCCTTTTATGGTCACCGCAGATTGTATGCAGGGAACCGGGCAACTACCCAAATTTGCTGCAGATATGTTTAAGATAGAGGGCATGGAGATGTATCTGGTTCCTACGGCAGAAGTGCCACTGACCAACCTGTATCGGGAAGAAATACTGGAAGCAGGCCAATTGCCTATTTATTTAACTGCCTATACCCCTTGTTTTCGGGCGGAAGCAGGATCTCACGGACGAGATACCCGCGGAGTTATAAGACAGCATCAATTTAATAAAGTTGAACTGGTCAAAGTGGTGGAACCGGAAAGCTCTTATATAGAACTGGAAAAACTGACTAATGATGCCGAAAGGGTATTACAATTGCTCGGGTTGCCATATCGAGTGATGCTCTTGAGTACGGGTGATATGGGCTTTTCCTCGGCCAAAACTTATGATTTGGAAGCTTGGATGCCCAGCTATAATGATTATAAAGAAATATCCAGCTGCTCCAATTGCGGGGACTTTCAGGCCCGGCGGGCCAATATCAGATACCGGCCCGGCCCCAAAACCAAAGTGCAGTTTACGCACACCCTGAATGGATCAGGAGTAGCGATAGGAAGAACCGTGGCCGCCTTATTAGAGAATTACCAGCAGGAGGACGGCTCAGTGATTATTCCAGAAGTTCTGAGGCCTTATATGGGAGGCCTGGAAATCATCAAAAACTAACCGATAGGGGGCAGGATCATCTGAACCCAAGGGTTTTGTTTATTGACATAAAAACAAGCGTATGCTATACTTTCCTTTGCATTGAATCAAAAAATGCATCCTTCGAGATGGAGGGGTGTCCGAGCGGTTGAAGGAGGCGGTCTTGAAAACCGTTGAACCTTT
>CAZHHJ010000077.1:0-10967 GCA_964531295.1 uncultured Syntrophomonas sp.
GTCTTAATTATAAGCAGCAACTTTATATTTTCTTGTTTAATTGAGCTCTTAAGCTAATTTTCGCCTGCAATAACTTGGTATTCCACACCTGCTCAAAAAATCCTGCTATATTCCATAAATTTGCTATCAGCTTGACAGCGGGGGCGGCTCTTGCTGTCAACTCTCTCCACTGTCAAGTTCCCCTGCTTACATTAAAAACGATATTTCCCGGGCTATGATGCTGACCCCGTTACCTCTCCGCTTAATTCTTCCCTTTACCAGCAGGGGCGTTTTTTGTTCACCAAATATGAAATCACCGTATTGCATATAAACCGCTTCGAAAACGCTTACATCTATAAGGCCGAATTCATCCGTTAGAGAAAAGAAAACTACTACTTTACCGCTGCGGGTAGGAGGCCGATGGGGCCGAAAAAGGAGTCCTGCGGCTTGCACCTGTTTTCCGGCCGGGATTTTTTTTATATCGGCACTGGAATATATCCGGCGTTTATTGAGTTCGCTGCGCAATTCAGCCATGAAGTGGTTTTTTATGTCCAAGCCCAATATTTCTCGTTCCAGTACTTCTTTTTCCCGGCGGTCAAAGTCAGGCACATCCCCGGACTTAAAGCTTTTAAAAAGTAACTGTTCCCGGTTCTTTTCACTCTTTATGTATTCCATCCAGGCCGGGACTTCCATCAACATCTGCCGGCGATTTCCTTGCAGGCTATCCAGGGCCCCGCATTTAATCAAATTTTCCATAATATCGCGCTTCACCCCGCTACGCCGCATAAATTCCAGCGGACTTTCAAAAGCACCCTGGATGCGCTCGGCAGCGATGTTCAGCAGGGCCTCGCAACTCATACCCTTAAGCTGTTTAAGCCCTACTCTTATAGCATTTTTATTCTCAGTCTTGAAATCTGATCCGCTGGCGTTTACGTCCGGGGACAATATGGCTATCCCCCGGCGGCGGGCTTCGCCGCAAATAATGTAAGGGGGATAAAAACCCATGGGTTGGTTATTCAGAATGGCCGCATAATACTCGGCCGGGTAATGTTGAAGCATATAAGCAGTCTTAAAACTGGTAGTAGCAAAGGCAGCGGAATGAGCTTCACAGAATCCATAGCTGGCATATCCGCGTATACAGGCAAATATCTCCCGGGCCAGTTCAGCAGCCACGCCATTCTCTTCCGCATGTTCCACAAACTCTGCCCCGATCTCCTGCATCACCTTTTCCGAACGGGCATGGGTCATCACTCTCCGCAAGCGGTCAGCTTCCCCGGGACTGAATCCGGCAATAGCAGTGGCAATCTCTATCACCTGCTCCTGAAAAAGCACTACCCCGTATGTTTTCTCCAGGATAGGCTTCAAAAGCGGATGCAGGTAAGTGATCTCCTCCTGACCGTGGCGGCGGGCAATATAGGGTTCTACCATATTCCCCTTAATAGGTCCGGGCCTGATCAGAGCAATACTGGCTACCATGTCCTCCATGTGGCTGGCATTAAAATGGGACTGCAGAGCCCTTTGGGCTGGACTTTCCAGCTGGAAAACCCCTATGGTATCCCCCTGATTTATCATCTCATAACTGCTGCGGTCATCCAAGGGAATAGCTTGATAATCAAACACTTGCCCTGATTCTTCTATAAAGCGGGCAGCATCACTTATGACGCTCAATGTGCGCAGGGGCAGGAGGTCAAGTTTAGCCAGACCCAGTTCTTCCACATCATCTTTATCGAATTGAGCTATAATCGGACCCCGGGCAGACCTCTGCAGAGGAGTCAGGTTTATTAGGGGTATACTGCTTATTACTACCCCACCCAGATGAGTACCTAAAAAACGCGGGAATCCGGCTATCTTCTCGCTCACATCCAGGAGTAGCCGAAACCTCTCCTCCTGCAGCGGGCTGTTTTTTAATTCCGGCAGGGCACTTAAGACTTTGCGTATATTGTCGGCATGAATATGGGGCAATCTTTTGGCTATCAAACCCAGCTCTTCTTCAGCAAAACCCAGGGCCTTTCCCAAATCTCTTACTGCTGAACGAGCCTGAAAAGTATTATAGGTAGCCACCCGGGCTACCCGCTCATCACCATAACGCTGATAAACATAATCAATCACTTTATCCCGGTAGCGGGATTCAAAATCTATATCTATATCCGGCAGCCCTTTCCTTTCCAAACTCATAAAGCGCTCGAATAAAAGTCCCCGCTGCAAAGAATCGACCTCGGATATGTAAAGGCAGTACACCACCAGGGAATCAGCGGCCGAACCCCGACCAGCGTACCGTATCCCCTGGCTGCGGGCATAGCGGGCTACATCCCATACCACCAGGAAATAATCTGTAAAGCCCAGCTTTTCTATGACCTCGATTTCACTTTCCAATCGCTCCTTTACCGGCCGGCTCACCTTGCCATACCTCCTCTGAGCACCTTCAAAAGCCAGCCTTCTTAAGATCTGTGCCGGAGCCTCCCCCTTCGTGTCGCCATAGCAGGGCAAATGAGGTTCTTTATTCCAAAACACCCCTTCACATTCTCCGGCTATACGCCCGGTATTTTCCACTGCCCGGGGGAAAGATGAAAATAATGCTTTCATCTGGGGAATTGATTTTAAATAATTTTCTCCATTCAAAGGGCGGCAGGGGTGCATGTCCTGCACCCGGGTAAGAGTCCGAATACAGGTTAAAAGATCATGGATTATAAAGTCCTGATGCCGGGCATAATGTACGTTGTTGCTGGCAGCCATTTCTATATCCAGATGTTCTGCCAACTGCATCAGCCGACGATTCAAAAAGGAATCCCCCGGTAGGCATCCACCCTGAAGTTCCATATAGAAATTATCCTTACCCAGCACCTCCAGATATTCCCCGGCACGTAGGTGGGCCTCTTTATAGTGTCCCTGTAAGATAAGTTGATTGATTTCACCCTTACGGCAGCCGGACAGGACGATTACCTCCTCTAGTTCTTCCAGGTTTCCGAAGGCTGCCGCTGGCTCACCCCGGGAATTATCAAGATGCGCCCGGGTCAAAAGCGAACATATAGAAGCATAGCCCCTGGGACTGCGGGCCAGGAGGGTCAGGTGGGCTCCGCCCTGCAGGGTAAGTTCCACTCCCTGTATCGGCTTAATACCGGCTTCCCGGGCCGCATTATAGAATTTCACCGCCCCACAGACATTGTCATGGTCAGTAAGGGCCAGGGCCGGCATATCCTGTTCCACTGCCCTCTTCACCAGTTCCTCAATCGCACTGGCACCATCCAGAAATGAAAAGGGGCTGTGTGTATGCAGATGTATAAAGCTCATCTGCTTCACCTCCTCGTGATGTAGCCGCGAATGAATTCGCGGCTACAGGATTATCCTGCTGGATTCACGACTTGCTGCCGGATTCGCTGCTGACGAATTATCCCCCCCCCTTGTAGCGGAGAATTTATTCTCCGTCAAGGAAGATAACCTTGCCATTCGCAGCTCATCCCTGAGTTCAATCATATACCCGGTATAAAAACCATTCTTCAGAACAGAGGTCTTTAAATATTTCCCTTACTCCCCCATCCTGGCAGTAAATACGGTAAAACACTTTTTCACTCTCACCCTCCCACCAGCATCCGGTATCATGCCAGGATTCCAGAATGCTTTCCACTCCCAGCCTCACTTGCTTTATTTCTATGATCAGCGGCCACTGCAACTTGCTGCATTGTACTTTTATAGGGTGAATAAAACTTTCCATGAATCGACCCTTTTCATTTTATAAACGCTCCTCTTGAATACTGAATTCTTCGATAATCTTGGCCTGACAACGCTTCCAACCACAAATGAATTCGCAGCTACATGATTGTGGTGCTGGATTCGCGGCTGCCGAATTATCCTCCCCCCCTGTAGCGGAGAATTCATTCTCCGCAGCTTCATTTAATTGCCGCTTTCACCGTCTCCAGGGATCGAAGTATGCCAGTATCTTTTCTCGCCGGGCTTCTTTCTGCCCCAGCATTACCTGCCCCGGAAAACGGCTATCCAGTTTTTCCTTAACTTTATCTATCCTTAAACAACGGTCATTTCTTTCGCAGGGTAAAAAGGAAAACAAGTCCTGTTCCTCCCAGTCAAGAGATAATATTTCCGCCAGTATGATCCGCCCTTCTTCCGGGACCTGGCTGAATTTCATCTTATCCATCATGCCTTTAATAACTGCGGATA
This sequence comes from uncultured Syntrophomonas sp., assembly GCA_964531295.1. Taxonomy (GTDB): domain Bacteria; phylum Bacillota; class Syntrophomonadia; order Syntrophomonadales; family Syntrophomonadaceae; genus JAAYJK01. The sequence goes on from CAZHHJ010000077.1 coordinate 4,150, forward strand.
GTCCCTCAGCCTGACTGCCCTGAGTCTTCAGCCTGCATTCATCTTTCAGGGTCTGGCCAGCAGCCTTTATTTCCAATCCGACTATCCGGCACCCGGAATTCCTCTTTTCCAATAAGGTCTGCAAGACCTGACAGGCTTCCTTAACTTGAATATCAATAAACAAACGATTAAAACTTCCTTCGCTAAAAAACAGGGGATAAGATATCTCCACAGGAGGATACAGCCCTAAGACCGGTCTATTATCAATGCCCTGACACTGCCTGGTCAAACCCATCCCCTTCTCCCCCAGGAAAGATACCAAGCGGCTTACCGGTACTTCTTTTAGCTCTCCAACTTTAGAAAACCCCACTCTTTTAAGTTTTTTGCTTTCCTGGGCCGTGATAGCAGTAAATTCCTCCAGGAAGATGGAAGCCATAAAATCCTCTTCTCTGCCAGGTAAAACCTCTATAAAATACGCTTCTTTTCTTTTCATAGCAAAGTATAACTTTTCGGCCGGCAACCTGCTCCGCTGCAGGGCATTTTCTGCCACTATACGCGATGATGCCAGTGATATCCTGGCTCGCTGAGCAGTAAGTTGATAATTTTTTTTAACGATAGCCCTTAATATATCTAATACTGGACCGCAACCGCTGAGGTCACAGAACAGACTGCCGTCTTCCTGCGGCTCTACCAGGGGCGTATATAAGCTGCATTCATCAAGCACTGCTTCCGCCACTTCCCCGGCGGCAGGTTTTAAGTAAATAATTTTGCGCATCTTCCATCACTATTACCTTTATTGTATTAATAATAATATAACAGAACATTTGTTCGGTCAACCCAAAGACACGGGGACGGTTCCAAAGACACGGGGACGGTTCTACTGTCTCGCCTTAGGTATGAACGAGACAGTAGAACCGTCCCCGTGTCTTTGTTGAAACAAAAAAAACTGCCGGTTCCTCCGACAGCCATTTCTCTCTATTCCATTCTTCAGCGCAATAATTCCTGCTCTTCTTCCGTCATGCTTCCAGGACGGAGTTGTTCTCTTTCTTCCAGCATATTCATTAAAAGGTCTTTCAAAAAATCAAGTTCGTCGTTCTTCTTTTTCAAAAAATTGCTTTGCTGATCTACAGCATATTGGGCTAGTTGCACATCCTTATGCGACTTGATGAGGAAGCCCTTCACCTCATCTATCTCCATACTTAATTCGTCGATTCTATCCATATTCGCCCCCCTTATCTGGAATAGGTATATTATTCGACAAAGCAGATGTTTTATCCTGTTTATATTAATATTTCAAACCTGAAGCTGTGCTCAGACAGTAATCTTAATACCAGGAAAATTCTCGGCTTTCATTCTAATTTAAGAGCTTAAATACCTGTCTCGCAATTAATTCCAACTATTCCTCGGAAGCTTCTTCAATAGTGGATTTCTTAATTACCTGGGTTTTTTCAAAATATATGCTGTGGCTGGGGAATGCTACGCTTACTCCCAGCTCCTCCAAAATTTCCATGATTCTGAGATTGACATCCTGCCGTACGGCCAGGTATTCTTCCCAATTGGTAGTATTGGTAAAAAAATATATAAATATATCCAAGCTGCTATCGTTAAATTGTTCAAAATAAACCATAATCGTTTCGGGATGCACCTCGGGGTGATTCTCCAGCATCTCTTTTAATCGATCGATACACTCTTGCAGCCTAAGCCGGGGGGTGTTATAGGTAACTCCCAGATGGAAACTGATCCGCCTTTTATCCATGCGGGCATAATTGGTGATTGGTTCCTTGGCCAGGGTAGAATTGGGTACGGTCACCAGTGACTGTTCAAATGCTCTTACTCTGGTGCTACGAAAACTAATATCCTCTACTACTCCCTCCACGCTGGGGGTGACTATCCAGTCCCCTATAGAAAATGGTTTTTCCATAATTATGACGATTCCCCCGAATATGTTGGAAAGAAGATCCTGGGCCGCCAGGGCGAAGGCCAGACCACCCAGTCCCAATCCGGCAATAAAACCATTGACCGGGTAACCCCACTCCTGAAAAGCTATAAGTACGGCCAGGGTTATTATAATAAATCGCAGCACTTTGGAAAAAAACGCAATAAGTATGTCATCTATTTTAAATTTATCTTTTGTTTTCTGGGATAAAACTGATTCCCCATCTGCCAGAGCATAGAATCCCCAAGCCAGTAGTCCGATTACCAGAGATCGGTAAATATTCAATACGATATTGTCAATGCTGATGCTCAGTGGCAGGTAACGAAGGGCAAAAAACACCCCGGTTAATAAGATAAAGTATTCTACCGGCTTAAAAAATGAAGCTAGCAGTTTATCATCCAAGTCATTATCGCTCTTCCGGGTGATCTTTTCCAGCCACGGGAAAACATATTTTTTCACTACTTTATCTACCAGCAAAAAAATCAGATATATTAGTAAAGCGCCCAGTACGGCTCTGACTAATGCATTGGCGAGTACTGCCTGTAGCGAAATAAAGCCCCAGTGGTTCAGATAATCTTTAAGCATAATACTTTGCCGGTTAAAACCCGGCCAATACCTCCTTCTTGTGCCGCATATTATAAATATTAGCACAATCTGCAGGCTAGGTCTTGCTATGGATGTAGAATTATAAGCCCGCGCAGGGGAGAATTAATTCATCCATAAGCAGGTGGGCCTGGACTACCTGACGAACCAACCTGCGCTCCTGGCTACAGGCAGTAAAAGTTAGGGCCGGATAGCCACAAGGTTCAATGACACTCCAGTCATTATTCTTTACAATGTACAGCCCTTCTACTCGGTATTCAGAGCTTAAATCATTACAGATCAGTGTGAAACAACAATTCGACAATGTCCGTTCTGTTTGAAATAATTATTTATTGTGAATAATCTGACTATTATGAATAAATTTTTTACCATAGCTTTGCTAATGACAGAATTCTTAATAAGCCTATGCTCAGTATTTGCCTTGTTTTATACTGAAAATCCGGCTTACCTGCTGACTTTATTAGTCTCTGCTGCTGCAGTGCTCTATGCTGCCGGCAGTTTAATGAAATATTCTCCTGCCCTGCCCCATGACTATTCAACTCATTATCATATTATCTATATGGCCGAAAATATACCTCGCCCCCGGGAAACCGGCGTCCCATATAATAGGCGCTGGTAATATTTTGATTCCAGAATGCTGCGCATCTTCACGGGGAGAATGACTTGCCGCGAATCAGAAATGGCAAGGGGAAATGGGGTAATGCATAATGATACCGGCACAATAGCAGATTTAAATACAGCCGCAGCAACACCGAGCAGCCAGGAAGCCAAAAAAGTTTACTGCTGCATTCGATAACACTGTAAAGGGCACACCCGGTTTCTGATAACGGGGACCGGTTAAAAAGAGTCTTTATATCGGTGTTTCCATAAAAGGACCAAAGCCATCAACATCCATACTAAAGCTTGCTATCGGGCTGCCGACTGAAGCCTGGTACCCTATTACTTCTTTAAATTGCTCTTCGCTTATGATATGGGGTTGCCAGAAGCTTTTTAAGTTGTTGGAGAACAGCGGATAAAGGCGGATATACTCATTTCCTATTTTTTCTATCCTGAGCTGTACCAAGAAGCTATACGGAGGCGCTTTTCTTATTTCATATTCCCCGTTACTATTAAAAACACCATTCCCTATACCATAGAACACCCACTTGCCATTTATTTGCTGTATCTCTTGCATCATATGAGCGCCATGACCAATAATCAAATCTGCGCCGCTGTTAATTAATTGCCTAGCATAAGTCCTTTGCTGGGGTTTAACCTCTTGAAAATCCACTCCCCAATGTATTACGGCAATAATAATGGCCTCAGGTGACCTGCTCTTTTCTTGCCTGATTTTATCCATTAATTCTCCGTTCAGACAGGCCACTCCGGGTTTATCGCCCATGGCATACATATCATACAGGTGATGGGCAGTTTTCCGGTACCAGTATCCATTGAAAATAACAATCTTCCGATCAGCACTGCTGATCTGCAGTGCTTCACTGGCATCCCCGGCATTATATCCAGCTCCTATAGATTTTATCCCCGCTGACCTAAATGCCTGCAGGGTATCTTTAAGTCCTTCCACCCCATAATCCATGGCATGGTTATTACCAAGGGTCACTGCATCAATGTGAACTTTTTTTAATGAGTCAATACTTTCCTTAACCTTTCCCTTTAGTATGAACGGCTTTAATCCTAATAGCCGAGAATTCCTAGCATCCGTAAGTACTGCTTCAAAGTTAAGTAGGTTATAATCACCTTTCGCCAATATGGGTTCTAAGGCTTGAAAAGAATAATCATAGCCATATTTTGTCAGCGCATCCTCCATACCCCGTTTTTGCCTTTTAAGTGTGTAATCCTCCCCGAAATAGGTATCCCCCAATATATTAATGAAGAGCTGATCATTATCGTTAAAATCCAGATATTCTTGCCTGGATAGTATTTCGGCCTCGGAGTCGGGAAAAGTCAAGTGGTCTATGACCCGGCTGAGCAGATAATCAAGATGAAAGCTGTCCCGGGCTCCGCAAACTGTAAGCAGAATCCTCTGCCCTTTTATATTGGCCAAGGCCACACCCTGTCCATTATTTTTGCCGAAGAAATATGCTGCAAAAACTTTCCCCTGACCTATAAGCGCAGTAGAGGAATTAAACATTTTGCCTTTATACTCCACGGTGCTGATATTTAACATTTTCAGATACATAGGAGGCAATGAGCACAAATATTTCGCTGCTTTATTGAGATCGCTTATATCAAATGATTGGGGCTTCGACCTAAGTACCCGGCCGGTGATGTTTTCCAGGGAATTCTTACTTAATTGCATTTTTCCTCCCCAGGCCTTCATCAAGATCAGAGCGTCTCTGGTACTACCGCTCATCTTTTCTGCCAAAGCTATCGCGGCATCTGGAGCATTGTGGCAAATCAAGGAACTGAGCAGGGTGAATACTGAGACTTCTTCCCCGGCCTGTAGATCCATAGCATTGGCCGATTTTCCATCTTTAGCTGATGCGGAGCTAATACGCACCGACTCACCCAGGTTGATTTTTTTCCCGACTATTCTTTCCAGCAATAAGCTCAGCAAGACCAGGCCACCTACACCCTGCTCCACCCGTGCATAGGGATTTCCTTCACTGCATAAAAGTGTCCCGCTCTCTGCATCCATAGCCTGTACACAGTATGTGGAATGGGGGATATATGTAAAATTTTTTTTATAAGTTGCAGCCTGGTTGCCCCTGTCTGCAATAGCACTTAAGATAGATCCCCGAATTTTCCCAAAATCATTGGCCCTGCGCGATCCCTTCAATAGTATATAGTCATCAGCTTCCAGCCTATTGACCACTGCTTGAGCACAGGCAGTAATATCCGAGTAGAAGCCCCCCAACATTTCGTCAGGCAATTCATCTACCAGATATTGCATCTCATTTCCATAAGCAAATACCAGATCAGCCCCAGAATTAATTACTGCCTTGCTCATTTCCCTGTGGATAGCTTCTGCGTTCTCACCCAGATTTACTATACGCCCCAATACACAAATTTTCTTGCCCGAATGAACACAAGCAGTATCCCTAAATACCTCTAAAGCAGACTTCATCGAAACTGCTTCAGCATTGTGACTGTCATCCAGTATGTAGACTTTGCCCCCGGCCGGTAAATCGAAGCTTAAATTTTCTAAAACCGCAGTGTTAAACCCCATTGATTCAAAGCCCTGCATTACCTCGGCCGGATCAATCCCCAGGGCATGTACCGCTGCAAGAGCAGCCATTGAATTAGAAATCATCCCTTTCCCGGGTATGGGTAGATAATAAGTAATATCCTCTTTCCTAATCTTGGCCTTCACCAGGGAACCTTTATCTTGAGCTCGCCATTCCAAAATTCCAAAATCAGCATCCTCATGAAAACCATAGCTCATAGGGAATGCACCATATCTTACAACTTCTGCTTTTACAAAATCATATTCTGGCATATCCCTATTTAATATCGCTATACCACCCGGCTCGATACCCTGGGCAATACGAGCTTTCATCCGTGCGGTTTCTTTTACTGTGTTGACCGTACTGCTAGTCTGTCCCAGAGCAATTTCAGTAATTATAGCTATATGTGGCCTGGCAAATTGGCAGATACCACCAGATCTCATCCATAAGGCAGATAAGGCGACCTCCAGCACCGTATATTTAGGCTGGGTAATACAGCGGGCCAGGGTCAAATGAACGCCGGTCCTGGTGTTATGATTTCCATGGGTAGAGACGATCGAGCCTTTAGCTTCCAGCAAGTGGTGCAGCATATCTTTGGTGCTGGTCTTACCAGCCGTTCCGGTAATAGCTATCACTTTTCCAGATAAGTTGTTTCTTGAGCTCATCCCTAAGGTACGAATAGCCTCATATGAATTATCTACCAGTAATTGAGGAATAGACGGATCCAGTCCTTCAATGTAATGTTCAACAATAGCTCCGACAATCTTTTTTTGAAATTTTGGCAGAGTAATATGGGTATCGGTCCAGGCCGCATATACACCGGTATTTCCCGAGCCTTGCAGCCATCTATCTCTATCAATGGCAATAAACAAGGTGCCCGGGCCGACACAAGCGTATTCGCCAATAGCCAGATTCCAGCAGCACCAATCCGCTCTTGGCTCAACTACCCATTTCCCATCGAGTAAATGCTGCAGGGATTGGCTGGTCCAGGCCTCTTTTAGATTTGCATCGTTGCTAATACTCTCCATAATTTTATTTCTTTACCCCCTTTATAAATTGGCCTGCGCTGTGGGTCCGGTCTATCAATATGAATCGGGCAGATCCATGTCCAGAACATCTGGCTTATCAAGTAT
>CAZHHJ010000078.1:0-1128 GCA_964531295.1 uncultured Syntrophomonas sp.
CCTAATGCTTTCTCGGTATAATGCATTGGTATGGGGTATTCATAATTACTATCGAATTGCTACGCACATTAATAAGGACTGTAGTATTATTGGCAGGCAGATAGATACGGTTATGAAAAACCGTATCAGAGGCAGACTTTCAAGAAAAGGGGACCCTTTAACTCCGTACGTACGCAAGCAATATGGAAAAAGCAAACAAATTCGTTACATCAACGGTAATGCTGTATGTCCTATAGCTTTCGTGCAGAAGAAAAACCCTATGTTTAAGAAAGCCGTGATATGCAAGTATACTCAAGAAGGTCGCAACGAAATCCATAAATCCCTTGGTGTAGACATGAAAATACTGCACCAACTCATGCAAACTAAAGAAGTTAACCGCAGTATAGAATATACTGATAATAGAATTTCTTTATATGCAGCCCAATTAGGCAGATGTGCAGTCACAGGTGTAGTATTGGAATTAAATGAAATCCACTGCCACCATAAACTGCCAGTGCATCTTGGTGGAACCGACAGGTATCAGAATCTGATCATAGTACATAAAGATGTACACCGCCTGATACATGCGACAAATCCAGAAGTACACACATATTACATGGATAAAATAATGCCAGACAAAACCATGCTAAAGCATATCAACAAACTAAGAAAACTGGCCCAATTAGAAATGGTTACTTTAGTAGCATAAATTATAGGCAATTTCAGAGGAAATGTGTAAGGTAATACTTACTATAATCAGTAGATTGTAAATCGATGGAACGCCGTATGAGGTGAAAGTCTCACGTACGGTGTGAAGCGGGGGAAAAGCTGGAGATAACTTCAAAGGCTTACCTATCGTTATACAAAGGCTCAACTGCCCAAGGATTGGCGTTTGGCGGGTTAGTTGCCAAGTGCAAAAACACTATCGGCATGACAGGCACCCTGGCCGATGGTTACGCAAACGGCCTTTACTATTTACTGTGGCGGTTGGATTCCAGAAAATTCAAAGAATTGGGATACAACCACAACGAAGAATCACGCTCAAGATTCCAGATGGAGTACGGGTTCTGGCAGAAAACGATAAAAAGTAAAGACAGTACCTACGGTAAATCCAGTAAAGCCAAAAACACTCGTACTCAACTGAAGTTA
>CAZHHJ010000078.1:1228-10905 GCA_964531295.1 uncultured Syntrophomonas sp.
AAGACACCCTGCAAGAGAAGTGCTTCCAATTGACGGGAAGTAAGCTTAATGCAGCAGGAATTTTGGAAGGGAATCTGACGAATGAAGGATTGCGTTCATTTGGTGATACCGGAGATATGATAGATATACTGTCTTTATTGAAAGATAACATTGTAACCGTTAATTCAAATGACATATTCAACGCGTATAAAGCGGAGGTTGCAACATTGATCAATAAGAAGGTTCTGACCATAGAGGATACAGTAAGGCTAAAAACTCTTAGTGAAATACTGGCAGAACAGGACATCGATCTATCGCAAATGTCTCGGAGCAGCCGAAAGAAACTGATGCAGCAAGCAGATAGTCAATTAGTCCTATTTGGCTAAAATACTTCTAAAAGAAAGGAGAATATTCATAGATTTCTCCTTTCTTTTTTCTAAATTAAGTTATATAATGTATTTATCCCAGAATAATCCAAGGACAACAAAAATGTCTCATTTCTGGGGTCGCTATTTTTGTGTCCGTCAACAGCCGCTTTTTAAGCGGCTTTTTTAATTGTCTAAAACCTCCTAATTACCGTGGTTTGAACTTAGTTTCGGCCACGGTCTTTTTTATGTAGTTTTTTAAAATTATATCTTGCGATATACGCAGGGAAAGGGTACGCGAGTACCTTTATTGGAAGGGAAGTGAAAAGATGACAGAAGGCACTCTATTTGAGAATGTTGGCGACTACAAGCAAAAAATATCAATTGTAAGCATCATTCAAATTAAAGAAGGAGACTTTTGTTATAGCGTTAAGGAGCCGGATGATGTTTGTAAACTCTTGACTGAGTTTCTAGAAAACAAGGATCGGGAGTATTTTGTTTGTTTATCACTTGATAGCAAAGGGAAAGTGAATAACATTTCAACTATCTCAATCGGGTCTTTGTGGAACGCTGTTGTAACGCCCAGAGAGGTATTTAAAACGGCCATTCTTTCAAACGCGGCCCAAATAATCGTAGCCCACAACCACCCCTCGGGAGATATTACCCCGTCTGTAGAAGATAAGGCTGTAACCGAAAGTTTACACCAAGCTGGAAAAATTCTCGGAATCGAGGTATTGGATCACGTAGTGGTTGGCGATGGGACATATTTCAGTTTCAAAGCTCATGAAATGATTTAAAAATCCCTTTTAAGGGGAAAGGAGTAAAAATAATGAGTCATTGGTTCAGTGTAAAAACAAAATTTAATAGCGTTGATGCTATTAAAAAGGCAGCTTCGCAAATGGGCTACATGGTGGTCCACAATCGAAAATGCAGAGGATATGCAGGACAGGAGACGCATTGCGACCTTGTTTTAAGACTCCCAGGCGAATACGACGTTGGATTTGAAAAACAGGAGGATGGCACATATGAAATAGTTGCCGATTTTTGGGCATATCACGTCAGTGATTATTTAGCAAATGCCGATGCTCTAAAAGAAGCAGAAAAGCTATTCAATGAAAAAATCCAAAGTCAGGAATGGAGTTACACGGAAGCTGAAGCTTTTATGAATGAAGCTAAAATCAGCAAATTCATGCAAGCTTATAATTGCGCAGCACTGGAAGAATTGGTCAGAATGCAAGGACTTCAGTATATTGCAAACACCCTGGCAGACGGTACCATTGTTTATGAAACTACCGGAGCCAGTCCGGAAGGAAAAGTGATCACAACAGTAAATCCAGCCGGCGATTTAAAAGTAGAAGCCGAGGGCTTTACTGGCACTTCCTGTACTCATGCAACTGCATTTCTACAAACTCTCGGAATAGTAGATGAATCCGAAAATAAGCCGGAATATTATATCGAGGGTGAATTACTAAAGGAGGAAATTTGATGGAAACAAATGCTGTTTGTATCGGCCGAGAAAAGCTGGAAGAACTAGAAAATCAAATATCGGCGTACAAAGAAGAAATTGATCTTCAAAGAAGAAGTATTCAAGTCTTATCGGAACGTTTGGCTGAAGCTGAACAGCAACTTAATGAGGGCAGCCCATTACATGATGCCTTAGAAGAACTTGAAATTCACAAAAAGGCGTTAGGAATATTAGCCAGACGTCATGCGGTAAAAACAGAGTTATCGCCACACCCTTCAGTAGCAGCTAAGATCAAAGAATGGGCACTAAAAGATGCCAGGAAGGGGATGTAACATGGCTAAATTCTTTATACGTCCAGAAGGCGCAGTAGAAGGGCTGTACAGTGATGAGATCCCTTTAAAGAATCTAGGGTACCTGGATATCAAACGAGCAACCAATGTTGAATTTTGTTCTGATCGCCAGGAATGGATTGTCACATTGCCTGACGGAACTGAAGTCTATTCCGATACAAACCGAGAAAAGGCTTTGGCGTGGGAACGGGAATACTGCGATAATCTACTGGAATCTGGTTATCGCGTAAGTTAAACAAAAGTTTTGTCTCTTTAGTACGGCTTTAGCCGGGAATTTTAATGCCCGGTTGAGCCGGGCGAAAGGAGGAAAATCCATGAATTTATGGGATAACGTAACTGGCGTAGAAAACGCGGAAAGCAATTATATCGGCAAGAGGTTTGCTTACGCCCGGAAGGAAAGCAAAAGAGGTATAAGGTATGATTTTCTAATACCGTTGCTGAATGAAGCAGATTTAGGGAAGTATGCACCTAACCCGCCAACTCCTGCAGATGCCTTCCGTAGAGCTAGCCAGGATATACCGAAGCGTTATGTATATGACAAGGAAAATGGGCGCAGATATAAAATCAATATGATCCTGATCGATGAATCAGCAGACCCGATAGTTCGTAATATCCAGCTCACCGAAATTGACAAAAAAAGTCGTACCTCCACAGACGGAAAGCTGGTAGCGCAGATTAAATTCTTCCGTGATAGTCAATCAATAGTCGCTTATCACGGGTATGAGGCAGGGTATGAATTTGACACCTGCCCAGATTTTGTTTGCGAACGAATACAGGCAGCTATCGAACGGTTTCAAAAAGAGCGTGATTTAGTCTCGGAAACACAAATACACAATGTAGTGCAGAGAGTCTTGCAGGATGCTGGTAATCCGGTTAACCGAATATTAAGTACCTGGAACATACCAGCAACCAGAGAAGATTTACTGGATAGATTACTCAGGGTAGCCGAAAGACTAAACGAGTATGAAGAGGGTATCTTTGTAACGGACACCCTGCCGGTGATCCGTACCCCCGAAGTCAGTAATAAAGTAAAAACTGATGCGGTTATTTACGCTGTAGAACGCCTAAACGCCATATTTAATAAAGCAAAAGACGATATTGCTGATTCCACAGATGTTACTAAGACCGCTCAGCGAGTGAGTGGACACTTAAAAACCGAAGCGGAAAAAGTAATGTCTTTGGTTGAGGAATACGAATCAATTTTAGGCGAGGCTATGGATGAGGTGCGCCAGGCCCGGGAGATTACCGAGAGCAAACTGAAAGAGTTTACGGATTCTCCCGAACAGCAGTTGCGTCACAGAGAAGCCAAACGCAGGCTAAAAGCTAGTAACAAGAAATCAGAACCTATTGAAAATATACCTATTGAAACCGCCGTGTCGAGTGCGCCTACCCGCCGAATAAAAGGGATGCAGGCTCAAAGCGAAGTGCAGGCGGCTCTAGCCATGTAAAAATTGCCCCTCATTTTGGGGGGCAAAAATCCCTTTTTTAAGGGGAAGGAGTGTTAAACAATGAAGATTTTGGATATTGACTATCTTAACGGTGAAATATTGGCCAAGGCCGAATCCACTAGTAAAACAGATGATGTTAGGGATGATGCCCAAAGAATTTTGCATCTGATGGATCTACTAACGGAAGAGTACATAAACGAGGAAATACTTGCCGTACCCGTTGAAGAATGGGCGTTTGAAGAAGAATTAGTTGCGTTAGAAGATGGAACCACGCCAATAGCACGTTACATTTTGGCGAACGAAGAAAAACGCGGCTTTCATAACCATTACTATAGTCAATTTCGTACAGCCCCGTTGCCCAAGGCACGAGACTTTGTGTAGTAGGGGGTGGCAGGATGTATTCAGATTATTATGGTGGTTTTGATGACGAACTAATCGACCAATACCTGGGCACTCTGTATAACTTAAAGACACTTTTGTACATCAAAAAAGAGCTTGGTGAACACGCCGACATTACAGACAGGTATTTTGGCCACACTCCTTGTTGTGATAGTGGGGAAGTATTTTTTCGGAGCACGATGGCAATTATCCTTGATTTAACTGCGGAACAAGAACTTAGCATATCTGAAGAATACTACACCAATGAGGATTTCTATAAGACTTATCCGGATATCCCCAAGGAAAATGATTTTGATGAAATTACGGAATTAGTAATTCCAGCAGTATATTCAGATATATGCGAACAAGTTTTCAAGACTTTTCCACAAAAATCCGGTGAATTTAAATATAGGAAAATCAATAAAAAAACCAGTCACATATATTTTCCTTCAGACGAATGGCCTTTTAGAGAAGATTTATTCAACTTCTTTATTAAAGTGAGGAAGATCGCTGAAGGTTTGGAGGTGGCGGCATGATAAAATTATCAATCAAAGAAGACGGGGCTTTTATCGAACTAGAAGATAACGGCAAAAAAGAATTTAGGGAAATTGATATTCGTGGTCTCATTGACATATTCAATAGTGCAGTAAGGGATGTTACAGATGGAGAAATCTTTGAAACCTCTTTATTGCCAACCGGAACGATCAAATATACCCAAAGTGCAGCAGATCCGACTAAATATAGCCTCTATCTATATAGAGAGCCAATAATAGGTCCGATTACTTACGAAAGCCGGGATTATGTAGTTGGCTACCCTGCAATAATCTATCGCTTCAGGGTAGATAACCGAACATTATCTCAAGTAAGAATGTGGGCGGTACTGGATAAAACCCTGACTCCAGATACTCCTGTCTATCACTACCCATATTTCAATTCGTGGCAGGATGGAAGGATTTGTATAGGGTCTAATCATATACCGGTAGAAGAACCCTGGCAACTATTTAAAGTGCCCGACATTCTGAAAGCTATGCCTTCCAATTTGGGATTAAGTACACACAACAACTCTGGGTTGCAAGGCGACTCTCTGTTGAAAGCCGTGGAAGGGAAACCATTCCCGAATGAATGGCTAAAACCCTCCCAAAAGAAGCTAAGAGACATTTTATTAACCATGTAGAGTCAAATATCACCCCTTGTCGATATGATGAGGGGTTTTTTATATGCAAAATTCAAAATACATCTAGCGAAAATTCGCTGGGAAGGAGAGATTTATGAGTAATTTATTTGGTGACTTTGGGGAGCAGCCACAGAATGAATGTGGAGCCAAAGCCCCGAAAAAATCAAAAACAACCGGCAGCACAGCTGCTAAAAAAGGCTTAGAAGAAAAGCTGCCTGTTAGACAAATGCAGGTAAAAATGTACTCTGATTTTTACGAGTACGAAGCACCAGACGATCTCCAGGAACCCACCTTGGATGATGTCCGAAAATGGTTATTGAATAATCATGGCTTTACTGAGCTGGCCGATTCTAAAAGGGTTGGCATGTTTGTAGTAAATTCAGAAGTCGAAGGCGAGGCACCATATGTTTATTGCGGTGTGAAGTTTGAAAAAATGGGGTAAAGGGAGGAATAAAATGTTAAACGTTATTCAAATTGATGGAAAAAAACAAATAGTAAAACCACAGGATATTGAAAATATGTATCAGGAGAATACCCGGCTGCATGCTCAATTAAGGTACGAACAGAAAACCAGGGAAAGAGCGGAGCTTTTACTGCATCAAGCAAAAGAGCAATATGCAAAGCTGGAAAAAGAAACCCGGCTGCATAAGAAAATTTTTGATTTAGCAGAAGATGCCTTCATCAACAATCGCATAAGCACTAAAGATGAGGGATATACGGGTATGATAGCCAAATTATTGTCCAAAAAATCCTAATAATAAACTACTTACGGCTTTGCTGTGGGATAAATCCCCGGCATAGCCGGGGTAGAAAGGGAAAAAACGAATGATATTATACCATGTTTCATTCAACGAGATAAAAGACGGTATGTTGTATCCCCGAGTGCCGGCTAGTCGGGCACCTCATGAGGATAAGACTATACCAAGAATCTGTTTTACAGACAGTATTGAAAACTGTATTACAGCCATGCCTGGGGGCGGCAGAGCATTGAAAAATCTATTTCTGAGATCCAAGATGCTGCCCATATCGGCAATACTTCATGTTTATCACATAAACTCAAACAGTATAAAGGATGGCAATATAGCATTTAACTCTGAAGTTGCCCAGTATGTGCAGGATGCCAAAAGGACCGGAGAAATTTGGGTAGTAAATCAGAAAGTAGTTTGTACTCACCAAATAATAGAAGTGACCAACGTTCATATCAAACATGGATATGATAGATATGGTAGAGATCTATATGAGGTTAAGTACCTTGAATGGCGTCCCTTGGGTGAGTTACCCCCCAACGCTCCGGAAATCATCATTGGAAATGCCAAAAACAGACTCAAGATAGATACCGGTTTTTCAATCAGAACCGTACTGGCAGAATGGGATTGATGGAGGTGTTTATCAATGCAGTTAGAACAAATCAACCGGGTATCAATCCTTCAAGTAGGTTGTGGCGGCACAGGGGGCTATATAGTCCCCAAACTCGCCCGACTGTTAATGACCCTGTCAGCATTTAAGAAAGAGTTGAGGGTATCATATATTCTCAATGATTTTGATCACATCGAAGAAAAAAATCTGTATCGTCAGAATTTCATCCAGGGTGACCTGGGAAAAAACAAAGCCGATGTATGCGCCATAAGGTACGGCAGTCATTTTGGAGTCAATATAGTAAGCTGCTCGGAAAAAATAGAAGAACCTAAACAGCTTAAAAACCTATTTTCGCTTCAACAGAATGACGGTATGTATTGGTCGCCCAATGCACTGTGTATTTTAATAGGCGCAGTAGACAATAACCGGGCCCGAAAAATAATGCAAGACTTATTCCAAAATTGGGATGGCTTCGGCTATGGTCATTCATTAATGTATATCGACGTCGGAAATGGAAGATTCACTGGGCAGGTAGTTACTGGCTTCAGAACCTATAAAGAAATCATATTACCGCCCGTGGGAGATGTTTTTCCGGAAGCGTTAATTGATGATCCAGAGGAAGAGCCGCAAAATTGTGCATTAAACGCTTTGCAAAATCCGCAGAACATCGGGGCAAATGACATGGCAGCTACCCTGGTATTCAGTATTTTGAATGTCTTATTGACTAACTGGGAGCTTAACACCCATATCATTAATTTTAATGGCAAAACCCAGGAGATCAGCACCAGAAAAATAGAGGGTGGTGAATAAGATGCCATTGATAGTGGGATGTGCTTGCGGAAAAGCAACTATAACAAAGGAATGGGATGCCGAATTAGGCCAATATTACTGGTTTATTGAATGTGATCAATGCGGTTATTATTGGGAAGGCCCTGTAGGGTATGGCATATAAGCGCAAAAGCCACCTGGAAACGGGTGGCTTTTGTAATACAAAAGATATTCTTTAAGAAAAAGGAGGTAAATTAATGTTTACCAAAGTTACTAAAAGACCTCAAAAAATCAATGGTGAAATCATTAGCCGTACAGTAGACTTTGATCCGAGCAAAATCACTATGGCTATTTATAAGGCGGCTATGGCAGTAGGGGGCCGGGATTATAATCGAGCCATGGATCTAACTAAAGATGTACTTCTTCGACTAGAAGAATTATATCAGGATCGAGATACGGTTGTTGCGGTTGAAGAAATTCAGGATGTCGTTGAATGGGTGCTTGTACATAGAGGGCATTATAAAACAGCCCGGGCCTATATCATATACCGGCACCAGCATTCCGAAATCAGGACCGCCGATATAGTCCGGAACCAGGATAAAATCGACACCTATCTGGGGAAGAATGATTTAGCAGTCCGTGAAAATGCGAATATGACTTTTTCATTGCAAGGCTTAAATATTCATGTTTCGGAAGGTGTTATACAGCAATATTGGTTGGATAAAATCTATCCAGAACACATCAAAAATACCTATTTAAACGGGGATTATCATATCCACGATTTAGGGATGTTAGCTCCATATTGTGTAGGCTGGGATCTTCAAAGTTTATTAAGGGAAGGCTTTGCAGGCGTAGGAGGAAAAATAACCAGTTCTCCAGCCAAACACTTCTCAAGTGCATTAGGGCAAATTGTGAATTATCTTTACACTTTGCAGGGTGAAGCTGCCGGGGCTCAGGCTTTCTCAAACTTTGATACATTACTGGCACCATTTATACGATATGATGGGCTTAATTACGGGCAAGTAAAACAGGCCATGCAGACATTTTTGTTTAACATGAATGTGCCAACCAGGGTCGGTTTCCAGACTCCATTCACTAATATTACAATGGATCTGAAAATACCCGAACATATGAAAAACGAACCGATAATAATCGGGGGAGAGTACCAAGACGCCGTATATGGCGATTACCAAGAAGAAGTTAACATTATCAATAGGGTATTTGCTGAAGTGATGTTAGAAGGCGATTCAGAGGGTAGGTTATTCACTTTCCCAATCCCCACTTATAGCATCACAGATGATTTTGACTGGGATAATCCAAATTATGAGCCTATATGGGAAATGACCGCCAAGTACGGCATACCCAACTTCGCTAATTACATCGGTTCTGATCTGAACCCAGACGATACTCGGAGCATGTGTTGCCGGCTACGGTTAGATAATCGGGAGCTGCGTAAAAGAATGGGTGGATTATTTGCATCTGCACCACTTACCGGCTCTATTGGGGTAGTAACTATTAATATGCCCCGAATTGGTTATCTATCGCAGACCAAAGATGAATTTTATTCAAAACTGGGAATGCTTATGGATATCGCCAAAGATAGTTTGGAAATAAAGCGGAAAGTGCTTGAAAACTGGACAAAGGAAGGGCTTTATCCTTATACTCGTTTCTACTTAAAAGACATTTTTGGTTCAACGGGGCAGTATTGGATTAATCATTTCTCAACCATAGGAGTTATAGGGATGAATGAGTGCTGCTTAAATTTCATAGGAAAAGGCATTCACACCCTGGAAGGCCAGCAGTTTTGCCTGGAAGTAATGGACTTTATGCTGGATAAGATAAAGTGTTATATTGAAAAAACAGGAAATCTTTATAACCTTGAAGCCACACCAGCAGAGGGAGCTAGTTATAAATTAGCCTTAAAAGATAGAGAAAAACTTCCTGGTATCATAACCGCAGGAACCCAAGAAACACCGTATTACACAAATTCCACTCAATTGCCGGTTGGATATACCGATGATTTATTTGAAGCATTGCTCATGCAGGAGCCATTGCAGGGTAAATATACTGGCGGCACTACATTCCATATATTCCTGGGAGAAAAGATGCCCGACACCGAATCAGTCAAGCATCTACTACGCAAGGTATGTTATGGCTTCATGTTGCCTTACTTTACGATCACCCCCACATTCAGCATTTGCTCAAAACATAAATATATCTCCGGAGAGCATTTTGAATGTCCTTTATGTTATCAAGAAGGCGTAATAAACGAGTGCGAGGTATACTCCAGGGTCGTAGGCTATATCAGACCTGTTCAACAGTGGAATGAAGGCCAATGCCAAAATTACAAAGAACGCCGTATGTATAACCTACAAGGCAATACTTTGATGGCAA
>CAZHHJ010000079.1:0-10720 GCA_964531295.1 uncultured Syntrophomonas sp.
ATGTATAAGGTAGAACCGATAAAGCCCAAGGCCAATAACCCAAGGCTCATGTTGATCCATAGCAATTTACGGTTGCTGTTTAAGATAGTTAACTCCATCAGGATTATTAATACAGCAGGAATGCTATTCAAAAAAGGGGTTGGTATCATAATTAGTATACTCAAAATGACAACTACCAACGATGCAAGGCTAACCTCAATTTGTTTAAGCCCAACTGATAAGCTATTATTTAAAAAGCGTTTTTCTAACTTTTCACACAAAGGCAAAGCTTTAATTTCAATCTTATTGATAAGCGCCTGAGATATCTCCAGTTTACCAACTGCTTTAGGTACCCATAAATGAGTTCTCCCTAGCATACGCTGAAATGCCCAAACGCAAAGAAGACCGGCTGGAATAAATCCTATTCCAGGGGGTAAGGGTATAGTTAATGGTAACGCCATAACTATAAGCATTAAATTAAAACTCTGGGAACCAAAGGCTTTGATTAAATCTTCGACTGTAAGCCTGGATTTGCTGTTTGATATAGTATTTCTAATTACTTGGCTTGGTGTTTCATGTCCTGACATACGATTCATTGTTATAGATTCCTTTCTATGGTCTTAGGGTTCAATTTATTTAATTATATAACAGCAAATTATAGCTTAGCATATTACATCAGTCAAACTAGTTTCCTTCTGCTATATTCTCCCAAATGTGCTGGGACGCAACCTACAGTAAGTATATCTTTGACCCAGAGTGCCCTCTGGTAGGCTTTCTCGATAAAGCACTGTGGGCTGCCTTTTAAATCCTCCTCCCCGGGATAGACTTCCAGGGTAATATTACCTTCATAAGTATTCCGCGGGAATGCCTTGCTTAGCTGCTGCCAATCTATTACCCCTTCTCCCGGCAGCCAGTGCCGGTCTTTTTCCAGGTCATTGTCTGACAGGTGCAGGTGTTTTAATCTATGCCCCTGTTTTTTCAATATCTCTGCTTTTTCATCGCTATATAAGAAATCGTGGGAGCTGTCATAACAAAACACCAGATTATCAGACGGCAGAGCCCTTAAAACAAAATCGATATAATCCACACTGCCGGTATTTTCCAGGGCAATCTTAACCCCCAGGTCCTCAGCAGTTCTTAATAATCGACTGATACTCTCAATCCCCCGCTTATTAGGCTGGGGCGAGAATTTCCGATCAATAATATGCATGAGCATCACGGGTATACCAAACTCAGCACAATTGTTAAGCCACTCTATATGCCGATCTAGCAGTCTATTACGGAGAATCGATGATTCACTCCATAAATCATCGATATCATCATAGGGAACGTGAATATTCTCCACCTGCAAACCTGCTTCTTGCACCAGGGCCGGCATTTTTTCTTTTCTTATGCCAGGACTACCGATTTCATCTTCCCACCAGATGGTGGTAGCATCAAAGCCGGCTTTTTTAATAAGGTCTAGTCTTTGGGGTAGGGGCATTACAAATCCGAACCACGAGAATATCCCCAATTGGTGATTTATATTATTCAAAATATCCATAATTCAGCCCATCCTGCCATTTAAGCATTATTTCGAGCGAACTAAACCAGTAAGCCGGTTTCCAATAATTTGTAGTTCCCGTCTGCAAATTTAATAAAAGTCATCGATCCTGGATCAACACCAGTTTTCCATATGTCTATACTGGAATCTATATAACCCAGCATTGTTTTTACAACTCCCCCATGGGTAACCAGCAGCGCCGTACCACTATCTCGCTCAATAATCTCCCGGGTGGCCAGGGAAACTCGTTCCCATACTTCCGTAAAGGTCTCCCCCTCTGGCATCTTATATTGCCATACATCCTCATACCATTTTTTAAACTCCTGGGGGTATCTTTCATACACTTCGCTAAAGGTCATCCCTTCCCAGATCCCAAAAGAAGCTTCCCTTAACCTCATGTCCGTGTAAACAGGCAATTTTAGCTTGGCAGCTACTATTTCAGCTGTTTCCCGGGTGCGGGATAAATCGCTGCAGTAAATGGTCTGAACTTCCTCATTCTTTAACAGGTACGCAGCCGCTCTTTTTGCCTGTTCTCTCCCCGTATCGTTAAGGGGAATATCGGTATGCCCCTGATACCTGTGCAAAATATTCCATTCGGTCTGTCCATGCCTAAGCAGTATTATTTTCATTTTATCATTACCCGTTTCCTTCTCTTCTTCCATTTATTGTTTCGTTGCAGTGATTCCCCATGATAAGTATTGGGATAACAAACATGAGGAACATGTAGAAAACCTTCCCAAGCTCATAGCATTAATCCTTTTATATCATGGGATACAATTTCATGGCTATTACAGCAATTACTAGAAATAGAGTTTCCGTAACTTCGCAAATAGCGCCATAGGTGTCCCCGGTCATTCCTCCCAGCCCAGCTGCAATCCATCTGGCCAGGAAAATAACCAATAGGGCAGTTAAGGCAATTATAAGCAAGCCGTTCCACTTCATCAGCATCAATACTACCAGCAATAATGGGATAGAAGATCCTATAATTTTACCTGCTCCATTAAATCCGCCAAAAGAATTACCCAAACCTGGACCACAACGAGCATATGGAAAAGAGGCTACCGCGTATACCATAGCCCACCTGCCCAACGCCGGTGCGATTAGGAGGGCCCATAATTTATCAGGATAAGCCAGGGTGGTCAGAAGGGTGAACTTCAGCAGCAAGATGACCGCAAATGTTATAACACCCATCGCTCCTACCCGGCTGTCCCGCATAATCTCGAGTTTTTCCTCTCGCTCCCGGCCGCTGAACAATCCATCGGCGGAATCCATTAATCCGTCCAGATGCAATGCTCCAGTTATAATTATCCACACCGCTATAATAACTGCGTCTCCTGCCCATCCTAAAGACAAAACTTCAGACAAATAAGCTATCAGAAGCAGTACTGCCCCGATCAATAAACCGGTCAGGGGATAAAAATACAATGAACTGGCCATATCCTTATCCTGGGCTACTCGCGTTCCATAGACCGGGATAATAGTTAAAAAGCTGATGGCCAAGAGCAGACTACCCACCATTGATTCCTCCTGTAAGTTGTTCCCTCATTAGGTTTTCGCCCTATGGCAATAGGCTCTGTTTCAAGCCCACCATCTAAAATGAAGTATAAATCAAGTTACTGATCGCCAAATTAACGAAGCTGCCCGCTGAAGTTTTATTACTTTATTTTCATAGCAATTCCGCAGATTACCATATAAACCTGTTCCGCCCGAGCAGCCAGTTTCTGGTTGACTATACCGTTCAAATCCCGGAATATCCTGCCCTCCAGGCTGGCCGGGACCACATCCATACCGACTTCATCCGCTACCAGGATTACAGTCCCAGCGGTATTTGCCAAGGACTCGGCCAGCAGTTCCAGCTGAGCCAAAAAAGCCTGTTCTTTGTCTTCATTCCAATTAAAGCTACTAACATTTTCCCTGTACATCATATTCGTTACCCAGGTTCCCAGGCTATCCAGCAGATATATTTGCGGATGGTCTATTTGCCCATTAAAGATCCTGAATAAATCACAGGGTTCTCCTATCGTTTGCCAGGAAACAGGCCGTCTGAGTCGATGTTTTTGCACCCGGAGGGCGAATTCCTCATCCCAGATAGTTCCGGTAGCAATGTATATTACGGGATAGCCCAGCTTTTTCTCGCAGTCACAAGCCATTTTTTCTGCCCGGGAACTTTTACCGCTACGGCTGCCTCCCACCACCATTATCACTTCAGCCATGGGAACCTCCTGTTTAATGATTTAATAGTCTTCTCCTCTATCATTTTAGCGGATAATTTACCCTGGGCAAGCCTTATTTAATCCTTGTTGCTGACCCCGGCTTCTTCGAAAGTAGCCATTTCGTTTATTATCTTAACCGCAGCCTCAATTAAGTTAAAGACTAAAACTGCCCCGCTTCCTTCTCCTAAACGCAAATCCAGTTGCAGGATTGCTTTCAGGCCCATTTCCTCCAGCAGGATTCTATGCCCGGGTTCCTGCGATAAGTGGGAAGCAATCATATAATACCGGCAATGAGGGTGCATCCTATGAGCTACCAGAGCTGCGGTGCTGGAGATGAAGCCATCTATTACTACCGGCACCTTCCGGGCAGCAGCCCCGAGAATCACTCCGCTCAAGGCCGCTATCTCCAAACCCCCAACTTTTCTCAATACATCCAAGGGTTGTTCGGCATCAGGATGGTTTATCTCTAAAGCTGTCCTGATAGCATCTCTTTTTCTGATTAATCCCTGATCATCTACTCCCGTTCCCCGGCCAATTATTTGCTCTATTTTTTGGCCTGTCATGCAAGCCAGTATAGCTGCACTGGCAGTAGTATTGCCTATGCCCATTTCACCAGTTGCGATTATAGCTGCTCCCTTATCAATTTCTCGATTAAGTATTTCTATACCCACTTCCAGTGCAGCTATTACTTCTGCTTCGCTCATTGCCGCCTCTTTAACCATATTCCTGGTGCCCAAGCGAATTTTACGGATATTTAATCCAGAATTTTCAATCGGCTGGCCTTTTACCCCCACATCGGTCACCACCACTTCGGCAGCAGCTTGTTTAGCCAGGACATTTATGGCCGCACCCTGATGTAAAATGTTGATCACCATCTGGCGGGTTACCCTCTGCGGAAAAGCACTGACCCCTTCTTCTACCACTCCATGATCACCAGCCATTAGCATAATTACTTTCTTCCCCAAAAAAGGTATAGACCTGCCCTGAATTCCCGCTAGCTGCACCACAATCTTTTCCAGGACCCCCAGACTGCCCGGTGGTTTACAAAGACTGTCCAGCCTTTGCTGCGCTTGATCGGCGGCATAGCGGTCTATACCATTGATAGCTGCGATAGTCTTGCACAGCAGTTCCACCATAAACCCCTCCTTATTAATTCTAATAAAAAAAAGTTCTCAAGCCTAAGTGGCTCGAGAACTTTTCCATCATCCTCAATAACTTCAATACTTCCAGGCAGGTTTCCTGACTTCCGACTAAAACGCCTATTGGCCAGCCTTCCCAGGGTAAACCCAGTGACTATATAGACCAGACTCATCGGTTACAGTGGCGGGACCGCTCAGGACTTGCACCTTGATTCCCTATTACCCCATATACGGGCACCCAGAGTATTTATACCCTATATATTAACTAAGTTATTATATTTTGCCTGTTATTGCAAGCAGGACTTTTCAGGAAAATGCCTTATACACTCTAAGAAAAGAAGTGTATAATAATTAAAGGTAATAATACCAATAATTGTAGCATCCTATTGTTTTTCTGCTATTTACGATGAGATAATTTTATATTTGGACTATTGGGCAGGTAAAGAACCAAAAATTTAACCATTCTAATAAAATTACCAAGGAAGATGATCTCCAGTACTACTAAATGGCAGATGTTTATAATTGGGAGCTTATTAACAAAATGCTAAGAAAAATTATTATACGAGGAGGAATTCATATGAAAAGCAAAGCTGAGTATATGCAAACGTTGAAGACTAGACTAGGAGAGATTAGTGGCGAGATGGAAAAACTAATAGCTAGGATTGACAGATTAACAGAAAAAACAGGACAGGGTTTTGATGCTATTGAAAGTGTCCTAAGGTCCAGACAGTCATGGACAAAATCCAAATTGGACGAATCAGCTTTCTCAGCAGATGAGGTATGGACTTTAGTATGGGATAGCGTTGGGGATGCAATGAAAGAATTTGATAGCCAGGCAACGGTAGAGATCCGAGAGGATTACCAGGAACTAGCACCCGCTTTAAAGACTAAAGAGTCAGCACTACGAGCAGAATTTGCCGGGTCAAAAATGACGGGTGATGAGGTCTGGAGCGAAATTTGGAGTCAAGTCTGGAATGTAGCCCAATTTATAGTCGAAAAACTAAATGTCCAAGCATCAGCCGAAATCAAGCAAATCGACCAGGAGCTTGAAGCATTAACAGCTAAACAGTCGGCCTTGCAACAAGAACTTCATGAAATGCTAATATCAGGTGATAAAGTTTGGAATGTAGTCAAAGAAATATCCCAGGGACTGGGATAAAGGACCGGCCCATGCGCTTGGTTCTCAGCTTTATATTAGGCTTGCCGTTCTCTTATTGTAGACTATATAATATTTGCATAATCAATTCAGAATTAATGCTATGAGTTAGGGGTCGATATTATGTGTACAGTTCTCTGGGCCAGTGATGTTCATCCCGAATATAAACTGGTGGTGGCGGCTAACCGGGATGAATTTTTTATCCGTCCCACCCTGCCGGCGGCTTTTTGGCCGGATCATCCATGGGTATTGGCTGGGCAGGACCTGAAACATGGCGGCACCTGGATGGGGATTACTACCACCGGACGTTTTGCCACTTTGACTAATTACCGGGATCCTTTAAAACACAATCCGCAGGCCTTATCCCGCGGACATTTAGTGCAAAGATACCTGGAAGGCAGCATGGCTCCCACAGAGTACTTGCAAAGCCTGCTGGAAAAAAACGGAAACTTAAATGATTATAACCTGCTCGCCGGCACGGTAGAGCAGTTGTTTTACTTTTCTAACCGGGACAAAGTGATTCGCCAGGTGGAAAATGGCTTGCATGGTCTGAGCAACAGTCTGCTGGATGTACCCTGGCCCAAAGTTACCCGGGGATTAAGTGCTTTAGAGGCTGAACTGCAGCACCGGGATATTAAAGTTGAGCGCTTGTTTGAGATAATGGCAGATAGACATCAAGCAGATGACAATCAGCTTCCGCAAACTGGGGTTAGTCTGGAAATGGAAAGAAAGCTCTCTCCGGCCTTTGTGGAAATGGAAGGCTATGGTACCCGCTCAACAAGCGTGATCCTGGTAGACCGCAGCAATTCGGTCCAATTTTGGGAACGCAGCTTTATCCCCCTGCAGCCCAGTGAATGGAGCGAGGTTCACTATCAATTCATAGTTGAGGACGAACAGCCGATTTTCATGATTCCCGGCTAACAGGCTCGACTTATTAATGAATTATCATTGGTAAATAAATAATTACACTCCCGGCCTTCTTATATGTACTGTTGCTATTTAAACCCGGAGTTAAACAGGAAATAGGCAGCGGCCTTGAATTAATAATCTATTATGGGTAAAAATTTAATAGATAAGGTGAATAGCAAACTGTCCCTTATCCAAAGATTTATTAAGCTTAAATATATGGAGGGATGAAGGTGGCAGTAAGCAAAGGTCCATCTATCAGCGCTAATACTCTATTTCATTTTACCGACACTATGGAAGACCTGGAAAGTACCCTTTTTAATGACTTTGCCCCCCGCTACTGCCTAGAAGACCAGAGCTATCTGCTACCCGAAAATATGCCCCCCTATGCAGCAATTCCTATGGTCTGTTTTTGTGATGTTCCCCTTTCTCAGGTTCATTATCATACCGAAACTTATGGATATTACTGCCTAGGCTTAAGCAAGGAATGGGGGCAGCAAAATGGGATCAATCCCATCATGTACGCGGTCCCGAATTCTTATTCTACCCTGCTGTTGAAAAAAAGCTTTAGTGATTTGTATCCGTTAAACCCTAAATTAATGCTTTATAAAAGTGATGAAGCTGATCTGGCTACTCGTAACACAGCCACCATGCTCTACTCCTTTTTTACCTTTTTAAAACCTTATGAAGGAGAAGTTTGGAAAGATGGTCTTCTCGTTCAGAGCGGAGTCAGCTTTTATAATGAGCGGGAATGGAGATATGTGCCTCCCCTGGATAGACTTAACGATAAAGGGCTGATACCGATAATGAGCCGGGAACAATATCAAGACCGGAGTATCCGTCAGCAATACAATGATGTACTACAAGAGTCTTTTAAATTGGCATTCGATGCCCGGGACATTAAATATATTATCGTAAAAGATGAATCCGAAGTCTTAAGCATGGCACAAAAGATAAACAAATTCGCATCGCGGTATTCTTCTGAAGAAAAGAATCTCCTTACCACTCGCATTATATCCATGCAGCAAATCCTGGAAGACTTTTAATCCGAGCCAGGGGGACGGTTCCTTTGGCTCACCCTTGGATCATATTAATATCTGTATGGCATAACCGGCCAGCTCTGATAATGGTCCCGGATAAACCCCCAGGAGGATGGTAGCCAGAACGCATATCCACAGAGCAAGCGCACTGCCCCCGCTGACTAGCAGCGGGGATTTGTTTTCATTTTCCCCAATATACATGGCTTTGGAAATGCCCAGATAGTAGTATACTGACACCATGCTCATGACTAAACCGATTATAGCTAGCCACAGGTAGCCATTTTGTATAGCACCGGCGAATAGATAGATTTTACCGGCAAAACCTGCCATAGGTGGAATTCCAGCCAATGACAGCATACATATGGTCATTATGGCGGCCAACATAGGCGAGCGTCGGCTGAGTCCGGCAAATGCTTCTATTCCGGTTTTGCCGGTATCAACCTCTACCGTCGTCACTACCGCAAATGCGCCGATATTGGCAAAAACATAGATCATAGCGTAAAATAGCACCCCTTTGAGACCATAGGAGTTGGCTGCGACTACTCCCACCAGGATATACCCGGCTTGAGCTATGCTGGAGTAGGCTAAGAGCCTTTTTACATCTTTCTGACTCAAGGCGATGAGATTTCCTATTATTATGGTCAGGGCGGCTAAAATGGCCAGGAGCATACTCCAATTGAAAGCGATGGCGGCTCCATTTATCGCTACCATAAATACCCTGAGCAGGGCAGCAAAACCGGCTGCTTTGGAAGCAACCGACAGATAAGTGGTAATCGGTATCGGTGCACCCTGATAGATGTCCGGTGTCCACATATGGAAGGGCACTACTGAGATTTTGAAGGCCAAGCCCGCGATTATCAGCACTAAACCAGCGAGTAGGGCCGGTTGCATGGAAAAGGCGGCTGCTATTTCAGTAAACATGGTAGTTCCGGTCATCGCGTAAACCAGACTTATACCAAAGAGCAGGATGGCTGAGGATAGCGCACCTAAAATCAGATACTTCAACCCCGCTTCAGCTGACAGCTTGTCATTCTGCAGATAGGCGGTCAGAATATAAAAACTTATGGTCATCAGTTCCAATCCCACATAAAGGGTGATAAATTCGCCGGCTGAAGACATCAGCATCATACCCAGCGTAGCCAGTATCATCAGTCCGTAGAATTCAGAACTCTTTTCTTCAAATCGACTTATATATTTACCAGCCATAAGCATTACCAGGATACCTGCACTCAGGAATAGAAGTTTGAAATAATTGCCGAACATATCAATCTGGTAAACTCCATGAAAGAAAATAGCCTGCTGAGAAAACGCCGTTATCGAGTAGGCCAGTATGGTGATCATACCCAGCAGGGCAAATCGATTTACCACTTTCTTTCCGCGGGCGGGAAGGGTCAGGCCCAACACCAGAACCAGCAAACCCAGGAGAGCTACCAGGATTTCAGTCAACAATAATGAATAATCCATTAGAAACACCCTCCTATCTGTATTAGTCCCATTTGGGCCACCAGAGGTTCCACCCCACTGCTAATCAGATCCATAAGGATAAATGGCAAGCATCCGCCCAGTACAATGGCCACTCCCAGCACCAGCAAGGGTACCAGTTCCGGACCTTTTAAATCCTGGAGGTGATCCCACTCTTCCTTGCGGGGACCAAATAACATCGTTCCCAAGGCGCGAAGTATATAGAGGGCGGTAAGAACTATGCCGGTAATCGCTAGGATGGCAATCACCTTGAATGAGCTGAAAGCTCCTACAAATATGGTGAACTCTCCAATGAAATTGACTGTTCCCGGCAATCCCAAAGAAGCCAATCCGGCAATTATAAAGCCAGTAGCCAGTTTGGGCATCTGATGCGCCAGGCCGCCAAAGTCTTCTATATTTCGAGTGTGGCTCTTTTCGTATAGATTTCCTATCATAGCAAAGAACAAGGCGGCCATTACTCCATGGGCAAACATCATAATAACTGCACCGTTAATGCTTATAATGTTCAAGGCCGCAATTCCTATCAACACATATCCCATGTGGCTTACGCTGGAGTAACCTACTATATATTTCAGATCCTTCTGGCTCAAACAGATATAGGCCGCATAGACGATATTGCCAATTGCCAGTACAGCTATGATCGGGGCTATAAATTTGGCTCCTAGCGGCAGTATAGTCAAGGCAATGCGAATCAGCCCGTAACCTCCGATTTTCTTTAATACCCCAGCATGAATCATACTCACAGCAGTTGGCGCTCCCGCATATCCATCCGGTGACCAGGCATGAAACGGAAACATCGACAGCAGAGTACCAAAGCCAAAAGCCATGAAAGCAAAGATCAGAATCTGAAATCCGCTGGAATAATCCAGAGTAGCCAGAAATGCCATATCCATACTGGCTATGCCGCTGATCGCTTGGGCCTTGATAAACAGCGCGATTAAGCCGGCCAAGAGAAAGGCACTTCCTATTAAGAGATATATGGTCAATTTCATGCCTGCGTATTCCTTGCTTACCCGCTTGGTGCTGCCGAACATGATTACCAGCAGATATATGGGTATAACCACAACTTCATAGAACAGGAAGAATATAAACAAATCTGTGGTTATAAACGTTCCCATTACCCCGGTGATTAATATCAAGAGCAGGGTGAAGAATTCTTTAGCCCGCTCTGCTATGTTCCAGGAAGCATATATGGAACTGAAACCAATCAGGTTGGTCAAGAGCAGCATAGGAATACTTATTCCATCCACTCCCAGAGCATA
>CAZHHJ010000080.1:0-10655 GCA_964531295.1 uncultured Syntrophomonas sp.
ATAAAAAAGTTTTGCGAGACAACGGTTTGGATAAAACTAATTCCAGGGTACCCCTTTCTTTTTCCCCCACCACAGCATCCATGGCTGCAAAGATACCAATAAGTGGACATAAAATTGCAAACAACTCAAAAAAGGGATCCAATACATTATTTGAATTAGCTGTCGGTCCCACCTCGGTGTAAAGGGCCATAATTATCCCACCGAAAACAGCCATCAGCAACAGTATCAGCTTCCAGTTTCTCCTGTGTTCCACCAATTCTCTTTTTGCTACACTTAGAAGTTTCAAGCAAAATCCCTCCAAAAAAACATTTTATTACGTAATTTAGTCACTGTTGACAGTGGGGATGGTTCTTACTGTCAACCTTGTCCAAGGGGCAGGTACCTTATCCCCAATAAGTTTGTCACGGACTTGGTGGCACACTACTTAATATTATCCTAATAAATGGAAATAGGGGCAAGGTACCTGTCCCTACGCCCTTGTCTATTTTTGCTTTTTGGGGATTATAAAATAGAAAGTTGATCCTTTGCCCCGATTTTTTTCTACGCCGGTTATACCGTTATGGTTTTCCACCAAATGTTTGACAATGGATAGGCCTAAACCGGTACCTCCAGTCTTTCTTGAGCGGGCTTTATCTACCCGGTAGAAACGCTCAAAGACCCGCTCCGCTTCCTTCTCGGGAATGCCTTCACCCCGGTCAATAACCATTACTTTTATTTTATCTCCTTCGTCTTTCAGAGTAATGTTGACCGGTTCACCTTCTGGACTATAGGTAAGCGCATTATCAATAAGATTCAGCAGCACCTGGGTTATCAGCTCTTTATCACATTCTACCAAAACCTGCCCGGCTGGTTTGATTATATTAATCTCTGAAATTTCCCCATCCCTTTTGACCATATCAACTGTTTCCTCAATCAAACGCACCATATCAACATTTCTAATATTGAGGCCTGATTTTCCTGATTCCAGGCTGGATAGTTCCAGCAAGCGGTTAATCAGTTTACTCAGCCTGATTGCTTCATTATAAATTATTTGGGTAAACTCTCTGACGTTCTGCTGATTTCCTTCGCTCTCATTCATAAGTGTTTCCGCAAAGCCGCTTATACTGGCAACTGGTGTCTTCAATTCATGGGAAACGTTGGCCACAAAATCCCGGCGTACCCGCTCCAGTCTTTTCAATTCGGTAATATCGTTTAACACTACCAGCACACCGCCATATGTTCGTGGTATGTCTTTGCTTATTGGCAGGATATTGGCTTCAATTTGTTTTTCAGATGGGGTAAACAACTGAATCTCTTTGCGAACTGGTTGCAACATTCTCCTGACTTCATTAATAGCTTGCAGCACATCATAATTATTAATTACTTCCAGATGTTTTCTACCTTGATACTCATCTCCCATAGCCAGTAGTTTTTGCGCTTTAGGGTTGGCATAGGTGATCCGGGCATCCATATCCACCATAATGATACCATTTACGGTATTTTTCAAAACTGCTTCCAGGCGATTATTAACCGCTGAGATTTCTTTCACGGTTTTATCCATCTCACTAGCCATGTAATTAACCGCCGAGGCTAATAAGCCCAATTCATCATCTGACCAGTAAGATATCCTTTTGTCCAAATCTCCCCGGGCTATCTCTTCTACTACGCTGGTGAGTTCTGTTAAGGGCTGAATAAAATTAGCTGCTAAGCGGGTGCTGATGATAAATGCTATAAATCCAATCAACATAATTGCCAGCAAAATAAGGAGAAGAATATGGTAATGCCCGGCCTCCGCTTCTTCCAATGATCTGGCCAGCCTGACTACCCCCTGCATATCCTGGTTGATAAATGGAACGGCCACATATATCATCTGCTGACCCTCGGTTTCACTTAAACGAGTTGATACTCCAGTGTCCCCTTGCAATGCCTGGTGTATTTCGGGACGTTCTTTATGAGACCCCAGCTTGACCATATCAAACCTGGAATCAGCAATAACTTTACCCTGGGTATCCACTATAGTCACCCGGGCATCTAAATTCAGAGCCACCAGTTTGCTTATATCGTTCATATCTTCGGAAAGATCAGTTCTAGCAGTCTGATCATCCTCAATCATTGATGCTGCTAGTCTGGTCTCTCGCTCCAAATTGATCTTAACATTCTCCAGGTAATATTCTCTGAGGCTTACGCTCAATATAGCTACGGTTGCCAGGAGGATAAGCATTATAATTAATAAATATGATCCAGTAAGTCGCTTCCCGATTGATCTTTTCATTTTTAATCAGCCTCCAACTTGTAGCCTAGTCCTCGCACAGTCTTTATATATCGAGGGTTCTTGGAATCCATCTCTATCTTATCGCGCAATTTACTTATATGCACATCCAATACCCTGGTGTTCACACTATCAGAATATTCCCAAAGTAATTCCAAAAGATAATCCCTTTTTAATACTCGCCTCCGGTTGCGGATTAAAATATCGAGCAGTTCATATTCCTTCCGGGTCAGATCCAAGAGCTTATCATCGAAATATATTTCATGGCTCTCGGGTTTTACTGTAAATGGTCCAGCCCGGAACGTTGCCTTTTTTATATCATCTTCAGGTTCCGGCAGCAGATTGCGTCTTAAAACGGCTTTGACCCGTGCTACCAACTCCCTCACGCTGAACGGTTTGGTAACATAATCGTCAGCCCCCAGTTCCAGGCCCAGCACCCGATCTAATTCCTCATCCCGGGCGGTAAGCATAATGATAGGAATTCTGCTGCCACTGCTTCGTATTTCCCGGCATATTTCCAGGCCACCTTTTTTCGGTAGCATTAAATCCAGGATAAGAAGATCTGGCTTTTCTCTTTTGATAATCTCAGCCACTTCAGCACCATCGTAGGCATAAAGCGTGTTAAATCCTTCTTTATTGAGATTATAGGTAATTAATCTGACTAGAGACTCTTCGTCATCAACAACCAGTATTTTTCTTTTCACCTATTTTCACCTCAATACCAGGTAATATCTATATATTAAACCTTAATCATCTGGGTTGAAATACCTGTTACGTGAATTTACAGGTGTATCCTCGTTCCTTAGTAGTGAAACCAGCTTCCGCCTATAAATTCTCTTAATATGGAGTTAGGTGGAATAGGCTCTGTTGGAGCATCCCGGAAGTAAGTGAGAAACTTGGAGAGGCGTTTGGCCTCTATATATTCTGCTTCACCTGGGCCGATATCCATTAGCAGTGGTTCAGCATATTTCTTGATAACAGCCAGTTCATAAACCAGAGAAGAATTAAACATTACATCCGCATTTTCTTGAAAAGGGAAAATATTTTTCATCTCTCCCCTCCGAACCGAAGGCCAGCGATTTAATGTTTCTCTGGTTCCATGCCCTCGGGTGCGTGCATCTCTTATTATCCTGCGCAGGAGCCGGCAGTCAGTAGTCGGAATTCGATTGGAAAAATCAATGTTCAACTGGGTCAGGGCACTGATGTATATCTTGAACTTCTGTTCAGGTGGTATACTCCAGGTCAATTGGTCGTTCAAGCCATGTATGCCTTCTACTATTATCGGTTCTCTAGTAGGTATTTTAACTGGAACACCGTAATCTTCGCATCTACCCTTTTTAAAATTAAAAATCGGTACCTGTACTTCTTCCCCTTTAATCAATTTACCCAAATCCTCATTGAAAAGATCAAGTTTCAATGCTTCCAGGGCTTCAAAATCATATTCGCCGTTTTCATCCCGGGGGGTTTCGTTCCTATCAACAAAATAATTATCCATGGAAACCATCACTGGCTTGAGCCCATTCACCCGCAGCTGTATCATCAGTCTCTGAGCAAAGGTAGTCTTCCCTGAAGAAGATGGACCAGCTATCAATATCAAACGAACTTCTGTGTTCTGGCAGATCATATCAGCAATAGAGGCTATCTTCTTCTCATGCAGTGCTTCATTAATCCTGATTAAGTCGATTATATCCTGATTTTCTATAATATCGTTTAAAGCAGCTACGTGTGGGGTCCCCATCATCTCCACCCATTCTTTGGCTTCTGAATATACACTAAAAAGCTTGCTCTGATCTATATAAGGTTGAATCGCGTTGGGGCTGCTCCGCTCTGGAGTTTGAAGTATCAGCCCCGGGGGATAGTTTATAAGCCTGAAATTATCGAGCATTCCTGAATTGGGCACCATATGACCATAAAAATATTCATAATAACCATCCAGTTCATACATGTGAACTACTTCTTTCTCTCTGAATTCCAGGAGCTTAATCTTATCCATCATACCTTGCTTTTCATAGATGAAAGCGGCTTGTGCTCGAGGAATCAACATTTTCTTAATTGGCAAATCGAGTACTGCCAGCTCGCGCATACGTTTTTGGATCCGCGCAGCCTCTGTATCATCCAGTACTTTGTCCAATAGTTCGCAATACAGCCCGTTGGACAGCGAGTGCTTTACCAGCAGTTGAGTTTCCGGGTAAAGCTCCCGGCAGGCTTTCAATAAAAGGAAAGTTACGCCCCGTCGATAAATCCTAAACCCGATTTCCGTACTTAAATCCAACAATTCAACCCGGCATGGCTCTGTAAACACGTAATTTAGATCTTTTAGATTATTATTCACAGAAATTGCCACAACTCGGTAGGGTAGCTGCTGCTTGATGTTGTTGATCAGTTCCGATGCTGTACTGTTTAAGTCTACGACATAATCCCCTAGACCTTTAATATTGATTTGCACTTTGCTTTCTCTTAATGATTCCCCCATTAAATACCCTCCTAAAACCCCGTGTATATACCATTATATAATATAATCGTATATTTCATATGACAATATTAATCAAAAGCCGGTAATACAATTAATTAACGGCAAATACTTCCCCAGAAAAGTGAAGAGGGCCTCTAGCCCTCTTTCACGGATGGGCAACGGCCCTTTTATCCGTGCTTTATATGGTTTCATTAAAAAATATTCGACAAATTGAAAAAGTATTCCTCCTGGGAAATGTTTTCATATATTTCAAAGCTATGTTTTTATTCATTCTGTTACAATTAATTATATTGCCAGCCTCAGGCCAGCGATTATGCATGGACAGTGCACAGGATTTTAATGTCACCCCTTCTTTCTTTCTACTACAATAAGCTTAACAAGGCAATACTAAACACTTTACTATACACACCGTTTTTCATAGCATCCTGAAAGAGATACAGAAATTCTTCTTCACTCATGTCAGCTGCCGTCAATGCCATAGCCTGAACGCCATTCTCATTCTCGCGGTAAAAAGCCAAACGAATAGTAAAGCGGTTCAAAGCCTTGATAAATATTCGCTCCATACCTATGGTGTGATCGCAGGCTGAAATTTCCCCCCGGGCATAAAGATCAAAATATTCATTAGTTTTAATAGGTTTGGAAGGCACTGGAGGAAGCTCCGTACTGCGGATAACGGTTTTGAGACCAGCTTGTAAAATGGGGGATATTATGCGTTTTTCTATACCCCTTTTTATTAGTTCAAAGATATCATCTTCAATTGCCTCCAGGGGCCTGGCTGCAACCTGGTAATGACCCTGGCTGTTTCTTTCCGAGTAAGAAAGGCGGATGGCTTCCTGCCCCATTTCATTGAGCTGAATCCTTTCAATGTTTATTTGCCCGTGGCCAGCAGATTCTTGAAAACTTGCTTCCTGTAATACCAGGCAGTAATGTCCGGCTTCACCCATAAGCTTTTCCTCCTTTCGGGTAATTGCCGAGTGTACCTCTTTGCATATTTATGTATATTGCTTCTGGTATATTCCTGTGGGAAATTGTCTATCCCATCCTTAGTCGGCCTACAAAAAACCTCCTGCATCATAATGATTACAGGAGGTATTTACTAACAAGCTCTTCCTGAGCTCACCTCAATCTGGCCTGTATCTTATTCTCTAAATCTGATAAAATTGCGTCCACCCGGCTGTTAATATCGGCCTCTTTAAGGGTGCCTTCCATAGATTGGAAGTTTAGCCTGAAGGCTGCACTCTTATAGCCTTCAGGCACCTGCTCCCCGGTATAAATATCAAATACCACCACATCCTGTAAAAGCTCAGGGTCGGCTCTTTTTATCACCGCTATGGCTTCAGAAGCTTTAGTGCCTTGGGGGATCAAAATAGCAATATCCCGTTCTACCGCAGGGTATTTGGCAATTTGCTCCATCATTTTTTTCTGGCCTTTGATTTCAAACATGGTTTCTATATCTAATTCAAAGGCGCATGTCCTATCATTTATATCAAAGTTTTCCAGTAGCAGGGGATGAACTTCACCGATAACCCCAATTTCTTTGCCCTGGCAGCTTATCCGGGCAGTCCTGCCTGGATGATAAGATGCTAATACATCGCTTTGAAAAACATAATCTTTGATTCCCAGTTCCCGGAATAGTATTTCTACTATTCCTTTCAGGTAGAAAAAGTCCATCGGAACCTGGTTCTTCAACCAATTCAATTCCACCCTGCCCGACACTATTGCCGCTAATTTCAATTTCTCATCCGGTAGTCGGTCCTCTGATGGATAATAGACTGCCCCCATTTCGAAGAAATTAAGATTCTGATTACGCCGGGCTAAATTTCGGCTGACATTCTCCAGCAGGCCGGGCAGCAGTATAGTTCGCATCACGCTTTGTTCTTCCGACAGCGGGTTAGCTATTTGCACCACATTTCGCAGGGGGCTATCGTCCGGCAGCAGGATACGATCGAAAAACTGGGGACTTATGAAGCTGTAGTTTATAACCTCATAACAATAGGCTGCCATTACTTCCTTAACTAGATCCCGGAAACGCTGATAATCAGTAAGTCCTCCCTGATTAATGCCCAGAGGAAGAGTATCCGGAACATTATTATAACCATACAGGCGGGCCACTTCCTCAATCAGATCTGCTTCCATGGATATATCCGGCCTATAAGTGGGTATCTCTACAGCCAGATAGCCCTTCTTATCCTTGATATTAAACTTTAACTTGTCCAGGAAACCCCTTATCTGCGCTACACTAAGTTCTGTGCCCAGAAGATAATTCACCCGATCCGGGCGCAGATCAATAATCAAGGGCTCTTTAACGCTCGGGTATACGTCACAAATCCCTTTTACTACTTCCGCCCCGGCCAGTTCCTGCATAAGTTGGGCGGCCCGATTAACTGCGTATATAACTCCATTAGGATCCGCCCCTTTTTCAAAGCGAACTGACGAATCACTTCTTAAGCCTTGTTTTTTGGAAGTTCTCCTGATATTGGTATTCAAAAAATTAGCAGACTCAATTAAAACATCTCGGGTGTTCTCATTTATCTCGGTGTTCAGGCCGCCCATCACTCCTGCCAGGGCCACCGGCCTGATTCCATCCGTAATAACCAGACTGTCTAGGTCCAGTACCCTTTCAACCTCATCTAGAGTAGTGAAGTTTTCCTGATATTCAGCTTTGCGTACTACTATTTTCTTCTCCATACCCAGCAGATCGTAATCAAAAGCATGCAAGGGCTGATTAGTTTCCAGCATCACATAGTTGGTGATATCCACTATATTGCTGATAGGCCGGATACCTGAGCTGAGCAGGGCATTCTGCATCCATTCCGGTGAGGGTTTAACTTCCACATTCTTCACCAACCTGGCTGCATATCGGGGACATAAGTCAGGGGCATTTATTTCTACTTTTATATAATCTTTAACATTCTCACGGTTTTCCAATATTTTCACCTGGGGTATCCTTAATGCTTGACCGTTCAAGGCCGCAATTTCACGAGCCAAGTTTATCAGACCCAGGCAATCTCCTCGGTTGGGCGTCAAATCAAGCTCCATAATAGTATCTGAGCCTGCTTCTTCTACCCCCTCTATGGCAATTCCGGCCATGGTCAGCCGGTGGGCCAGTTCTTCCGGGGACCAATCTATATCTATATATTCTTTTAACCAATTTATCGATACTCCCATACCCTTACCTCCTAAAACTGCCTTAAGAATCTGCGGTCATTGTCAAAGAACAGGCGCAGGTCGTTGATTCCATATTTAAGCATGGCTATTCTTTCAATACCCATGCCAAATGCGAACCCGGTTACCTTTTCGCGATCATAGCCACCATAGTCCAATACTCGTGGATTTACCATCCCCGCCCCCAATATTTCCAGCCATCCGGTGTGCGAACACACTCGGCATCCTGCACCTTTGCAAATAACACACGATATGTCCATTTCCGCACTGGGTTCAGTGAAAGGGAAATAGCTGGGTCTAAAACGAACTTTTAAATCGGCATCGAATATCTCCCTGGCAAAATTCATTAAAGTACCTTTAAGATCCGCCAGAGTGATTCTGCTATCCAATACCAATCCCTCTACCTGCTGGAACATAGGAGAATGTGTCGCATCATCATCTTTGCGGTAAACTTTCCCCGGCACAATGATCCGCACTGGCAGTTGCGGAGCCAGTTTTTCCATAGTACGCACCTGTACCGGAGAGGTATGAGTGCGCAAGACTACATCATCGTTTATATAAAAGGTGTCCTGCATGTCCCGGGCCGGATGGTCTCTGGGTACATTGAGAGCTTCAAAGTTATAATAATCCAACTCAATTTCGGGCCCTTCTGCTATGTTGAATCCCATTCCCACAAAAATATCTCGGATTTCTTCATAAACCCTGGTAAGAGGATGTTTACTGCCTCTCATAAAAGGCAGCCCAGGCAGCGAAACATCTATCTTTTCGCCCATAAGACGCTTCTCCAATTCCTGCTGCTTCAACTCCAAGGTCTTATCATTTATCATCTCTTCCAACTGCATTTTAAAACGATTAGCAGCCCTGCCTAGTTCCGCCTTCTCCTTCGGGCTTAAATCCTTCAGGCTTCTTAGCAGGAGCGTAATCTCTCCCTTGCGGCCCAGAGTCTTAACCCTGAGATCGTTTAGTTTCTCAATATTCATCGCTTCCTGCAGTATTCTTTCAGTCTGTTCCTTGATTTCATTTAATTTTGTCAACATCCCTTTTAACACCCTTCCCTGGCAGAAAATAAAAAGACCTTCGCTCCCTCAAGGGACGAAAGCCATGTTCCGCGGTACCACCCAAATTAATCAAGTATAATCCACCTAATTCACTTATTACCCCTAACGGCGGCAACCGGTAAGACCTACTACTATTTCAGTCCACTGCTCCCAGGTGAATTCCCCTGCATTTTCCCTGGCTGTACTTCCAGTCCCTGATACAGCCTCCCTGAAAGGATAAATTACAGCTTACTTGTCCTGATCATCGCATTTATTATTATATGCTACTGGGTAACAAGCATTTTGTACAATAGATAATAGGCGATGCATCCAGATGTTTCGAATAGCTGCCAGTAAATATCAGCTTGAGCTATCATCATGGGTTCACCCTCCACTCTTTAAATACAGGATCACTTCGCAGCTTCTTCCCCCAAACAGTCAGCCTACGAATGAGAAGAATTGCTTCTTCTTTGCTTATCTGCTTCATAAACTATTATACCACAGGCCACACCAGCATTTAAAGAATCAACTGGAGTAATTATTGGAATTTTAAAAGATTGTTCACAAACATTTAATATCTTAGGGCTAACCCCGTGGGCTTCACTGCCAATAATTACGATGACTGCACCAGAAAAATCAACCTTGTCTATATAAAGATCGGTGTTTAGGGAACTAGCCAGAATTCGATAACCTTCCCCTTTGGCCCTGGCTAATTCTTCTGCTGAGATATCATTAAAAAGCGGAACATGAAACACAGCACCCATACTGGCTCTCACCACTTTGGGGTTATACGGGTCAACACAGCCACTGCTGAGCATTATTCCATGCACCCCGAATGCCCAGGCGGTGCGAAGGATGGTACCCATATTGCCAGGATCGGCGATACGGTCCAGAAATAGTAGAAAACCCATTTTCTCTAGCGTATCAGCTAGATTCCATTCCGGTATTCTGGCTACTGCCACAATCCCTTGAGGAGTTTGGGTATCACATATATATTTCATTAAAGCATGGTCAATTTTTATCCATTCTACATCCCTGGTTTTCCTGAACTCATCCAAATATTTCTCGGCTTCTTCCCTCTCCACAAAAATTCTAAGCATTCCCTGCTCCCCTTGTACGGCTTCGTAAAATAGATTTCTTCCTTCAATTAGGAAGATCTGCCCTCGTTGCCGGTACTTTTGATCCTTCAAACGGGCAGCATCCCTTATTTTTTGATTATCCCTGGACTTAATTTCCTTCATACTTCCTGTCACCTTTAACTAATTCCTGCTCCGCAGTCGTCGCCATTACACCACGCGTGCAAATCGCAAAAACAAAAAGTATGGCTACTCAACCATACTTTTTCTAAATATCAACTATTCACAGCACCCTTGGCCAGTTCAGCTAGCCTAGAAAATCCCTGCGGGTCGCTTATAGCCAGCTCCGCCAGCATTTTCCGGTTTATTTCTACTCCCGCTACTTTCAGGCCGTGTACCATTCTGCTATAGGTAGTGCCGTTATTTCTAGCAGCTGCATTTATTCTAGCTATCCATAATTTACGAAAATCTCTCTTTTTTAACTTGCGGTGAATATAGGCATATTGACCGGATTTCATTACCTGCTGATTGGCTACCCGGTAAAGCTTGGATTTAGCTCCGCGGTACCCTTTAGCCATTTTCAATATCTTTTGGTGTCTTCTATGTGAAGTCACGCCGCGTTTTACCCTTGGCATCGTAACTACCTCCCACTATTA
>CAZHHJ010000081.1:0-4505 GCA_964531295.1 uncultured Syntrophomonas sp.
AGGATGGGGTTCGAAAATAAAAGCTGCTGCCACACCATTATTACCCCGGGCTGTTCCAACCAGAGCATGGATCAGCTTCTGATGTCCCTTATGTACTCCATCAAAATTAGCTAAGGCTACATATATTGCTTCGTTATTTTTCCTAAAGTTGTCTATTTCTCTTATTACCTGCATCAAGATACTCCTCGTTATTTATATTTCAGCAGTAATTCCCTGGAATGAAGTTAAAATCCTTTAGTTCGTTTTAAATACCTTTTTAGGCTGTATAAAAAGCATCCCATCTTTTATATTTATCTCCCCTATAGCCAGGAGATAATCCTGGGACGAATATATTCTTACCCGGCCGGGCCTTAGTTCTTCATTACATCTCAGGATCCGCCCATTGATCACCATGTTTTCTTCATCGGTGGAAGACAATTTGATGCTACTCAGGTCTTGTAGTGGAAAATCTACCGGATGCAATATCTTTTCTATTTCACCCGGATTATTTAAAATTTTGTCCAGCTTACATGAATCCTCGATTTCAAAAATCCCCGATTTTTTACGGATCAGACCGGACATATATGCGCCAGTCCCCAGCTTTTCACCGATATCACGGCATAGGCTCCTAATATAAGTGCCTTTGGAACAGGAGACCTCCATAGTAAGATGGGGAAGATGTTCATCCGTACTTTCAGATAATAATTTAAGAGAAAATATTTCTATTTTTCGAGGGGTTCGCTCTACGGTCACTCCCTGCCTAGCCAGTTCATATAATCTTTTTCCTTCATGGTGAATAGCGGAATACATGGGAGGGACCTGCTCCATCGTACCCACAAATGAATTTAATATACCCATAAGATCATTTTCCTTTACCAGAGCGCTGCCGGTACAGGTAATATTGCCGCTGCTGTCTTCCGTGTCGGAAACGGCTCCCAAAATCAGCCTGGCCACGTATACTTTTTTCTCATCGCTTATATATTCTAAAACTCTGGTGGCGCTGCCCATAGCTATCGGCAAGACTCCGCTGGCA
This sequence comes from uncultured Syntrophomonas sp., assembly GCA_964531295.1. Taxonomy (GTDB): domain Bacteria; phylum Bacillota; class Syntrophomonadia; order Syntrophomonadales; family Syntrophomonadaceae; genus JAAYJK01. The sequence goes on from CAZHHJ010000081.1 coordinate 1,013, forward strand.
ATGGGATCTAATGTCCCCAGGTGCCCCATTTTAGTCTGTCTCGGGAATATTTTCCTCAATCTTCTGATTACATCAAAAGAAGTGATTCCTTCTGGTTTATCTATATTCAAAAAGCCTTGCAATTTAATCCAGCACATCCTCAACCATTTGAATCACTAGGCGGCTTACCTGGTCCAGACTACCCTCTTGTTGCGCTCCAGCTGCTCGTTTATGGCCTCCCCCGCCTAATCTCTTAGCCAACGCGGCTACATCCAACTCATTCTTTGATCTAAATCCTATTTTTATTAATCCTGGAGTAACTTCCCGGAACAATAATGCAACTTCCACCCCTTTAATAGAACGTACGTAGTTTATAGTGCCCTCTGGGTGTACATCCAGGGCATCAATCTTTTTGACCTCCTCAAAGGGCAGTTTCATGCAGACAATCCGGCCATTATCATAAAACTCCAGGTGCTGTAAACCCTGTCTTAATAATAAAACTTCTTTATGGGGTTTGGATTCTAATAAATGATTGCGGGCTTTATCAATATCCGCTCCCTTATCCAGGAGTACCGCCGCGATTCTCATGGTATGGCTGCTGGTATTGGTATTCATAAAACTTCCGGTATCCATGACTATCCCTGCGTAAAGACAATCCGCCAGTCCACTGCTTATTTCTATACCCATCACCGTTAATAACTCATAAATGATTTCTGCTGATGAAGACGCCTGGGGATCAACGTAATTGTAATCCCCGAACATATCGTTATCCTGATGATGGTCTATATTAATAATCAATCTTCTATCGGGCAGAAAGCTAACTACCGGCTCTCCGATCCTATCCAGACGGGAACAATCCAACAGAATTATGTTTTCTGGTATAATCTCGATATCTTCGGGCCGGCAAAAGAGGTCCAGGGCTGGAAGATAATCATAAACAGATGATAGCGGATCCTGCATAATGATCTTCACTTTTTTCCCCAAGCTGCTCAAGCCCAGGTATAGAGCAAGTATGGATCCTACGCTGTCCCCATCAGGGATAGAATGTCCCACAATCGCATAATTATCTAATCTGGACAACTGCTGTCCGATGTTGTATAAATTATCCATAAACTCAACCTTCCGATTTATCACTATCCTCTTTGAGTTCTTCCAGTATTGAAGATATTCTTATACCATGCTCAATTGACTTATCCAGTCGAAATTCTATTTCCGGGGCATGCTTAATTTTTAATCGATGGGCAAGTTCAGTTCTAATATATCCCCGGGCCGCATTTACAGCCTTCATCATTTCCTCTTGTTTCATCTGGTCTCCCAAAATACTAATGTTTATCCGGGCATGACTCATGTCATTACTAAGGTCTACTCTAGTCAATGATATAGCCGCCTGTTCTATGCGGGGGTCCTTCATCCCTTCCAGGAATATATGTGATACGCTTCGTTTTATTTCCTCCGCCAATTTCTCCTGCCGACGTCTACTCATTTATTGCACCCCCAAATATTATATAATGATATTCCTAATTGTTTTTTTACAATTCTCTGGGTATCTCTTCCAGGATAAACGCTTCAATTACATCTCCTTCTTTTAAGTCATTGAAGTCTCTTATGCCAATACCACATTCATAGTTTTCCATGACTTCTTTCGCGTCGTCTTTGAAACGTTTTAAGGAGAATAGTTTGCCTTCGTAAATCACTACTCCATCTCTCAATACCCGTATTTCGGCATTCCTCTGCATTTTACCGTCAGTAACATAACTCCCGGCAATGGTACCCGCATTGGGGACCCTGAAGGTTGCTCTGACTTCAGCCCGGCCCACAAATTTTTCCTTATATTCGGGATCCAGGAGGCCTACCATAGCTTTTTTAACATCGTCAATGGCTTCGTAAATAACTCTATATAACAGGACATCGATCTTTTCATCTTCAGCATTTTTTCTGGCTTTGTTGTCCGGTCTCACGTTAAAACCAATAATAATGGCATTGGAGGCTGAGGCGAGCATGACATCAGTTTCGCTTATGGCACCTACCGCCGAATGGATAACATTCACCTTGACCTCTTCGGTACTTAATCGCAAGAGCGACTGAGCCAGCGCTTCTATGGAGCCCTGTACATCTCCTTTGATTATCAGATTCAGCTCTTTGAGTTCATGCTCTTGTATCTGTTTAAAGAATTCATCCAATGATACCCGGCTGCTTTGTTTTTGTTCCTCCAGTTTCTTCTCACCCAGGCGGAGACTGACAATCTCCTTAGCTACTTTTTCATCGCAGGCTAGCACTCGTCCACCGGCCTCCGGCACTTCCGACCAGCCAGTGATTTCCACCGGCATAGAAGGATATGCTTCATCAACTCTTCTGCCCCGGTGGTCGGTCATAGCACGAACCCGGCAAAGGTTGTTGCCGCAAATTAATGTATCTCCGATTTTTAGAGTTCCCTTTAATACCAGAACAGTTGCTACCGCACCTTTGCCTTTATCTAACTGTCCTTCTATTACCACGCCCTCAGCTAATCTATCGGGATTGGCCTTTATTTCGTTTACCTCAGCCACCAAAAGGATCATTTCCAGGAGAGTATCAATATCCTGCCCGGTTTTAGCGGATACTGGCACAAATATAGTATCCCCGCCCCATTCCTCTGGGACTATCTGATATTCAGTTAACTGCTGCATTACCTTGTCTGGATTGGCATCTGGCTTGTCGACTTTATTTATGGCTACCAGGAATGGGACCTCTGCAGCCCTAATGTGGTTTATGGCCTCTATGGTCTGAGGCATAACACCATCATCGGCAGCCACTACCAGAATTACAATATCAGTGAGGTTAGCTCCTCTAGCTCTCATGGATGTAAAAGCCTCGTGACCTGGCGTATCAATAAAAGTTACTCTATTATTATTTACTTTTACTTGATAGGCGCCTATGTGCTGGGTAATCCCTCCCGCTTCACCAGAAACAACATCCGCTTTCCTTATTCTATCCAGCAAAGAGGTCTTGCCGTGATCGACATGCCCCATAACCGTAACCACTGGTGGTCTCAGCTTTAAGCTGGCTTCGTCATCAACAATTTCTTCTAAGATTTTTTCCTCTTCAGAAATACTGTGTTCTACCCGCACTTCATATAGACTGGCTAATATCTCCACAGTCTCAAAATCTATATTCTCATTTATTGAGGCCATAGTTCCCATTTCCATCAACTTTTTGACTATTTCAGCAGTGCTTTTGTGCAGTTTTTCAGCAAACTCTCTTACCGTGGTTAAATCATCAACAAATATTACTTCTGGACTGGGCATCTCGACCTCTATTTTCTTGTGCTTATGTTTTGATTTCTTTTGCGGGCGACTATAATCTCTCTTGCCCTGCTGCCCTGGCCCTCTATTAGCTGGAGCAAATTGACCCGGTCTGGCATTAGGTCTACCCGCTGGTCTGCCATCCGTCCTCGTAGCCGGTGGTCTGCCATCTGTCCTCGGAGCCTGTGGTCTGCCATCCGTCCTCGGTGCCGGTGGTCTGCCATCTGTCCTCG
>CAZHHJ010000081.1:4605-10566 GCA_964531295.1 uncultured Syntrophomonas sp.
CGTCCTCGGAGTCTGTGGTCTGCCATCTGTCCTCGGAGTCTGTGGCCTGCTGTCTATCCTCGGAGTCTGTGGTCTGCCATCTGTCCTCGGAGTCTGTGGCCTGCTGTCTGTCCTCGGTGCTTGTGGTCTGCTGTCCGTCCTCGGAGTCTGTGGCCTGCTGTCTGTCCTCGGTGCCTGTGGTCTGCCATCTGTCCTCGGAGCCTGTGGTCTGGCCTCAGACTTGGGAGCCGGTCGTTCCGCATCAGGAATAGTTTTTGGGGGTTCTTGCAATTTAGCCTTTATCGGATCCTTTTTATCCGGTACTTTCTTCGTTTCCTTCTTTTCATCTCCCGTGCTGGATGGTTCAGATAACCTCTTTTTAACCCACTTAGCCTGGGTATCCTCCATAGTACTCATATGATTTTTTACATTCATACCAAGTTCTTGTAAAATATCAACCATTTCTTTGCTAGATATTCCTATTTCTTTGGCTAATTCATGTACTCTTATTTTCGCCATTCATCCACCCCCGTGTTTTTTGCCTTTTCTCCCATTACTTCAAAATTCTTTATAATTGTGGCAGCCATATTTTCATCATTTATAGTAACGGCAACTCTGTACGCTTTACCCACACAATTACCGAGTTCAATTTTATCGCCATATACCAACCAGGGTATCTGATTTTTCCTGCACAACTTTATCAACGTTTCTCCAGTTGCCTGTGATATATCGCTGCTAATGACTAATAATTTCGCCCGTTTGCGTATTAGACTGGTTTTAGCGGCCAGGGTCCCTGACGATGCTTTTCCTGCTTTTTGGGCAAAACCTATTATACTGTTTACTTTTTTCAAGCAATCACAACCTTAAGTAGAAATACTTTCAATTTGTTTTTCAATATGAGCAATAACTTCGCCTGGTATACTCTTGTCCAGAGCTTTTTCCAGACCTTTACTTTTAATAGCTTTCTTAAAACACTGTAAATCGGCACATATATATGCCCCTCGGCCGGGCTTTTTACCCTGGGTATCCAGATCAATATCTCCCTGAGGAGTTCTCACTACCCTTATTAGATCTTTCTTGTTTTTCATGTTCCGACAGCCAATACACATTCGCTGAGGAATTTTACGCGTTTTCCCCATAATCCTCAGTCTCCTCTGCATCATCATCATCGGCAGATGATTCATTTTCTTTCAATGCTGCTGATAGTGCTGCTGCGAATTCATGGTCGTCAGTATCCGGCCATACCGAGTTGCCGCCATTTTCTTCATTAAACTGGCTCTCGCTCTTTATATCCACTTTCCAACCGGTTAATTTAGCAGCCAGGCGAGCGTTTTGCCCCTCCTTGCCAATAGCTAGGGATAACTGATAGTCAGGAACTACCACGGTGGCAATCTTATCCTCTTCATTTATAAAAACCCGTTCCACTTTAGAGGGGCTCAGAGCGTTGGCTATAAAGTTTTCCGGTGATTTATCATATTTTATTATATCAATCTTTTCTCCGCCCAGCTCAGCCACTATGTTTTGAACCCTGATCCCCCGTGGTCCAACACAGGATCCAACCGAATCTATATTTTCTTCCAGAGAATGCACTGCTATTTTAGACCTGGCTCCGGCTTCGCGGGCAATGGACTTCATCTCTACAATACCATCATATATTTCCGGTACTTCAAGTTCAAACAAACGCCGCAAAAAATGGGGGTGAGATCTGGATAAAAATATATTAGGGCCTTTGGATGTATTCTTAACCTCATATATATATGCTTTAACCCTCTGTCCAACCTCATACCTTTCTCCGCTTATCTGATCGGGGGGCATCATAATACCTTCTGTCCTTCCCAAACTAACATAGACTGTTTTACTCTCCACCCGCTGAACATTCCCGGTTATTATTTCGCCTTCTCTATCCAGAAATTCTTCGTAGATCAAACTGCGTTCTGCTTCCCTTAATTTTTGAATAACAACCTGTTTGGCAGTCTGGGCTGCAATACGGCCAAAATTAGAAGGAGTAATTTCAATATACACCAGATCATCAATTTCACAATCCGGATATAAGTCCCGAGCTTCCTCTAAGTTAATTTCCAATCGTTCATCACTGACTTCATCAACTACTTGTTTCTGAGAAAATACTCCCACTACACCGGTTGCTTCGTCAATATCAACTTCAACACTCTGAGCAATCCCAAAGTTTTTCTTGTAGGCTGTGTTTAGAGCAGATTTTATAGCATCTATTAAAGCAGCTTTGGGTATTCCGCGATCTTTTTCGATGTCATTTAATGCTTGAATAAGCTCACTAGACAATGTCCTTCCTCCTCTTATTCATCTGGTTTTAACCTTACCCCCGATATTAGCTCACATGGTATATCAATAATATTATCCTGGTCTTGTATCTTTAGGATCCCTTCCCGGAAACCGAGCAAAACACCGACTAGTTTTCGCGGGCCCTGGTATTCCTTTAAGGTTCTTACATCAATTTGCTGACCCTTAAACCTGATAAAATCTTGTTCTTTTTTTAGTATTCTATCCAATCCAGGTGAAGACACTTCCATATGATCATAGTATAATTCTTCTTCATCGACTATATTTTTTATGGCCCGAGATGCCGCTGCACAGGTGTCCAGATTTACTCCGGCTTCCTGATCAATGAATATTCGCAGCATCTGCCCTTCGCTCTCTTTACGATATTCGATATCAACCAGGTCTATTTTTATCTCTGTCAGCCTTTTTTCAATTTCATCCATAATAATCTGCAAGTTATTTTGTCCCACATCCTGCACCCCCAATCATGTATATCGATATATATAACAATAGAAAAAGTGGGTGCAGACCCACTTTGCCATGAGAATATTAGAAAACTAATATGATTATACCATAACCATACTATAACGCAAATATATTCAGAGTTATAATTGAGTAAAGACATGATCCAATTTTCACGGCCGGGCGCAGGTCAAGCTGACCTTGTATCCAGCTGTATATTATTTTAAGCGAATAGACTGATTTGGGTTGTTTCGGGCAAATCCTTAAAGCATTCGCATTCCCTTAGGATGGACATGGCTGTTTTATTCAAATGAGTTCTGGCCTGAAACTCCTCAATGGAGACAAAAGATTTTAGCTGCCGCGCTTCCACAATACCCAGCGCGGCACTATCACCTACATTGGGCAGAGCGGAAAAGGGCAGCAGCAATCCATCTTGGGCCACTTTAAATTTACGTGCATCAGATTGATATATATCAACCGGATAAAACTTATACCCGCGCGCATACATTTCCATAGCCAGCTCCAGTATGATAATCAGCTTTTTATCCTTCTGGGTCGCGGAATTTCCCATTTTGTCAATTTCCTTAATTTTTTTCCGCACTGCATGATAGCCCTCCAGGATAGTTCGGGCATCGAAGTCCTCAGCCCTGATGCTAAAAAAGCTGGCATAGAATGGAAGCGGATAATTTACCTTGAAGTAGGCGATACGAAAAGCCATAGTTACATAAGCAACCGCATGGGCCCGCGGAAACATATACTTTATTTTTTGACAGGATTTGATATACCATTCCGGCACCCCAAATTCCTCCATGATAGGTATATCCCCTTCTCCCAGCCCTTTGCCTTTACGTACCCGCTCCATAATATTAAAGGCCTGCTTCTTTTCCACTCCTCGATTTATAAGGTAAGTCATGATATCATCCCTGGTACATATAACCTGGCTCAGATCGGAGATGCCATTTACTATTAAATCCTGGGCGTTATTAAGCCACACGTCCGTACCATGGGAAAGGCCGCTGATACGGACCAACTCTCCAAAGGTATTGGGGCGGGTAGCTTCCAGCATCTGTCTGACAAAGCGAGTGCCAAATTCTGGTATGCCGAAGGTTCCTATCCTGGAATCAATATCTTCTTCTTTTATACCCAAGGACTCTACCCCCGAAAATATTCTCATGGTTTCCGGATCATCCAGCTTAATATCTGCAACTCTAACCCCGGTAAGCTGTTCCAGTTCCCTAATTACCGTTGGATCATCATGTCCGAGGATATCCAGTTTAACCAATTGCTCCCCAATAGCGTGATATTCAAAATGAGTGGTAATTACACCGGAATCTTTATTGTCAGCCGGATGCTGCAAAGGTGTAAATTCGTGAATATCCCGCCCGGTAGGCACCACGATAAGCCCTCCCGGATGCTGCCCGGTAGTCCTTCTAACACCGCTTATTCCTTTTACTAATCGTTTGATTTCAGAGTTTTTGATATTCAATTGATATTGTTCTAGATACTTTTTAACAAATCCAAAGGCAGTCTTTTCAGCGATAGTTGAAATAGTTCCCGCCCGGAAAACGTTTTCCCGGCCAAATAACTCTTCCACATAATGATGAGCTTGCATCTGGTAATCCCCGGAGAAATTAAGGTCTATATCTGGAACCTTATCGCCTTCAAATCCCAGGAAGGTCTCAAAAGGTATATTAAAGCCTTCTTTATACATAAGCTCTCCACAGATCGGACATTTTTCCCCGGCTAGATCTACCCCGCATTCGGCCTTTATATCCACGTTGAAATTACTGCTGCAGCAGGCTCTGCATAAGAGATGGGGCTGAAGCGGGTTAACCTCAGTAATCCCAGTTAAATAAGCAACCAGGGAAGAACCTACTGACCCCCTGGAACCGACCAGATAACCATCCTGGTTGGATTTTTCCACCAGCTTATGAGCAATCAGGTATAAAACACTGAAACCATTTTCAGTGATAGAGTGCAGTTCATGTTTTATTCGCCTCTCCACAATATCCGGCAGTGTTTCTCCATATAATTCATGAGCCCTTTTCCAGGTTAAGGTGGTAACCTCCTCAGCGGCAGTATCAATTTCCGGTGGATAAAAACCATCGGGGACTGGCTTAATCGACTCTATCATATTATTAAGCTGCTCAGGAAATAAAACTACTACTGCTCTGGCGTCCTCCGAGCCTAGATAAGAAAATTCTGCCAGCATTTCATCAGTGTTTTTGAAATACAAAGCAGATTCAGATTCGAGGTCATCATAACCTTGCCCTGCTTGTATTATATTTCTGAATATCTCGTCTTCAGGGTCCAGATAATGCACATCCCCGGTGGCAATAACTGGCTTGTTTAGTTGTTTGCCCAGATTTACTATAAATTTATTAATAGTCTTTAACTGATCTATACTTTGCAGCTTGCCTTTTCGTATCAAAAAATCATTATTGGCTATGGGTTGAATTTCTAAATAATCATAGAAAGCGGCGATATTTATTATTTGCTCATCGGGTTTCCCATCCAAGATGGCCTGGTAAAGTTCCCCGGCCTGACAGGCAGTGCCAAGCAATATTCCTTCTCGATAATCCTGTAAAAGCTGGCGGGGAATTTTAGGGTGCTTATAAAAATGATCCAGGTAAGAAAAACTGATCAGGCGATACAGATTCTTTAAACCTGTCAAGTTCTGGGCCAGTAGTATTACATGGTAAGATTTTCCCCTCTTATCGGCTTCCACCAGATATCCTTCCAAACCATAGATTACCTTGATGCCATATTTCCGAGCAGCCTGGTAGGCATCAGGGAAAGCCTGGACGCCTCCATGATCGGTAATAGCAATAGCCCGGTGTTTCCATTCAGCCGCTCTTTTGATCATTTTTTGGGCATCAGCCAGTCCATCCATGGCACTCATTTTGGTGTGGGCATGAAATTCTATTCGCTTATGTTCCTGGGTATCAAGCCGTCCTGGTCGGAATAGGATCAGGTAGGAGTCCATGAATAGAACAAGTTCTTTTACAAAATTGTCATAACGGACACTGCCAATAACTTTTACCCATTCCCCAATTTTCAAATCATCTTCCTGCTGGTTTTTCACGAAAGTCTTAACGATAAGGCTATCTGTATGATCGGTTATATAATAATTAATAATATATCTGCCATCTCTTAAAAGGGTATATTGCTTATCCCATATCTCTCCTTCGACGACTGCTGATTGCATGATTTCTTCAATATCCA
>CAZHHJ010000082.1:0-10558 GCA_964531295.1 uncultured Syntrophomonas sp.
ATGATACATGAAGATATACAATCCCAGGTGCTAACACGGCGGACTTTTGCCATCATATCTCACCCTGACGCCGGTAAAACTACCCTTACTGAAAAACTGCTCTTGTTCGGCGGCGCTATTCGTATGGCCGGGGAGGTAAAGGGGCGTAAAGCCAAAAAATTTGCTACCTCGGACTGGATGCAGATTGAAAAAGAACGTGGTATATCCATTACTTCAAGTGCCATGCAGTTCAACTATAACGGACATCATATCAACATCCTGGATACTCCTGGACATCAGGATTTCAGCGAAGATACTTACCGCACTTTATCTGCAGCTGATAGCGCTGTAATGTTGATCGACGCTGCCAAAGGAGTGGAAGCTCAGACTATCAAGCTGTTCAAGGTTTGTCGACAGCGCGGCATACCTATTTTCACCTTTATAAATAAAATGGACCGTTACGGTAAAGATCCCCTGGAACTGCTGGAAGAGCTGGAGCAGGTACTGGGTATTCGCTCCTGCCCTATTAACTGGCCTATTGGGATGGGTGATGAATTCTGCGGCATCTATGATCGCCGGAATCAAAAAATAGAACTGTATAGTAAAGATGGACCGTCCCAATCGATCATTCTGGAAGATAAGGAGTTAGGAGACCCTGCTATTGCTGACCTTATTGGTACATCCCGGTGCCAGAAACTGGTTGAAGAAATAGAACTGCTGGATATAGCAGGAGATCCTTTTGATGAAGATAAGATAAAGGCGGGGTTGCTCACACCAGTGTTTTTTGGCAGTGCTGTAAGCAAATTCGGAGTGCAGGCCTTTTTAGATATTTTCCTTGAACTAGCGCCACCGCCTCATGCCCATAACAGCAGTGTCGGTCCGATAGATACTGTTAATGCCGGCTTCTCGGGTTTTGTTTTCAAGATCCAGGCCAACATGAATCCCGCCCATCGTGATCGGATTGCTTTCCTGCGGGTCTGTTCGGGTAAATTTGAACGAGGCATGACCGTAAACCATGTTCGCAGCGGTAAGAGGATAAAACTGGCTCAACCCCAGCAGTTTCTGGCTCAAGACCGGGATATAATTGAAGAAGCTTATCCGGGTGATATTATCGGCCTTTATGATGCCGGCCTGCTCCGTATAGGAGATACTTTGTGTGCACAAAACAGCTTCGAATTTGAAGCACTGCCGCAATTCCCTTCTGAACATTTTGCCCGAGTATTAAACATGAATGCCATGAAATATAAGCAGTTTCAGAAAGGGGTAGCCCAATTAGTAGAAGAAGGTACGGTTCAAACCTATCGTACCGCCAATCGAACTGAAGATCTAATTCTGGGAGTAGTGGGTGAACTACAGTTTGATGTATTCACCTACCGCCTTAAAAACGAGTACGGCGCCGATATCAGATTAGAACGACTTCCATATCAACTGGCTCGTTGGGTCAAGTCTGATTCACCCATAGATACCGGGCGACTGACTACTCTAAGCAGCTTATGTGTAACAGACCAGGGCCAGCGAATAGTTGTATTATGTGAATATGAATCTACCCTGAACCTGCTGCAAAGACAGAACCCTGCCCTTTCCTTCCATATCGATCCCTAGAATCATAAGGTTGACAGCGGGGACGGTTCTTCGTGTCAACCTTGCTGCCTTTGACATAGTTGCAGGTTTATTAGTATAATAAAAATAAGTCACTGGATAAAAATCAACATTAATTATTTACAATTTTATGCCGAATTGATGTGTTGCCTGATATATCAAACGGGGGAACCAATTTATGGGGTGAATCCAGTTTTACTGGTAGGGCTTCCTGGTCCGAATCCGTCAGCTAACCCCGTAGGCACTACAGGAAAAGTTGGATGAGTAGTTAGTATTTATTCAAAACCATCATCTCAAGCTTTTCAAATTTTCAATCAAAAGTCGGAATCTAGTATAAAAGTATTTGCTGTATACAATTACTTTATGTTGTGCTCTAATTCAATGATTATGCTTCAAAGCAGATAAGTTATTATGAGGTCCTTTCTTCCGATAAAGATTTGTGTTCTTGTATAAGGTGATAAGAGTAAAGAAATTAACATTAAATCATCTGAGAATGAAATCTGATTTCAGCATAAATAGAAGGCTGGGCTTATGATACTTTTTTAAAGGGGGAATTAGAATATGGTAAAAAAATATAATTTGGATAATTCAGCCGGCTTAGAAAGAGCTGAAGAATTAAAATCCCGCATTCAAGATTATTTGGATGTTGAAAAAAGGATAGAAACCGGGTTTCGGATGAAAGAACGAAGTCAAAAAAACAAAGAAAATATACTGCATTATTTTAATGCTAAAGAGGCTGACTGGAATAAATGGACATGGCAGATGAAACACCGTATAAATAAGGTGCATATTCTCAAGGATCTTATTCCACTAAAAGATTTTGAAATAGAGGAATTAGAACAGATATCCCAACACTTTCGCTGGGCTATTTCACCATATTACTTGAGCTTAATTGATACTGCCGATTATCGAAATTCACCTATATACAAGCAGTCAGTGCCAGATATACGAGAATTGCAAGACGATAGTGGCTATGATGACCCTATGGGGGAAGCTGAGACCTGTCCAGCCCCAACTATAACCAGAAGATATCCTGATCGATTAATTATTAACGTAACCAATCAATGCGGTATGTACTGTCGGCACTGCCAGAGACGCAGAAATTTTGAGCAAAAGGACACCCACGCTAGTATGGCCAACCTGGTTCTGGCCCTGGACTATATCAGGAATAATAAGGAAATCCGAGATGTGCTCATAACTGGCGGTGACGCATTGATGCTGAGCAACTCAGTGCTGGATTGGCTGCTCAGTGAGTTAGATAATATGGAGCACGTGGAAATTAAGAGACTGGGTACCAGAACTCCGGTTACGCTGCCACAGAGAATAACACCACAATTGTGTGCAGTATTCGCCAGACATGAGCCGTTATATATAAATACCCAGTTTAATTCCCCTATGGAAGTTACCCCAGAAGCTAAAAAGGCCTGCGACAGCCTTATCAAAGCAGGAGTAGTTTTGGGTAACCAGGCGGTGTTGCTAAAAGGAATTAATGATGATGCACACATAATGAAAAAGCTTAATCAAGAATTGCTCAAGATAAGGGTGCGCCCATATTATATATTCCATGCCAAACAGGTAAAAGGTACCGCTCACTTCATAACCAATATTGGAACCGGGCTAAATATTATGGAAAATTTAAGAGGTTATACTTCTGGACTGGCGATCCCGACCTATATTATCAATGCACCACATGGATATGGGAAAACACCGCTGCTTCCAGATTACATGCTGTCCCTGGATGATGAGGAACTCACCATCCGCACCTGGGAAAACCGGGTTATCAAGTGCGAAAATATAAACACTAACTCAGAAGATATAGCTGTGGCAGGCTCTGCGACATAAAAATCTGGCCGGATATCCATTCCTGCTCAGAATACAAAACAACCGGGGTTGCAGCCTCGGTTGTTTTTTTAGACTTGCCGACTTAATAATTCGGGTGGTGCTAACCACCAAACTAAGCAGCCTCTTCAATGGCCTCTAAAGGACATATATCGGCGCACAGACCGCAGCCTACGCACTTTTCTTTATCTATAAACGCTTTACCGTCAATTATTGATATAGCGTCAAAGCCGCATGATTCTTCACAAATCCCGCAGCCAACACAGTTGTCATTTACGCGCATTGATATTTTCTCCTCTCGCTGAAATTCAAATGATTTTTTTGCTTTCAATTTATCCAAGTGAGTTTAGTCCCCAATATCTATCTCAGGCACCCACGTTATTGGTCATCTCCAGAATATCCATGATATTGTCCCATACCGGGACAATCAGGTCATGCAGTTCCTGCCTGCTTACGGGAATATCACCCACAGCAACGGCTGCAGCCAACTCAGGACTGTAGGGCAGCCTGGCTGCGCAGGGTATGTCCTGTTCTTTTGCCCATTTCTCCATGGCATCAGCCACCTCAGGATTAAGATCTGACTTGTTAATAATCAACACGCTCTTTACCGCTCTTAAAGCCAGTAGTTCATGCATCCTTTTCAAATCATGAAATCCTGAAACACTGGGCTCAGCTACCACAACTGCCATGTTAACTCCCACCAGAGAGGAAATCACCGGACAGCCAATTCCGGGTGAGCCATCTGATATCAGTAAATCATATCCTTCTTGTATAGCTTTCTGCCGGGCTGCGCTCTTAACCTGGGCTACCAGTTTCCCCGAGTTCTCCTCTCCAGGCCGCAGTTCGGCATGGAAGAGGGGAATATCCCGGCCATTTACCGAGGCCAGGCTGGAAAACCATCTTCCCGAGGACCTGTCATGCAGAGTAATGGCGTCGACCGGACAAACTTCAACACAAAAGCCGCATCCTTCGCAGGCCAGAGTTATTATCTCAAAATCCTCGGTGACAGCATCAAAACGGCATACCTCCCGACATAACCCACAGTCAATACATAGTTCTCTGTCCACCGCAGCGCTTAGGCTGGAGCTGAATTCGTGTCCCTGCAAATCATAAGGTTGCAGGAGAATGGGAAGATTGGAAGCATCCACATCATAATCACAGGCTATACATCTCTGGGCCAGGTAAATAAACGAGGCAGTTAGTGAGGTTTTACCAGTTCCCCCTTTGCCGCTGATCACCAATAATTCTTTCACGCTACCCCCTCCTTCACCTGTTTTATCACATTCTCCAGAATGCCCTGCAATTCCGGCATAGCGGTTAAAGGATTTTCACCCCGGGCATACGTTTTAGCCAGTCCAATATTGTAGGGTATGCGTTCCAAAATAGGTATCCCCTGTTTTCCAGCGATATCTTTCACGTCACCATCATCACCCTGCCAGCGATTAATTATAATGCCAGTACGAATACCCAGCATACTTGCAGCAGCGATAGATAGTTCCAGATCATGAGCACCGAACAAGGTAGGTTCCGTCACCAGCAAGCAATAATCACAGTTTTGTATCGCTTCAATTACAGGACAGGTAGTACCAGGCGGGCAGTCTATTATCCGGTAGTCACTGTCCTGTGGCCCGCTTTCTTTGGCTGCTTTAATTAAAGGAGGGCTTTGGACTTCTCCTACCAGCAAGCGGCCGGTTATCATTTTGCCGCCGCTGAGCAATTCGGATTCTTCAATAACTCCAATTTTATGATCTACTTCTCTAATGGCGTTTTCTGGGCAAATATAGCTACAGAGGCCACAGGAATGACATAATTCAGTAAAAACTATAACCTCAGCGGGTGTCACTACCAGCGCATTAAAGCGACACACCTCAGCACATTTACCACATAGGGTACAAAGTTCCATGTCAATCTGAGGAATCGGCCTGAAGGCAGGCTTAGTGTCTATTACCCGATGGGCTAAAACCAGTCCGGCATTGGGCTCTTCCACATCAGTATCAATTAGTATAGGATTATATTCGCCCAGAATTCTGGCCAAACAAGTAGCTACCAAGGTTTTACCGGTACCACCCTTGCCGCTTGCAACAGCTATTTCCATTTCGCTTCTCCTTTACCCAATATTTATAATATAAATTGCTAGTTATTGGGCTGTTTCAGTTCCTGCAGCTGCTGCTCGTTATATTTTTCCAATAAGTCTTGAACACTTATCCCTTCTTGTCCTGCGTACATCTTAATCCCGGCTGAATTTAAAACCTCAAAAGCCTTGGGACCCATACGAGTAGTCAGAATAACACCAACGTTATTCTGCAACAGGACCTGGGCAGCTCCGGTGCCAGCACCATGTGCAGCATCAATACCAGTGTTCTTCAAACTCTTAAATTCAGAAGAATCTGGATTCCAGACCATGAAATACGGGCAGCGACCAAAACGCCCGTCAACCTTAGCAGTAGGTTTATCATCACTAGCACAAACAGCAATATTTTTCATACTCTACCTCCATCATATTTCTTTAGACTATCTTAGTATCCTCATTAACTCTTATCTGACGCGCCTTTCCCGCTTTTACCAGATCCGCGACCATCGCTGCCTGCGGAACGGGGTCCTTTGGCTTTATCCGTATCTGAGGACTTATTACCTTTTTTGCACTTACCCTTACCTCTACCGGTACCCGAGCCTTGGCCCTGCGGTCCTGTTCCATCTCCACGTGGCATGATATTACCCCCCTTAGGATTTTACCTATTCCTTTTCCTATTCTAGTATTCTTCAAATTGCTCTGTTCATGTGGGCATATGTTCATTATGATTTAAATATAACAACTTTATGTCTTGTTGTCAATTGATAATTGAGACTTGATGCTTGCCATTCCACCTTCACCTGTTGAGGTAGAGTGGTAATGTATGAGATGGTCTTAATAAAACAGGCGCACTAGGACCAATTAGGTTTATATTCACGTCGTATCAATATCCTGCATCATCTCGTTTATACGGTGAATGGAAATAAAAGATGTTAAGATACTTATAATGTGGACCCATTATGATTAGAATACCTATTAACCCCAGATACAGATTGGAATAATTTGATAAGGTTGACAAATAAGATAAATTAGGGGTATATCATTAAGTTAAAGATGGATTTTGATATAAAGGAAGGTAGCATATGATTGAAATTAATAATAAAGAGAACATTAAAATTCTAGTGTCGGGGGATTCAATCTCTAAAGGCATAATATATGATGAAGTGAAAAATAAATATATTGTGCTGCCAGATAATTATGTGAACACCATTAGCGCTAAACTTGAAGGTTCTATCAAAAATATTTCGAGGTTCGGAAGCACAATAACCAGGGGACTTAATAAACTGGAAAAGTATATACGTAAGGAGACCCCTGATATTGTTTTAATTGAATACGGTGGAAATGATTGTGCTTTCAATTGGGATGAAGTGGCTGACAGCCCAGATGCCGACCACCTGCCCCAAACCGATATCAAGATATTTGAAACTTCCCTGCGAGAGACGATAGCGCTACTACAAAATATTAAAATTACTCCTGTGCTCATGACTTTACCTCCGCTTAATGCCGATAAATATTTTGAATGGGTTAGCAATAACAACCCTCTAACCCAACGCAATATTCTAAAATTCTTAGGAAGCGTTCCAGAGATTTATTCCTGGCAGGAAAGATATAGTTCCGTGATTATTAAAGTTGCGGAAGAGACTCATACTAAATTTATTGATATCAGAAGTGCATTTCTACAGTACCCCGATTTTGCTAAACTTCTTTGTAAGGACGGCATGCACCCTAATAGAGAAGGACATAAGGTGATTGCTGACAAGATTATGGATTATATTAAAACTGGCTATACTTATTTACTAATAGAATGTCAGGGGGACCAGGTTGTTGATATCCCTGGGCGTTAAACTAATTAGCAAAGTCAAACTTCTTATTGGGCTGATTGAATTTCACTTATGATTACTTGGGGGCGTTCAGGATAACCTGGGGCTGGCTTCAGCCAGGGCTGCTGCCACTGCCGCACCTATATTTGATCCATCTGTGATAAACACCAAAGAGACGGAACGATCTGCTAATTCACTCTGCATTATGTTTTCCACCCCGGACATAAATCCTGGCACATGCTTAAATAATGCGCCATCTATGGCAATAAGCTGTCTGCGGTTATGATTTGTGCGGCCCCTTTTTAAAATAGCAATGTAAGTGCCTGCTATCAGCTTCATAGCTCGCTCCAGAATAGCTTTACTTATAAGCTTAAGCGGCTTTATATTTTCCCGGTCAAGATAAAAACCATTGTTTTCCAGCCAATGATTGAGCAGTTGCTTTTCTCGGCTCCCATCTGCCTGCAACCAGCCCAAGACCTCGGTGGGCAGGGTAAAGGCCTGCTTCCAGATAGCCAGGGAAGGGTCATACCCTTCCAAATATCCTCTTTCTCCCAGGTCCTGCAAGGTAATACGCAGCAACTCCCCCAGGTATTTGCCGGATACCATTTTTTCCATTCGCTGCTGTCCGGGTTCATCTGAAAACTGATCCAAAATCTGATCATAGCGATTATCTGCCAGCAGCGAAAAATTGCCGGCCTCGCTGTTCACAATCATAGGCTGTCTGCTAGCAGTTCTGCGGCTGGGTTCCAGATAACAAGTATTATGTCCCGTGCCGCAGATGGAGCCTGCACAAACTGCTGAATCAGAGTAAGCAGCGGCGAGGAAAACTGCCACCGTGTCGTTGATTATTGCGGCTGGTTTTAGCTTAATACCCCTATTTATTAAAGCGTCATCCAACATGATTCCAATGTCTCTGCCGACCGTGTACCTGGGCTTCAGTTCTTTAGTCCAGCGGATTAAACTTGCTGAATAAATGCTATTCTGCTGCATGGGATAGGAAAAGGTAAGACCCAGTTTATCTGCTGATGCTTCCGCCATAACTTCTGCTATCAGATCGGCAACAAACCCAAATATCTCCCGACCGCTGCTGTCAGCTGTAGTGTGATCGTATCGGCCTTCCGGATCTTGCAAAGGCTGCCCTTTCTGCCTTATTATTTCATAGTGTCCCTGCCCCTGCAGCATCACCAGCATTACGCGAACATTGCTGCCCCCAAAATCTATGGCTATATAATGTCCTTTTTCTTCACCTGAGGGTCTTGATAAAAAAGAAGGCAGGATTCTTAATGAACTTTTTTCACCGGCCAGAGCCAGATCCAGTTCCCCATTAAAATCATGGGCTATTTTCTGTACTGACGTCATATCCAAGCGATATAAATCACAGGTTTCTTTAATAATACTATTCACTGCCATAATAGTTCACCCCTTTAGCAAGCAGCTTGAGACTGCTACTATGTTTGATATTGTCCTCTATGTCTTGTATTGATTCAGATCAGCAAATCTAAACTGCTGTTCAATATTCTATCAAATTAACATATTTATTATTATACCAGAGGCGAACCCTATCTTAATCACAAGCAAAAACCTGCCCAATCGGCAACTACGCAAAGGGTCCCACCCACCCCATATGTTAATAGAGGTTAAGTTCGTGCCATCCGAACGCTGTTGTCTCCGTGATAAATCTGCAATAACCATTCACCGAAACCTCAATGCAAGTGATGGATTAGCCTCCAGGAGCCGCGATCGCTGTTTAGAAGAAGTTAAAATCATGTAATTTTGTCAAGCATTCTAAAGGCTCAACCATCTTCGAGAAAAGATGGCTGAGCCTTATTTATGGGTCGTAATTCATTTTGTTCTCTTCAAATTCTTGCACTATGGTCATGCGTGCCGGTTAAAAATCATACTCCATATTAACAGACTGACTGGCCTCATCCCAGTCCAGGGTATACCCGAGATATTCCGCAACTAACCTTAATGGCACATAAGCACGGCCATTAATGATCAATGGTGCGGCACCCATAGTAAGTGATTTATTTCCCAGGTGATAGCCCGGGGAATTAATCTTAAGAATGAGGTCTTCACTATAACCATCACTTAATACAATCGTATCCGGGGCCTGCCAGCTGACTTCACAGCCAAGATAATCGCAGGTTTCCCGCAGAGGCACCATGGTGCAGGAGCTAATTATCATCGGCTCTCCCTCATCAAAACTCAACCTCTGCCCATATATAAATACCTTCAAAAATCCATCGTCCTGTGCGGATTTCCAATCTTCTTTCTCCGGCATGAGATCAGCCATAGCAATTATCCTGCTATTATCCTCATTAATCTCTGGCAAGCGGATAATGCTAACGCTATTAAAATCCACTGAAGTATTGAGAACTATTTTACCGCTTAGCGACTCTTCCTGTGCTCGTATGTCCCCCGCAATAATTAATTTGGAAGAACTTTTAGCAGAGTTGCTATTTCCCGTACCCTTTACGGTCAGGTCTATAAAAAGCTCTGGCTTATCAATTAGTAAATTCATGCTAATATCACTTATATATCTGCCCTCAAGCATGCGGTACTTGCTGTCCAGGCTAAAATTAAAAGTTTTTCCTTTGCTATCGCTTATATGTATAGAAGACAAAATGACATCCTGTTGAGAAAATATTTTGAACTCTTCTACCGTGAAAGGCAAATCCAAATCAGAAATATCGGATATTTCTATGGAATTTATCCCGCCGCTTATGCCTGCTACCATATCATGCTTCATCAAGGCGAACTCGCTATCACTCATATTGGGCGGTTGATTCATTACGGCAACAAATTTATTGGCCAGATCCTGGCTGTTGTCTTTAATGTTATTTAGAAATACGATCGAACTAAGCAGCGCGGTCTTTAATTCCAGGACTGCATAGCCATCTTGATAATAAAAATAATTGGCTGGAATAGTATTGAGTACTGCTCTACAGAAAGCCTTCATTTCGTCCTTTTTGATACTGTTAACATTAAAAGACTCTTGAATGATAGCCCATTCTTCAGTGCTAAGGTCTGGTTTTAACAGCAGGTAGGCTGGCATGTTTTCCAGTTCCTCTATATCTGACAATCCAAGCTCGGTAATACTGGACAGTGATTCGATAGTTTCCTTCGGTATGATGAGGCCATCTTTGCTTACATACGCAGTACCCTCCGCCTGGTAATCCATGTACCGCCCATTGAAATTCACCTCACCCTGCCCGTTCTTTTGGTTGCCTATGATTTCTATGCTGCC
>CAZHHJ010000083.1:0-10552 GCA_964531295.1 uncultured Syntrophomonas sp.
CAAAGTCAACTATGCAGATGTCATCCACGTGAATACCAAAGTAGTCCATACTGGTTGGAGTTATGGCTATAGCATTTTCTCCTTCGATCAGTATGGATATATTGCCGCCTGTGCCAATCGTGTATCCTTTCTGCGATAGACGCTGGCTATATTGTAAAACTGATTCTTTGTAAGCTTGATACTTACTCAATTCTTATGCGCCTTCTTTCCTACAATTATTTTGTAATGCTTATGGATAATATTATCATAATAAAAACTGCTTTTCAAAAACGTCCTCTGCCCCATGTAGTGAAGTTTGAGCACTTTTAACAGAGCCAAACCGTATACGTTATTATGTCAAATTCCATGCCTTTTGGCCACCATATTCCATATCTATGGTAAGAAAAGTTTCGCTATATGTATTAGGATTAAATATCACTGATTCCACTTTTCAGCCACCACTTAAGGTAATGAATGACCGCCTGTTCCGAAGATGGCCGAGCAGCGATTCCGTTTCCAATTAATCGCTCACTTGCAATAAGGGCTTTAATGCTGTCTATTAACAGCTTGGAATAATGATTTGGCGACGAATTATAAAAGAAATATTGGAGTTAATTGATTAAGACCAATAATGAAACAAGGTATTGTTTCCATAAATATCATAAAAGAGCAGCTGGTGTGTACAGCGGGAAAGCGTTTCATAGTATGGTTGTTATCGGGGTCAATTACAATGCCTGGAATATCTGGGAGAAAGAAAGGTTGTGATTCGCCGGGGAGTACCTTGCAATAGATTTTCCGGTCTATTATAATTATAAGCAGACAAAGTGGACTTATTATGTCCACTATAGGGGATGATACTATGCAGATTACCAGACAGAGCGAATATGCGGTCAGGACCATGCTGGAGTTAGCGAGCAGGCCCAGAGGTGAATTGTTGTCGGTAAAGGTAATATCAGAGCGGCAGGGTATACCGGTGGAGTTTTTAAAAAAGACCGTTCAGCTTTTAGCGCTGGCGGGAATGCTGAACACTCGCAGGGGGGTGCAAGGAGGCATCATGCTTGCTCAGGCCCCGGAGGATATCAATATAGCCGATATCATTAAGGCTATAGAGGGTCCGATAGCTTTTAACATATGTTTGGAACCCGGATATATCTGCCCCAACCGCGATACCTGTCCGGTGTCTCCGGTGCTGGCCCGGGCCCAAGCAGCTTTTCTGCAGGAACTAAGACGGGAAAGTCTGGCCGACCTGGCTAAGAAATCTGCAGGTAAGCAATCCACCAATAGCAACTCATGAAGCACATACCCTTCATGGTTTTAGCAATGCACATTGATGTTGTGAAATTTTGATTTTTTATATTACGGCAGTGGAGGGATAAATATGCATTGGACCGAGGAGGCCCGTTTGGAGATTCAGAAAGTGCCCGGCTTTGTGCGGAAGATGGCCATTAAAGCGGTAGAACATGATGTGAAAGCCCGGGGTCAAGATGAGGTAAATCTTGAGGATGTTCGCAGAGTCCGGGATAAAAACATTAAGTTTGCGGAAAAAAGCCCGGATGATAAAGGCAAGACCCGTATAGCCATAGTGAGGTGTGAGACCGTAGCGGAGGTGTGTCCAGGTATTGCATGTTTTAAGGCTTTTAATAAAAGGCGCCAGCATTTTGCGAAGTATGATGATAATTTTGAAATTATTGGCTATTTTACTTGCGGAGGCTGTCCGGGACGGCGGGTGTCCAGGTTGATCGATACCCTTTTAAAATATGACCTGGATGTAGTACATCTGTCTTCCTGTATGGTGATGGAGGGAGATTACCCCGAGTGCCCTCATAAAGAGGAGATAAAAAAATGTCTGGAGAGCAAGGGGGTTAAGGTGGTGGAAGGAACCCATCATTGAGTTTTTTAATTGCCAGTGTTTGGCCTGTGGCAGGAACTGTTTAAGCTTATATAATAAAGCCAGTACAAATGAAGCTTTATTTAATAACTTTCTTTTTTTATTCGCTTTCTTCCTTATTGAATTCTGGTTTTAATGCTGCAGATGTTGCTGCAGGACGGATGCTGATGGAGTCGATCAGATTATGAATTTGTTCAAATATTAAACCGGCTGTAAACCAGAAGGGGAAAAAATCCAAGCGAATGAAGCCATCCACTACATAGGGACTGAAGCCTGAATAATCCCAGGGACAGAAACCTATAAAATTCTTTAGCAGCCATCCGCTTATATATTCTATAAAGAAAATCAAGGAAACCCAAATAATCCCCCGAATCGGCCAGGGAGATATTCTGATCCTATCGTGCACTGGCTCCAATAAAACGGCCATGCCATAGATGGGGAACATCCACAGATAGGTATAGCCGCTCAGGCTGATTGAGCCCCGCAGCAAAGAACCGGCCCCGGTAAATACTATCTCAAATATCCACCCTATAAAACCATAAATAATAAATCTTATTATCATAGCTATAGTTTGTTTAATGCCGCCTGATTTATTCTAAATTGACATGGAGACGGTTCTTCCTGTCAACCTTTTTTGGCTTTGTAGATCAGGTGGGAAGCGACATAACATATGGCCAAGGCGGCGATTAAGCGGGCTAGCTGAACCGGAATAATATAGGCTCCCAGAGCCATCCAGATGACGGTGTCTTCCACCAGGCTGTGGCAAATCACCAGGAACAGGTTGATCAGGTAGATTTCTTTTGCATCCAGGTACCCGCTGCGTCCCGAGTCGATGATTACTGCCGCGCCATAACTTATGCCGAGGAAGGTTCCGGCCAGCAGAGGCAGGTTGCCGGCTTGCGGGAGTTTGAGCAGATGGGTAATGGGCGAGGCTAGGGCCGTCAGGCGATGCAGGATCTTATATTCCTGTAGAAACTCAACTACGATCATCACGGCAGTTATTATTAATCCCAGTTCTAATACCAGTTTAAGACTGCTTTTTAAGATTTCCCCGGCAATGGGAGCCATGATTTATCACCCCTATAAAAGTAGATTAATTCCTATTCCAAAGGCACAGGCTGCTATTATCCGAATAATTATGAGCGAAGTAATTTTGCTGCCGCTTTTCTTGCTTACTGCTGCTTCCACTGGTAGGTCATGAGCTAAGAGCAACATGGCGGCCACAATAGTTAGTTCCCGGGGACCGAGACCCAGGGGCACTACTGCTCCTACCCCGGCGTAAAAGCTGACCAGAGCTCCCAGGACCAGAGGCAAGGCTGCTTCTCCAGGCAATCCCAGCCAACTCATGAAAGGGGATAACGAATCAGATAACCAGGGTATGACTGGCGTGTAATTGAGCAGGGAGACAATTATATAGACCGGCAATACTATCTTAATAACTAGTTCCCAGGTCAGGTTTAAGCCCTTTTTCGTTCCTCGAGTCAAAATTTCCAGCATATTTCTGTTCCATTCTATAATAATATACTGTCCTACAGATTGATTTGCAGACAAATTTATTATACCTCAAGTTGTTAATTGCTGCTCGGATTAAATCCCTACCAATAGAGGGAGGGCCTCTTGGCCGCTATCTGCAACCTGTGATTCGCCCGGCTTACTAGCTGGCCCAACAGCTAATAAGGGCAGCAAATATTTAATGTGCACATCGAATTAAATGATTTTTATGAGGTAATTATAGTAATATGGTAATTAGTACAGAGGGACCTGGCCCGGCACCATAAAGCCCGACCAGGTGATGCACATTGAGGGAGGAGGAGCATGATGAAGAAACTTACGGAGAATGTAATGCTGCTGGGGAACGGATATTTCAACTATTATGTGGTGGGACAAAAAGAAGCGGCCCTGGTGGAATGTGGTACCAGCGCAGGGGCAGCGATTCTGGCTCAGCAATGGGCGGAATTGGAGGAAAAGCCAGAGATTAAATACTTGATAGCCCTGCACTCGCATTTTGACCATGCCTGCGGTATCCCAGCTTTGAAGAGGATGTTTCCTGAAGCCCTGGTGGTGGCCAGCCAGATCGGGCAAAAATTACTGGGGAAGGACCGGATTGTGAAGGGATTGTTCGATTACGACCAAGTGGTGAGCGATAATTACCTCCAGAGCGGTTTACTGGATAAACAGCCGGAAGCTCCAGGAGTTGATATTATTGCAGTGGATATAGCTGTAGGGGATGGGGACATTATAGAGCTGGGCGGGGGACTGAAATTGGAGATAATTGATGCACCAGGACACAGTGTATGCTCCATATGCGCTTATCTGGCCCGGGACCAGTTTATGTTTGTATCAGATGCAGCTGGTATTCAAGGTGCAGATAAGCAAATATCACCGGTATTTTTTCAAGATTATGATCTCTATATAAATACTATCCAGAGGCTGAGTTCATATCCCACTCGGGTAGTAGGGGTGGCCCACGGGGATATCCCGCTGGGAGAAGAGGCGGTAGCCTTCTACCGGGAAAGCCTGGCAGCGGCAGTTAGCTGTTTCGATCTAATCAAGGATAAATTAGATCAGGGCATGGAGGAAAAGCTAATAGCTGCTGAACTCTATGACAGGTTTATCAAGGACGGGTTGTCCTTTTACCCGGTAGATATGATGACCGGAGCTATGTCTCTTTTAATAGAGAGTGTTAAAAGAAAACGCTAATGATGCTTGCCTTTTGCTCATTTATGAACCCGGCATTGATTAAAGCATTGCAGGGTTTTTCCATAGAATAAAGCAGCTGACAGTAATGTTATAATGTGGTTATTTTATCAAAAGTGTATTAATATTATAGTTATACTAGGGAAATAATTTTCCGTTTGCAAGCGGTGTCTATGCTCGTGAAATTCAATTAGATGCAATCCCATGGATGGCATAGCTTGTTTTTCCCCTGGGAAGTGATTTCTTTGGGAAAAGGATGCATCTGAAATCTTTTTACAGATTCCCGGCAACAGTCAGGTTAAATAAGCAACTGGGGCAGGTCAGGCCATAAAGTTGTGGTGGCAAAATAATGAGGGAGGGCCCATTGATGAGAAAATTAAATCCCGAGCATGCGGTGCAGGTTGTTAGGATGCTTAGTAATGCTCCATATTTTAAGCTGCTGTCGATAACAGTGCAGGAAATTGGCCAGGATTACTCAATAATGAGTGCTGAAGTAAGCGAAAAACACTTCACCCCTTTTGGAGGAATTCACGGCGGGGCTTATGCTTCTATGCTGGATTCAGCTGCTTATTGGGCTGCTTATGGTTCAGTGGATGAGGATGCGGGTATGACCTCACTGGATCTGAGTGTTAATATGCTGGCTCCGGCCAAAGACGGCCAGCTGCTTATCAAGGGAGAATTGATAAGAGCCGGGCGCACTATCACTTTGACCGAGGCTTCCATATATAATTCTAACGGGAGGCTGCTGGCCCATGGGGTATCGAAGATGATGATAGTACCAGGGATGCAAACCATTCAACAAGCGGCTGAATTCAGCGGTCTGCAGGGTATACCGCCCAAATTCATAGTGGAATAAATGCTGGCTGGTCTGGATGACTATATATAGTGAGGAGTGGCTGCAGATGATGATAAAGCTTTCTGATAATGTCCTGATGATGGGTAACCGACACTTCAAATATTTCATAGTGGGAAGGGAGCGGGCAGCCCTGATTGAATGCGGCGTTACCGGAGGAGTGGCGAGTTTTAAGCAGGACTGGCAGCAGCTGCAGCAACCGCCCCGTATTCAACGTATTCTAGCTATGCATGAACATTTTGATCATGTCTGCGGCATACCAGCATTAAGAGAGATGTTTCCTCAGGTGCCTGTTCTTGCTCACTCTCGAGCAGCCAGGGTGCTGCAAAAAGCTGCGGTAATAGAAGATTTTTTTCAGCAGGATGCCAAGATGTCGGTGGTGCTGAAAAACCGGGGGATTTTAGACCATATTCCAATGACCCCCAGGATGGGTACTATCCCCATAGATGAATATCTGGGTGAGGGTGATCTTATCGAAATTGACCATGATATAGTTTTAAAAATAATGGAGACACCAGGTCACAGCCCAGGTTCCATAGCTGCTTATCTTCCCCAGGAACAAATAATGTGTCTTTCCGATACTGGAGGCTATCAGGCCAGGGATGATTACATCATTCCGATCTTCTTTCAAAATTATGAAATGTACATAGAGAGCATCGAGAGGATGAGTACTTATCCAACTCGTATTCTGGCCCTGCCCCATGGGCGGATTTGGACCGGAGTATCGGTTCACCTATTCTATCGCCGGGCTCTGGAAGCGGCCCGGAAAGCCTTTAGATGGATCCGACACATGCTGGATGAGGGAGTGGAAGAAGCTCAAATGGAAAACAAGCTGTACGAACGCTATTACCAGGATGACCTGATGATTTATACTCCGGAAAACATCCGTCTTTGTGTCAAACTCTTGGTGCAAAGGGTAAAAGAATGCTTGTAGTAAGCGGGGAGAAGCATATCATAAGAATGTTTTGCATACTGCCAGCCTGGCAGTGAGTAGGGCGAAAATTGATAGAAAGAATTAGCAGTAAGTTGGGACCTGAACCCATAAAGAAGCAAAACCCGGGAAAATCCCCGGGTTTTTTAGCATAATATATTGATTTCTATTGATTTATTAGCAGACTATAAATCATAATAGAGTTCAAATTCCATGGGATGCGGAATACGGTTGACCTTATCGGCTTCCGCGCGTTTGGCTTCGACCCATAGTTCGATCAGTCTGGGTGGGAACACTCCACCGGCCAGAAGGAATTCCTGGTCTTTTTCCAGGGCGTCCAAGGCTTCATCCAGGGATTTTGGGAGAGCTTTGATTTTAGCCTGTTCTTCCGGGGAAAGTTTGTAAAGATTTACATCATAAGGACCGAATCCTTCTGCCACAGGATCGGTCTTATTTTTTATCCCATCCAGACCTGCCATAAGGATAGCCGAGAATCCCAGATATGGATTACAGGTAGCATCCGCGGAGCGGAATTCAAAACGTTTGGCGGCTGGAGACTTGGCGTAGGCCGGAATTCTGATTACTGCACTGCGATTGGAAGTGGCGAAACAGACGCTCACCGGGGCTTCATATCCAGGTACCAGCCTTTTATAGGAATTGGTACTGGGACTGGTAAAAGCCAGCAAAGCCGAGGAGTGCTTCAATAAACCACCGATAAAATAAAGTGCTTCTTTGCTTAATGCCGCATAACCGTTTTCATCGTAAAATAGGGGCTGGCCGTTTTTAAACAGGTGCATATGTACATGCATGCCGTTACCCGCTTCTCCCAATAGAGGTTTGGGTAAAAAGGTAGCGGTTTTACCCTCCTGGAAAGCCAGGTTTTTAATAAGGTATTTGGCTAACATGGTCTTGTCAGCCATTTCCCGCATAGATCCGAATTCAACTTCGATCTCTACCTGTCCCGGACCGGCAACTTCGTGATGGTGGTATTTAACCGGGATATTGTTTTCTTCCATAAGGATGCACATGCGAGCCCTCAAATCATAAAGGATATCCTGGGGAGGGGCAATGTGATAGCCGCCTTTGATGGGTACCTTGTAACCCAGGTTTTGATATTCATCATTGCCGCTGTTCCAGATAGCCTGCTCAGCATCAATGGTAAAGCCGGTTTTCTGAGGTTCGCAGCAATAAGTTACATGATCGAAAATATTGAATTCATACTCGGGGCCAATTCTCATCTCATCGGCAATACCGGTTGAGATCATGTATTCCTCAGCTTTAATAGCGATAGCCCGTGGATCCTGCTCGAACCTGTAGTTATCAGGTTCAGCGATAACAAATACATCCCCGATCATACTCAAGGTGGGCACATCGGTGAAAGGGTCAAAAACTGCGGTGCTGATGTCAGGAACGAAAACCATGTCGCTCTTCTCTACTGGTACGAAACCGTAGTTGGAGCCATCGAAGCCGATACCATGTTTGAGAGTGTCGGGGGTGAAACGACCGACAGGAATACCCAGGTGGCGCCACCTGCCTATTAAGTCAATCATCTTGAAATCAATCATCTGGATTTTATTCTCACTACAAAACGTCGTTACTTCATCGTAACTTCGGAACATATATAAGCCTCCTTTGACTATATAAACCCATCGGAATTATAGCAAAAATATTATGGTTTGGTAAAGTCTTTTAAATACTGTATACAGTATAATGGAATCTTAATGGAATAATATTCTTGCTGTAACTCAGGAATATCTGATTAAATCACCTAATAGTAATGTAATACATGTAAGGGCCTAACATTTTGTCCACGGTTCAGGGGGTGTCTTTAATAAATAAAAGGTTGATCATGATTATGGCGCCGATATTGGTTCTGCTCTTAGCTGGAGGGCTGGCTTTTAACACCGTGCGGGATATGTATATTAAATCCCGTCTGGAAGCTGAGGTGGAACTGAAGCAAGCGCTGGACAATATGGAGAAGATCTCTGAATATCGATACACACTGAAATCAGGTTTTGCAGTTGAAGGTCGAGAGGAGGTGATAAGTCAGGTAGAGGGAGAGAAAGGCCAGGGGAAAACTCATATAAAGGGGGAGATGGTTAATACACCTATAGATATCTTTTATATCGACCGTACCATCTATAATTACGATTCTCTCTCAGACAAATGGTTGGTCATTGAAAGTGATACTGCTAATTCGGAAGAACTGCTCATATCAGAACTTAATCCTTTGAGCAATTTCCGAATCAGGGCACCGGGTACAGTTGAAAAAGTTGGCTTTGAGAAGATCGATGGTACGGAGTGTTTGGTGGCAGCTTGTAAAACTGGGGTCCAAAGCGAATTATTGGAAACATTCTGGCAGGATTTCGAATACCAATTCTGGATTGATTATAATATGGGTGTGGTGAAAAAGGCCTGTGTAAAGGCTAAAAACAAAGATTCGTTTGAGACAGTTCTGAATATCGAGGTTGTTTTTAAGGATATTAATAAGGAAATAAGCATAGAAGCACCGGATGTTACAAAGAAAAAGGCGTAATAACTGGCAGGGGCATTCAAAGCAATGCCCCTGCCTTTCTTTTATATTATAAAGCCATGATTTCCCGGCAAATAGTCTCGATTTGACGGGATTTTGCTGGAAAGGACTCAAAAAGTTTTGCCAGTCAGCAATTTACAGCTTCGTTGCGTCATGTGCAAGGAGTTGTTATAATTTCCTTATATAAGGGGGGGGATGGTTTTGAATCTCGAGGAAGTAGATGTTTTATATACAGCAGAAGAAATCCGGGAAAAAGTGAGGGGATTGGGGAAGAAAATTTCTGCTGATTATAAAGGAGAAAGCCTGCTGGTAGTAGGGATACTAAAAGGGGCCTTTGTTTTTATGGCTGATCTGATACGAGAAATCGATATTCCCATGGAGATTGATTTTATGAGTGTTTCCAGCTATGGAACATCTTCAGAAACATCCGGTGAGGTCAGGATTATGAAGGATCTCGATGTTTCTATAGAAGGGAAGAATGTACTGGTAGTGGAAGATATTGTGGACACCGGCTTAACTCTGAACTATATCAGCAAGATATTGAAACAAAGAGGATGCAGCAGTGTTAAAATATGCTGTCTGCTGGATAAGCCTTCTCGCCGGCGCAGTCCGGTCATACCTGATTATATAGGTTGTACCATAGCTGACAATTTTCTGGTTGGCTATGGGATGGATTATGCTGGTCATTATCGGAATTATCCAGCGGTATGTATTCTAAAACCATCAGTATACAAAAATGATTAGAGGTGCCTTAATGAATAACGAACTATTACTGGTGCTTGATTTCGGAGGCCAGTATAACCAACTGATCGCCAGGCGAGTACGGGAATTGTCGGTATACAGTGAAATGGTTCCCTTCAATATTAGCTATGAAGAGGTAGTAGGAAAGAAGCCCAGTGGCATAATATTGACCGGGGGGCCAGAAAGCGTGCATGTAGAAAATGCACCCTTCTGTGATCCGAGGATTTTCGAAATGGGGGTTCCAGTACTGGGGATCTGTTATGGAATGCAGATTTTAGCCCAGCATTATGGCGGAAAGATTGCTGGCGGCCAAATTCGTGAATACGGGCGCAGTATCCTGGAAGTTACTGAAGCAGAAGATATATTGTTTCGTGGATTAGATATGGACATGCAGGTCTGGATGAGTCACAGCGATTCGATTGAAAAGCTTCCGTCTGGATTCAAGGGAACAGCCCGCAGCAATAACTGCCCATTTGCTGCCATGAGCAATACCGAGCGAGGTCTATATGGGGTGCAATTTCATCCGGAAGTAAAGCATACCCTGTTTGGTACAGATATTTTAAAAAGATTCCTCTTCGATATTTGTGGTTTTAAGGGCGAATGGGACTTGGGCGATTTCATCGAAGAAATGGTGGAAGATATACAGAGCAAGGTTGGAAAACGTAAAATTCTATGTGCTTTAAGTGGAGGAGTCGACTCTTCCGTGGCCGCCACCCTGGTCCATAAAGCGGTGGGAGATCAACTGGTCTGCGTTTTTGTGGACAATGGACTTCTGCGTAAAGATGAGCCGGAACAAGTAGTCAGTACTTTTGGCGAACAGATGAAAATGAACCTGATTGCCATTGATGCACGCGAACGCTTTATCGATAAACTAGCCGGGGTAAAAGACCCGGAGCGGAAACGTAAGATAATAGGAGAAGAATTCATTCG
>CAZHHJ010000084.1:0-10407 GCA_964531295.1 uncultured Syntrophomonas sp.
ATTGAGGATACCGTATTACTACTTTAATAATATTGTCTATAAAGATACTCATTATCTCAACCCCCCTTCTCCTTTTTCTTTCCCATTATATTTAGGATAAAGAAATATATTCCTTGTTTAAATATACCATTTTCTATACATATTATTGTTTATTGTAAGATAAAAATACCGAAAGGGGGAGCGGACGTTTTCTTGAACAATTAGGCGATCGAACCTAAAAATGGTTCTTGACTTTCATATAAGTTGGAATAGGGCTAGATCCGAATTGACGTATATTGCTCGCTTATGCTATCATATTTTTTGGTTTATTTTTATATTTAATGTCGATTAAGAGCACCCAGAGGAGGAGTTAAATAAAAATGTTCCGCAGCAAGTTTATTATTTTCTTGGCGCTAAGTATCATATTTCTGTTTCCAGTTGTAAAATCTATTCCCTATGTATCAGTTGTTTTCTGGTTTTTGGGGCTGGGAATCATTACCACGGCCTTTATACAAACACTGATAGAACAAATAAAATCCAGTAACATTGATTAAAAACTACATAAAATGGGCTTTATATAGCAGATAACGCAGGATGTGTGGAAAGTGGAAATGCAAGTTAACACCATTTGCATGATGGACAGAGAGTGGACTTTGAAAGTCCACTCTCTTCATTTTGGCCAACATAATAGTCTGACATTCGGTTGCCTAGTTCATTTGGCACATTGGGAGCAGATAATCTCGCTATTGACGAAGTGGGTCCATGGTTCCATAAAGGGCTCATTACACCGGGCACATTGGACAAATGGATGTAATCGTGGTTTTCCAGGAATCTTTCTCACTATTTCTTCCACCTGAAACAACTCCTCGTCTGATAGTTCCATTAATTCCAAGCCTCGTTGATTCCTGAAGGAGATGAATTTCTTTTTTTCTTCTGCTGTGGCAGTTCCTAATTTGACCTTATGGTGAAGCTCCAGGGGTTTGTTGGACTTCCAAAGATCTGCCTTGAGCAGCAAACGGAAACCCTCTCCACTTTGCTTGTCAACCCATGCAAAGGCAAATTTACCCTGGTTTTCGATAATAAGACTGTCATTTCCCAGTGTACATCCAGTAATCAGCTGTACCCCGTCTACTCCGCACACATCGTTTTCCACAATAGCATAGTGACTTTCCCCTATCAATTTTCCGGGACGATTTAGCAGTCCCAAAACCTTCATACTAGCGCGAAACCCAACCACAATACCCGGGCAAACATGTCCATGAAAAGCAACCGCTTTTGACCATGCATCCTGATTTGTCATCTTCATTTAGCTCCTTTTCGTTTACAATTCTTTTAGTTCGATCCTAAAAAGATCCTCATCGGAAAGTTCCTTGAAGGTCTGAGCATTCAACTCTTGTTTTCCCGTTATGCTTAAGTAGCACCCAGGCCTCTTCCAGATACTGCGGCATACCGTGCTATTTTCCTCGTAGTTAAATCTAGGCGGATTAGCCAACCTGGCCCGGCTCAATCCTTGTAAGGTATCAGCCAGGCAAGCTGAGCCGATTACCTTAAGTTTCAAATCCTGCGTATTTAATTGTCCCATAATTTCATCTGCCACCATAGCCATCCTTATTGCCATGTATAAATCGGAACATGCCTCCTGATGGTGGGCCAAGGCTTCCTTCATAAATATTTCCCGGCGCATAATAGGATCAATAGGCCGAATGTAAGGAGTGGATGGCGAAAATATAATGTCCTGTTCATAATAAGACTTAATATCCAAAACCGGTGTCCCATCAATAGCATCTAAACCACTAAGTTTGAGAATATTACCCTCAACCGACTCCAGCTTTACCAGACATAAAGCAATGGGATTGGGGCGGCTAGGGGCCCGCAGTCCAAACACTCCGTATTCAGGAAGATCAGGATTTACCCGGCGTGGTACTGTGGCGAGAAGATTCCGATCTGCTTTATGAAACCACAGTAAAAGCCATAGATGTGAGTTTTCCTCTATTCTTAACAGAGCCTGCTTATATTCAGAGAACACTTCCACTTCTGCAGGATTTCCGGGAATGGGAACATCATCTGGATTCTTTATCCCCGATTTAACTACGCCGATGGATTTAATCAATATACTTGAATCAGCGGCCAAAAAAATCATCCTTTCTTTAGCGATTCTAAGCCTGAATGCTCCGATCATCTATTGATAATTCTGTTTCCAACGCGCGGAAAATGCATTTAAAGGCTTAATTATCGCAAACTCCAAGAAAACAATAATCATAATTAGAACCAACACCCAGGCGAAAAGCCTTTCAGTTTCCAAATAGGCTCTGGATATGGCTATTTTTTGCCCTATTCCCTCCCTGGCTCCTAATAGTTCAGCCATGATGGTCAGACGAACCGAGGCAGCAGCACACAATGAGAAGCCCGCAATCAGAGAATGGGTCAAGCCGGGAAGGTAAATTTTCTGTATGGTTATCCAGACCGGCAGTTTATATACTCGGCCCATCTCTAGCAAAGACCGGTCAATGGATTTGAAGCCTTCCACGGTATTTACGTGCATGGTTGGGTATACCAGCAAGGTAACCAGGAATACAGCCATAATACTTCCCATGCCAAACCAGACCATGGCCATTACCACAAAAACGATAGCTGGAACCGCTAGCAAAGCATTTATAAAGGGTTGGACAATAAGCTCTGCCTTGTGATTGAGCCCGGCTATTATCCCACTGCTAATTCCCAGCATCACCCCGCAGATTAAGCCGACAATCTGGCGCTGAAACGTAATCACCAGGTTCTGAACCAACTCCCCGCTGCGCACGATGCTTATTAAAGCCTGGATACTATCCAGCGGGGATGGGAAAAAAACCTTATTATATTGTAACGAAAGAAGCTGCCAGCCCAGTACTATTAATAATACACCCAGCAGGGAATAGCTGTATTCCCAGTTATTTTTGGAAGTAGAACTCGGCATCTGGTAGTTTGCCTCCTAACGCGTTAGCTGGTGCAGTTTTAGTTAGCTCGTTAAAGAAAGCCTCAATTTCATCCCGGCAATCTGATGCCATCTCTGGCTGGAGGCGGGCGTATTTCAGAGACTCACTAACAGCCGCCGCCTTCATCCACTCGTTTTGGTTTTCCACCAGCGGACCTATTTCGGATGGGTGCTCATTGGTCCACCGGGCAGCTTCTTCAAACGTAGATGCAAATTCTACTACTGCTTGAGAGCTAATTCCTGATTCCTCAACAATGATATATCCAGCCTGCGGAATCCGGTTATTTTCTTGCCCCGGTAGTTTTTGCCATTCCACTGCTAAATCAGATACTCGATAAAGTTCTTTGCCCGCCTTCTTAGCATTTA
Source organism: uncultured Syntrophomonas sp. (assembly GCA_964531295.1). Taxonomy (GTDB): domain Bacteria; phylum Bacillota; class Syntrophomonadia; order Syntrophomonadales; family Syntrophomonadaceae; genus JAAYJK01. Next base: position 3,317 of record CAZHHJ010000084.1, read on the forward strand.
ATATAGCCATACTGGAATTGGGCTCGTTTAAAACTGCGTATTCTATTTCACCGGTAATCAACTTGGCAGATGCTTCGGGTAAATCCAAGTAGGTGATTTGCAGGTCCGTATCAGGATTTATCCCTTGCTGAATAAGCAAGTGACGAAAAACCAGGTCATGAATTCCACCCTGCCCGTTTACTGCGATTTCCTTACCTTTTAATTCACTAATTTCTTTGATAGAAGAATCAGTACTGACTACATAAAGCATCCCCCAGACCGAAATATTGACCAGCTTAACTTTAAATCCTTTGTTGTAAGCTATCATTGCATTAGTAATCGGAGTACTCGATAATTGGACCTGTTTGGCAGTTATCATTGAAAGCAACTGCTCGTAGGTTTTCCATGGCTTTACTACCAGCTTGGGATTGCTTTCAGCCATATAAGCCAGCGGATAACTAATTGGTCCCGGGGCGGAGCCAATAATCAATTCCAATTCTGTCGGAGGATTAGGAGTAGGCGGAGTTGTCTGGTCAGCCTCTTTGGGTCCCGCACAGCCTCCCATTACCAGAATAATAGCCAATAGTAATAGCAGTGATATCATTTTTTTATACATGATTAAACCTCCTCAACATTTTATTGATGCTTGGGGGTATCTTCTATACCCCCTCTTCTTTATAAAGTGTCTTCAATAATGCTCTTTGCCAATAATTTCTGATAACTTTCTTCATAAATCCGACTGGTATCCGGCCTAATCTCCCGCACGATTTGGCAGGGTCGTCCCTTTAGAACGATTATCCGATCAGCAAGTTGAATCGCCTCCTTTATATCATGAGTAACAAAGACTGTTGCGCAGGGTTGCCACTTTATTAAACTTTTAAGCAACTCCCGCATGGCCAGCCTGAGGGTATCATCCAAAGAACTGAAGGGTTCATCCATAAGCAATAGATCGGGTTGAACCGCAAATGCTCGCCCCAGAGAAACTCGTTGTTTCATTCCGCCGCTTAATTGTGTAGGATAATAGCAAGCAAAATCATTCAAACCCAATTTCTCAATTAATATATGAACCCGCTCGATTCTGCGAGTTTTGTCAATCTTTAAGGCATACAAGCCCAGCCCTATGTTTTCCTCCACTGTACACCAGGGTAATAATCTTGGCTCTTGAAATACATAAGCGGTACGATTATTATCTGTTCTTACCAGGCCCGCTTGGGGTTTTAGTAACCCGGCCAATATGTTCAATATGCTGGTTTTACCAATGCCGGAAGTACCAAAAAGACTTATAAACTCATTTTCGTTGCTGGCTAGAGTAAAGTCACACAAAACCTTCAGATTATCAAAATTTAAACTTATTTTTTCCAGCCTAAACATAATACTAATTCCCCTTATTTTAAGCTCCAGGTACTTAATATAAAATATCTTGAGAGCGCAGCCGGTTTGTTAAATAATTCGCTAACAAGCAAAAAAAATGACGATATGCGCAAAGCACATCGCCATAATTAATAACAGCAATCGAATCTTCTTTCCGCAATGGGAGGCCCACCCGTTTCCAGTTAAACCCTATCGGCTTGGTATCCATAGTTAACACCACAGGAAGCCAAGCTCGAAGATAATAGATGTAATTTCTAATACAATTCGCGCTATTATTGTCAAAATCCTGCCTGCCGATAATCTTTTGTCCGGTAAATATAAACAGGCTAAGAGGTTTTTCGTTTTTCAACCTTCTGTAATCCATCAACTGCTCCAGATCAATTAAGGAATTGTGACCAGACTGAGGACTTCCTAATTATGAAGCTCTGGGATAGTATTAAATTGGATAAATACTGGAGGGAGTTCTTAATTATGATCAATCCCAAACATATATCAGCAGGCAAGAACAAGTGCCCCGAAAGTTCCCAAATGCTGTAGAAAGTGAGGCATGAAATGTGAATCAAACACCGGCTAGTTTTATAAAGCAATTGTTTTTCTGGCCTTCGAAAAATATCTCATTGACAATGGCTCTGACGCTAATTGTGGGGTTTGTAATTGGCCTGGGGATGGATACTAGCCCGTTAAAACACTTAATCCTTCCCGTTACTTTTATTATGATTTATCCAAGCATGATTGGATTTAATGCCAGAGATATCTTTAATTTATCCCATGGAAAACTTTTGGCTGTGGTTATACTAATAAATTTTTTATTTGTACCTGCACTGGCTTATTTGCTGGGGACTCAATTTCTGTTAAATGATCCTCAGCTTTTTGCGGGATTGGCGATAACCGCTTTATTGCCGACCAGTAACATGACCATTGTTTTTACCATGATTTCCAGGGGGAACGTGACCGCCTCAATTAAGATGACTACGTTGGGATTACTGCTTGGTTCTATACTAGCTCCCTGGTATCTATACTTTATGGTTGGCAAGTATGTTCCAGTGGATATTCTATCAACCTCAAAAACGATTGTTCTGGTTATTGCAATACCTCTGATCCTAGGCATGCTTACCTATAAATATTTGACCCGCAACTATTCTCAGGAGTATTTCGAAAAGCAAATAAAACCTTACTTCCCGGCGGTCAGTTCATGGGGAATGATACTGATTATTTTCATCAGTGTCAGTATGAGTTCTCCGAGAATATCCTCTAATCTAGATGTCTTCTTAGTAGCTTTTCTTGTCCAACTCATGTTTTACGCGGCTAACTATATAATAGCGGTCTGCATAGGAAGGAAATGCTTTGAAGAGCAAGATAGTCTAACTTTAGTATTTTCCACGGTACTTCGTAATCTGTCTATTTCCATTGGCCTGGCTGCAACTGCCTTTGGTCCCAATGCTGCTCTAATGGTCTCTTTGGCATTTTTAATTCAAGGCCAAACTGCTGCATGGTTTATCAAATTAAATGAGAAATACGGCTTACTGCGTAGAGCAAAGAACTGAACAGCGTATCGGCTTAGCAGCAAGGGTGAGAAGTTAACCTTAACAAGAAGAACTTAATGAGAGTTTTGGCAAACCCATTATGGTGGCGAAGCATTTGTAAACATTGATCCCATTAACCGGTGATTATAGAATATCAAGGTAAGTGAGTTGCAGAAAAGTAATATTGTTGAGAGTAAAAATATAAGTCAAGAACCGTCTCCACTTGCGCAGGTCGATTAGACCTCTTTTTTTAACGGGAAAATGCCGTAAATGGCAGTATTTTCAAGGCTTGTATGGTTGAATAATGATTTTAAGGTAAACATATAATATATTAACTTTTTGATGGAGGCCGATTATGATTTATGAATTTCAAGTGGCAACGGCCCATAATACAGATAACTTTTTACAAGAACTTGATAATCGATTAAGGTGGATTAATCAGAGGGGATATGATCTGGATGTTGAGGTCAGTCCTTTGCAGCAGATGACTGCGCAGTTGGCGAGCAAGTTGCTGTCATTTCGACTGCATGGCTCTGATAAGCATGACAGTACCTTTAGAGACGAGGATATCATCTATATCTTTAAACATCAGATGGCTGAAGTTCTGGCAGAACACATTGTTAGTGACTGGGAATCAAGGCTGCTGTGGAAAGAAATACTCAAATCTTACCGCAAATTCACCCCTGCTGATAAACAGTCGCTTTATATCAAATCGGGTGATTTCCTGCGCCGATGTAATGAAAATGAGAGTTTAAATCTGCTTATGAATTTTGGGCGCAAAAACAGAATGTCCCATCGCATACTGGAGCATATAAATAACTGTGAATTCCTAGCAGTAGAAGGATTTATCAACTTTTGCATGAGAGATTATCTAACCGAGATAAAATTTGCGGTAGAGGTAGCCGCGGAGGAATTGAAAAACGAAAAGGAATATAATGATTTCGTTAATTTATTGAGGTATTTTGTTGATTCTCAGGCTCCGCGGGTTCGTGAAGTCAATCTTTTATTGGCAAGTAATGGTTTATTCTATTTATGGGATAATTCTGGATGTAAAATAGAAGAGCAATATATGCAGAACTACCTGGATGATTTGCTGCTGGATGATGTGGGCCTCGATGATCTTCTGGTAAGTATTTTAATTACTATTGCTCCCCGCCGGATAATAATTCATAATGCTTCTGAACTGCCCCATAATGAATCAGTGGAGATAATTAAACAGGTATTCGGGGATAAAATTGTATTTTGCCGGGGCTGTAAAAAATGCTCCCATTATCTGTGCGAGATAGAGCGGGGTGGAAAACTCAAATAATTTGGGCGGTTAATTAAATGCTAATGATTAGTCCCCTTCATGATAGAGGGGACTAATTATTTGGCTGGATAAGATTAGTAATTTGCGGTAATTGCCAAAGTTTGATATATTTTTGCTAATAGAAAAATAGGGGAATAAAATGTACCAATTAATAGCTATTCCGATTATCAGCGCTTTTATCGGTTATATTACTAATGTGGTGGCTATAAAACTGCTTTTCTGGCCGAGAGAGCCGGTAAATTGCTGGTTATTTGAGTTGTATGGACTTTTACCTAAGCGGCGGGTTGATATCACTAGCAGCATTGGGGCCACTGTAGAAGAACAGCTTTTGTCAGTGGAGGATATATTCGATAAGATCGACACTCCCCAGATAAGGGAAAGCCTGGTGAACAGGATAATGGAAATCATCAGGAATCGTGTATCCAGTGCCATGCCCGGCTTTGTACCGGATAAAATTACTCATCTGCTTGGGAGCAGTGTGGACAAGGTACTGCGTCAGGAAGCAGAAGGGATCATCAAACAGGTGATTAAGGCCAGTCAGGTTCATCTAAGTGAGGAAATCCATATTAAAAAAATGGTAGAGGATAAAATAAATGAACTTGATATACAGCAGTTGGAGGATATGGTAAGGACGGTTTCATCGACAGAACTTAAATTTATTGAGATGCTGGGTGGAGTCCTGGGATTCCTGATAGGAATTATACAGATCGTTATATTGTTAATATTTCCGCTTTAAGCAAAAAACATAGAAAGAGGTAATGAAAATGCTAGCAATTAAATTGAATGATGGCAGCCAGCGGGAATACCCGGAGGGTATCAGCCTGTTACAGGTTGCCGAGGACATAAGTAATAAGCTGGCTAAAAATGCGGTTGTGGCAAGATTCAACGGCCAGTTAAAAGATTTGCATTCTGAGATAACCGAAGATGGGACACTGGAACTGCTGGACTTTGAAAATCCGCAAGCCAGAGATGTCTACCGGCATTCTTCATCTCATGTTATGGCACAGGCTGTTCAAAGGCTCTGGCCAGGTACCAAGTTGGCTATAGGCCCGGCTATTGATAAAGGTTTTTATTACGATTTTGAAAGTGATCATACCTTTACCCCGGATGATTATAAAGCCATAGAAGAAGAGATGCTGGATATAATAAAGGCTGATTACCCGATTATAAGAAAAGAGCTATCCCGGGGGGAGGCACTTAAATTTTTCCGGGAAAGGAACGAACAATATAAAGTGGAACTTATCGAAGGCCTGCCTGAAGATGCAGTGATAAGCATTTATCAGCAGGGAGAATTTGTGGATCTCTGTGCCGGACCTCATGTCCCATCTACTGGGCGGCTGAAAGCGATTAAAGTGATGAGCTTGGCCGGAGCTTACTGGCGCGGCAGTGAAAACAATTCGATGCTGCAAAGAATCTATGCTACTTCCTTTCCTAAAAAGAGCCTCTTGGATGACTACTTGCACAAGTTGGAGGAAGCAAAAAAGCGTGACCATCGCCGCTTGGGAAGAGAACTGGGTTTGTTTGTGGTTCTCGATGAGGGTCCGGGTTTTCCATTCTTCCTGCCTAAGGGAATGATCCTGCGCAATGAATTAGAGAAATTTTGGCGAGAGGAACATGCCCGGGCCGGTTATCAGGAGATAAAAACTCCCATCATCCTGAAGCGGGAACTGTGGGAAAATTCAGGACACTGGGATCATTATAAAGAGAATATGTATTATACCACCATTGATGAGGAAGATTTCAACATTAAACCGATGAACTGCCCGGGAGGAATGCTAGTTTATAAACAGAACATACACAGCTACCGGGATCTGCCCCTGCGAATGGGAGAGATGGGCCTGGTACATCGGCATGAGATGTCTGGGGTCTTGCACGGGTTGATGCGGGTCAGGGCTTTTACCCAGGATGATGCCCACCTATTTATGCTGCCCGAGCAGATATTAGATGAAATAAAAGGAGTTATTGACCTAGTAGATCGCTTTTATACTCTGTTTGGGTTTCCTTATCATGTGGAAGTCTCAACTAAACCCGAGAATGCTATGGGGTCGGATGAGATGTGGGATGTTGCTACTGAGGCTTTAAAACGGGCCCTGGATGAAAAAGGCATGAAATACCGTATAAACGAGGGAGACGGTGCATTTTATGGTCCCAAGATAGATTTTCATCTTCAGGATTCCCTGGATCGAACCTGGCAGTGCGGCACAATTCAACTCGATTATCAAATGCCCGAAAAATTTGATCTCACTTATACGGGCGAGGATGGGGAGAAACACCGGCCGGTTATGGTGCACAGGGTTATTTATGGCAGTATCGAACGATTCATAGGCATACTGACGGAACATTTTGCTGGAGCTTTCCCCACCTGGTTGGCACCGGTTCAGGTAAGGGTACTGCCTATAACCGATCGCAACCATGAGTACGCTGGGCAGGTAGTTGAAGAGCTGAAAGCTGCAGGTATCCGGGCAGAGGCTGATCTGCGTAGCGAAAAGACTGGGTACAAGATTCGGGAAGGTCAGTTGCAGAAGATTCCTTACCTGCTGGTCGTGGGTGATAAAGAAATTGAAACCGCCACGGTATCTGTCCGACATCGCCGGGAAGGTGATCTGGGGCCCGTAGCACGGACAGATTTCAAGACCGGGCTGCTAGCAGAAATAAAAGAAAAGCAGAATAGATAAGATTGCATCAAAAAATAATATATGCTATACTGCAATATGTACTAAGCAGGAGCTTGGCTTCTCACCTTACAACTCAGGTTAGTAAGGTATTGATTTAACTAAACCAGAGTTCAATAGCGGGTAGTATCTGATTCTGGGTAGTTGGTAAATGATCAAAGAAGCGGGCTTTTGTAGCCCGCTTTTATATTTTTCGGGAGGTGAACTTCTTATCAGCAAGGATTGGAGAGTTAACGA
>CAZHHJ010000085.1:0-10295 GCA_964531295.1 uncultured Syntrophomonas sp.
TATTAAGTTTATTTTTTATTCTTTTAATTGGCGGCACATTATTGTATTTATTGTTTGATAAAGTCATTCCTAGCGTAACCAGCAAAAAATGATAAATATATCCTGCAATAATTCTCTCCTAACTGCTAAAAATAAGATAAAGGAGGGATATATTTGACCAGATACAGAACAACAGACGGCAAGGAAGACCTCAAACAGAAAATTCATGTCTTTGGAGCTATGGCCATCCCTCTGGCGTTCGTCAATGGTCTCTATTTCGGAGCCTATGGCTTAAGAAAAGTCAGACAATATTGGGAAGGCGGGCCCATGGACTAATTGCTGATTATCTACTTAAATGGTTCACCCTAAACAAGTGAACCATTTTTTTATTCACCTCGGTTGACGGATGGTTCTTTCTGTCAACTTCTTTAATCTCGAGAAATATATTGCTGCTGTTTTTGCTGTCCAGCATACGCATTGTGCCTCACAAAAATTTTCCTTGAGTTTTACGTTATTATTTATATTTTTCCCCAGCTTTCAAGCTTCTCCTTTTAAGAAACTTAGCCCGAATATTAGCGAATAATACCGGCCTTTAATCCCAGAACTAAAGTAATTGTATTTTTATTACGAATTATACAAATACATATAATTATTCAAGTAGTTTTTAGTAATTGTGTACTATTAGGTTATGCCTACTTTGTGTACCAATTGATTCATCTGCGGCATGTAAAGAGAGACCAATAATGGGAGGAGTTTATTATGAGAAGTTTGCGTACGAAGCTAACTGTTTATGTTGTGATCGTTGTAATTTTAGTATGTTCCGGCTGCGGATTGATTGCCTATAACATGGCAGACAATTCACTGGAAGCAGCAATTGCAGACAGCGCACTGGCCAAGGCAGAGGATGCAGCCACCATGGTCAGCCAGCAAATAGAGGCCAACATAGGTAACCTGGAAACCCTGGCTGGAACTCCAATAGTCCAAGGTATGGATGTAAACCAGATGATGCCTACCTTGCAGGCCCAAAACTCTAGATTGGGGTATTCGATGATCGGACTATTGGAAAAGGACGGCACTTTCCATGGAACTGATGGTTCACTGTCCAATGGAGCAGACCGTGAATATTTCAAAAAGGCTCTCCAGGGCCAATCCAGTATTTCTGAACCCTTAATCAGCAAGGTAGATAATACCCTTATCATGGTAGCCGCTGCGCCCATTAAAGATGCGGGAGGCAATATCGTAGGGGTCCTTTCAGCCATAATGTACGCAGCGACAATGAGCAGCGTAGTTGAAAGCATTCACTTCGGTGAGACTGGCTATGGATACATGATCAATAAAGAAGGCACTGTACTCGCACACCCTGACCATGACATGATCAATACCTATAATCCATTCCAGGACAGTAAAAACAATGTGAGTGAACTGCTGGTGCTGATCGAAAAGATGATCGCCGGCGAATCCGGGTTTGGCAAATATACCTGGACAGACAACTCAGTTAAACTGATGTCCTTTGCTCAGGTACCAGGCATGGACTGGTCTATAGCTGTCACTGCACCTGAAAGTGAGTTGATGGCGGGAGTAGAAAAAATGAAGGTTAATATACTCTTGGCCGCTCTGGCCTTTATCATCCTCGGTTCATTAGTAGCATTTTACCTGGGCACCATCATAGCCAATCCGTTAAAGGCGGCTTCCAGTCACGCTGCCTTGATAGCCGGAGGAGATCTGACGGTTAAGATTGAAGAAAAGTATTTGAAGAGCGCCGATGAACTGGGAGAAATGTCTCGCAGCCTGGATAATATGGTGAAGAGCCTGAAAAGAACCATGAGCAATATTCTCATGAATGCCCAGGAAGTAGCTGCATCCAGTGACCAACTGGCAGCCTCCAGCCAAAGTATAGCCAGCGGTATGCAGCAGACTTCAGCTTCAGTGGAAGAAATTGCGGCCGGTATGCAGGAGGTATCAGCAGCCTCAGAGGAAATCAACGCCTCCGCAGAAGAGATCACTTCTGCTGTTATTGAAGTCAATGAAATGGCCCAGAAGGGTTTTGAAGATTCAGTACCTATTAAAAAAAGAGCTCATTATACGGAACGTGAAGCAAGTGAAGCCAAGGATAAATCGCAAAAAATATACACCGGGATAAAGGACCAATTAGAAAAAGCAATAGAAGAAGCAAAGGTAATAGACCAGATCAATAACCTGGCCGTAAACATTTCCGATATCGCTAACCAGACTAACCTGCTGGCTTTGAATGCAGCCATTGAAGCCGCTCGGGCTGGAGAACACGGCAAAGGCTTCGCAGTGGTAGCAGAAGAAGTAAGAAAACTGGCCGAGGACTCTTCATCCACCGTAGAAGGTATCCATGGCTTAACCCAGCAGGTACAGGGGTCATTACAAAACCTGGTAAATATTACCGGCCAGCTGCTGGAGTTTATCAATGATACAGTCATCGAAGACTACGGCCGCACGGTAACCGCTGGGAAGTATTATAGCCAGGACGCCAATAACTGGTCTGACCTGACATCAGAAACCAGCAAACAAATGAATCAGTTGCTCTCCGCCATGCAGGAAGTCACTCGGGCCATAGAGGCCACCGCCGCAACCGCACAGGAAGCTAGTGCGGGCTCGCAAGAAATCGCTCGCAATACCGAAACTGTTGCTACCGCTGCCATGGAAATAAATAGCGCCTCCGAAAGACTGGCCGAAAATGCCGGAATACTATACGAACTCATGCAGCAATTCAAACTGGGCGATAGCGATAAGAAAAGCGGCACGATAATGAGCAATATAAATAGGACCGGTGTAGAACCACCCCTGGAAGAATTATTCCAGGATAGCAAAGGCTATGCCAAATCCCATATAGCCTAGCCATAATGAGGAAAAACTAACCTTCTGCCTGTAGCGGAGAATTAATTCTCCGCTACAGATGCTACCGATTCTGGGGACACACCTACCTTTGGGGGCCTGATCCTAGGAATGTCCCCCCAAAGGTAGGTGTGTCTCGTTCCTTGACCCGAGTATCACACTCATCCTATAAGATGTACTCAAAGACCTTATTATCCCCCCTGCCCTGGATGGTGGTCCTAAATTATAAGTTATTATATAATTTTTGTTTTATTTAGCAGGTTTTGTCTCTATATGTGTGGAATTGGTGCCAAACGCACTATATTAATGTGCAATTCAGGCCGCTATGGTTGAGCCTGGTAAAGAGGGGGGGTATTGCTTAAGTATCAACGGAAGGGGTTTTATTTAAACAGAAGTCCAGCTAATACCATAGTAATTGCCATTTGGACTCTGCAAACACCGTTATAATGGACTTAATTAAATCGGGAGGGGAGACTTTTAGAATGAAAAGCATACAGGCACAATTGACTGTGTATGTGGTGATCATACTTTTAGTTGTATGTGTGGGACTTGGCTTCATTAGTTACAATTTGGCTTCAAAGACCATGTTGGATACTATTGAGAACCAGGTATCTACCAAAGCTGAAGATGCAGCTCAGAGAGTAGCTGACGAAGTAAACAAACAGCTGGCGGTGATGGAAACCCTGGCTGCCAATGAAAAAATCAAAAGCATGAATCTGGAGCAACAGATGCCGTTGCTGAAAAGCGAGAATTCCAGACTCGGATACATTATGTGCGGACCGGCGGCCCCTAATGGAGATGCCTTTACCACTACCGGGGTTGCTTTCAACATGGCCGACCGGGACTATTTCCAGAAAGCCTTAAGAGGTCAGCCCAGTATTTCCGACCCATTGGTGAGCAAGGTCGATTCTAGTATAGTTGTTACTCTGGCAGTTCCCATAAAAGATGATGCCGGGCAAATAAAGGGAGTCCTGATAGCAGCCCTGGATGCTGCAGTATTATCTCAAAAAGTAGCCGAGATAAACTTCGGAGAAACCGGCTATGCTTATATGTCTAATGCAAAGGGTATAGTCATTGCTCACCCCAACCAGCAGCTGGTGATAGATCAGTATAGTCCCGCTGATAGCGGACTTACCGACCTCATCGCCCATGTGGATAAAATGATAGCCGGTGAAGCAGGTTTCGGTGAATACCTGTGGAGCGACGGCAGCACCAAACTCATGGGTTATGCACCGGTACCAGGCACTGGCTGGGCAGTAGCAGTTTCTGCATCAAAAGACGAAGTTCTAGCAGGAATCACCAATATGTCTCAAAAGACTATGGTAGCTTCCCTTGCTTTTCTCCTACTGGGTGCATTGATAGCGGTATGGATTGGCCTACGGATCTCTAAACCAATATCTGCTGCTGCTGAGTACAGCGAGCAAATAGCCCAGGGTGACCTCAGGGTGGAGATCGCTCCAGCTTTGCTGAGCAGAAAAGATGAAGTGGGTGATTTACTCCGCAGTATGGACCATATGATCAAAAATCTGCATAACATGATCATAGATATCGCCCGTAATTCCCAGGAAGTTGCGGCATCCAGCGAACAGCTCTCAGCCTCCAGCCAAAACATTGCCACCGGCATGCAGGAAACTTCGGCGGCAGTAGAGGAAATATCCGCCGGAATGGAAGAAGTCTCCGCCGCCGCAGAAGAAATCAATGCTTCTTCGGAAGAAATTTCCGCTACGCTCACTCAGGCTAACAATGAAGCAGAAAAAAGCCATCATGACTCTTTGGAAGTTGAGAAGCGGGCCGCTTATACTAAATCTGAAACAGGAAGAATGCTTGATGAAACCACAAAAATATACGATGCTATTAGGCATAAAGTGGAAGGGGCTATTGACGAATCCAAAGTTATAAATGAAATATCCGGAATGGCTGGAAAAATAGCCGACATAGCTAATCAGACTAATTTGCTCGCTCTTAACGCCGCTATAGAAGCCGCTCGGGCCGGCGAACATGGTAAAGGCTTTGCTGTGGTAGCTGAAGAAGTAAGGAAGCTTGCTGAAGATTCTGCTAACACAGTCGATGTTATACAGACCCTGACTCATCAAGTTCAGAATGCTATTGACAATCTAATAGGTAATACAGCTGAATTACTAGAGTTTATTAATAAGGATGTAACGGGGGATTATGAACGCATGGCCGATGCAGGAGCATTCTATGCTGAGAACTCGGAGTTGCTAAGCAAGCTGACCGGCGGAACCAGCAAGAGTATTCAACAGATTATGGTAGCCATGCATGATGTAAGCCGTGCTATTGAAGCTACGGCTGCTACTATCGAACAATCCAACGCAGGCTCACAGGAAATAGCTCGACACACAGAAACGGCTGCCACCGCTGCCGCGGAGATAAACTCCACCGCTGCACGACTGGCTGAAAGCGCCGAAATATTAAACAACCTCATCCATAAATTCAAAGTTTCTTAGTTTTAGGGGGCTCTATTATGGGGACATTCCTGCATAGCAGGTGTGTCCCCTGTCCTCAGCTTGGTGTCCCCCCGGTCATTCCTCCTAAATTACAAAAGAGCAAACCATTGTTCTTGACCTTAGCTCAAGGATGCATCCATTGATAATGAGGGCATTCCAGCCCAGTTGAAGCTGAGAAGTTGACCGGAAGAACCGTCCCTAATGACAACTTTCCTTAGAACCCCCTGATGTCCATCTGCCGGTTTATTTCCTCCAGCGTATCTCCGGTATGTCCCCCATCAATTCTGACCAGGGCGGCGTGATCCAGCTGGGTACGCCCTTTATTGATAATAATCAGATCCTGGTAGAAAGTCGTGAATTCCTTAACAAAACCAGCTAGCGGGTATACCGTCAGTGATGAACCTATAACCATTAAAAGCTGTGCTTTCACTATCATATCCCGGGCTTGCACATAATCTTTGATATTCTCTCCAAACAGGACTACATCAGGCTTAAGAACACTTCCGCACTTTCCACAGCGTGGAACCACATCATCACAGTTATCGACGCAGTTCTGATCGTAGACCCCCTGGCATCCCCGGTTTCGGCAGATATATCGATCAGCCGTTCCGTGAATAGCAATTACTTTCCGACTGCCCGCTCTTTCGTGTAGGCTGTCAATATTCTGGGTAACAATGCCCTTCACCCGGCCCTTTTTCTCCATATCGGCCAGAATCCGGTGTGCCTTTCCAGGTTCTGATGGGGGAAACACAAAGTATTGGCGGTAGAAATCATAGAATGCCTCGGGATCACGATTAAAAGTGTTGATATTGATAATATTCATCACCTTATCTTCGCCGAGTTTTCGGTAAATTCCATTCTGCCCCCGAAAATCAGGAATACCTGCCTCAGTGCTGATCCCTGCACCAGTTACAACTATAGTATTACGAGAATTAGCCAGAACAGCAACTACCTGATCGAGCGCTTTCTTATCCATTTTTCCATATCCCTGCCTTTCTTATTAGCTTCTTTTCTATAAAACCCATTCCCAATCCTTCTTGCCTCATGATTCAACTCTCCTGCCCGCTGCGGAATTTCTTTTAAAGACTGCTGCACGCACTAGGAAAGCTCATACCCGCTCAGCAAATTATCTCCCAAAATTGGCACACATTCCATGTTATTACATACCATAGAGTAGAAGTCTAAAACAGAGGCTTCTAAAAATCGGCAGGAGGTCCAATACGTGGCAGTAATAACAATACCGGTAACTACTGAAATGGTATTGGTCATGGATAACGGCACCGGAGTGAGCGGACAGCAGTTGAAAAAGAATCGGATCTACAAATATGTTAAAACCACCGCAGATAGCGAGGATGTTTTTTCAGTAGCCCAGAGTCTTTTAGGCCTGCAGGAAAAAATCAATCTTTCCATCCAACGCAATGACTCTAGTGAAATAGAAGAGGAATAGCAGGCATCCAATAACCAACACCAGGGATGCATCCCATATATTAATACCTTTCTTTCCATAACGGAAAGTCATAATTTACAGCGCTTTAGATAAGCTCATTTCTCTAAACCGCTGCCCGAGGAGGTAAACTTTTGAGTGAAACCAGCAGAACCCTGGAGATGATATTTGCTACTGAACTCGATAAAAAACACGTAATCCGCGTTGCAGAAGCCAGGAGCGACGCAAGTGACGCAGACGTAAAAGCAGCCATGGATAATATCATCAGCAAAAACATCTTTTCAGGAACCGGCGGCGAACTGCTTGAAAAAGTCAGCGCTCGCTTAATCACCACCCAGATAGACGAATTCAATCTCGCATAAGCAACCGGGGCGAAGGATAAACATCCGTCGCCCCTTTTAGTATATAATGGGGACATTGCTGTACTCAGGGACATTCCTTCACCCAAGGATCTCCAAGGAAGGTGTGTCCCTGTTCCTTAGCGGCCGGTGTGCCCCCTAACCTTGGCCGGGGCATTCCTGTACACCCATTGACACTCCTGTAGATAATGCCCAACAGAAAAAATATTTGGACCTAGGGGTAGGGATTTTGCCATAAGTGGTTGAAGTATTTAATCATGATTAAAAAAATTATACTAGTAGCCCTGCTCGCTACCACTCCCTGGGGAGAATGGGCTATTGCGATTCCAGCTGGATTATTGCTTAAATTACCGTTTGGTCTAACTGTAGCTGCCGCCTTTGCCGGCAACTTGCTTCCAGTGCTGGTCATCACTATGTTGGGTGACAAACTTAAGAACCGTCTGAGTCACTGGCAGGAGAAACGACAAAAAAAGGCCGGCAAATATGTTACGCGCTACGGCATACCCGGACTGATCCTTTTGGCCCCACTGACCGTAGGCGTCTATGTATCCTCCATCATAGCAACATTATCCGGCATCCCAGCCCAACGCAATATACTACTGCATGTGTTTGCCTTAACCCTCTGGGGGTCAGTCATATACGTACTTTTCCTTCTGGGAGTGGAAGCCTGGACACTATTGGCATAAAATGGGGACATTCCTTTACTAGGTGCTCCAAGGAAGGAGTCCCCTGACCTTCTATTCAATAATCGTTACCATTTCCTCCAGCTCTTTTCTTTTCATGGAAGCTTCGGGCTCCACTGGATAGCCCAGCATTATCATGCTTACCACATCAAGTTCTGCCGGTATGTTCATAACTTCCTTAACCTTAGCTGTTTCATACAGCGTAAACCACAGGGTACCCAGTCCTACTGCATGTGCTGCCAGATGCATGTTTTGTATGGCGGCACAGCAGGAATAAGCATATCCCTGGCCGCGTCCAGGAAGAAACTGATCTGCCCCGGTTTTTTTAGGATCGCCTGCCACTACAATGATCACCGGAGCTTCAGTCATAAACTCCAGGCTGAATTTGCTGACCCACTTCCATCCGCTGGCCTCATAAATGCTTTGCAGGGTTTCCTGACTGGCTGCTTTTAATTTAGCCTTCATATCCGCATTCTTAACCACAAAGAACTTCCAGGGCTGCAAATTCATGACCGAGGGGGCCCACCTACCTGCTTCTAAAATAGCCTGCAACTTCTCTTCTTCCACCGGCTGGTCTAAATAACTTCGATAAGAACGTCTCTCTTTAATGCTCTGTAAAATATCCACATTAACTCCTCCTCATATCTTTATGTCTATAATTCTACTCGAAAACTTCCGTGAAATCAGTCGATACATAGCAGGAAATTCATCTGATTTTACAGAAATGAAGCTGGCCAGAGGGCTGTCTTGTTAATGAGAATGCTTGGTGCTTATAGAAACTGCCGCCGAATATACTATAACTTTTACAGCCGAGGCTTCGAATATGGCCGGCTCTTCTATTTGCTGCGCTTTTAATAATGCTGTTACAAATTCATCCCGATCGCACAAGATAAGCACCATGAGCCCTAGCAAGATCCCAGTTAAAAACGGGAACACATCTTCCTTGGAGAGTTAAGGTCAGGGGACACACCTACCTTCGGGCTCCCAGTCTGTAGATATACCCCCAATATGTGCCTTATTAGCCACATACTGACATTTATTGGCTGAGCTGTCGATAGATTTGTTATTTTATCTCGGTACCGGAATGGGCATTAGTCCCCTTTTAACGGCAAGCAAGGCAGGACCATGCTGTTAACTGCACGTGACTATATTCATATATTTCGACCTTAATTTCTCTGGGTCTTTTGGTATAATATGGCTTAGGGACCATAAAGGCCATAATTTGATGTAAGCAGATTAATGTGGTGAGTGAGTTACATATTATTTGCCTGGAGGTGGATTAATGATTGATAGCAGTGAATCAGTTAACCGAGCCAATGGCGGAATGCATTATGCTGATGCAGTTTACCGCAAGCATGCACCCACCGCTAATTATGTAAGGTACATAGTGAAATTGTTAAACCAGAACCTGTTCGATGGAGAAATATATCTCATTTCTTATCCCATTAAGAATAAGATTAGGATAAACTATAAAGGAGAATATTTTCTGCTGCTCAGCCTGGGCTGGGTAGAAAAGTTTCGAAAAATGAGGGCCAGCGCGCTGGAGGGTTATCTGATACAGCAGCTAAAGCAGAAAGGTATCCGCTTTGATAGAAGTTCTTTTTATTATCGCACTTGGATCCTGGAGGAGAACAAGCAGTTGATCAGGTAGATGGTGATTTATGGATAACTTGAGTTTGGTTGAGACATATGCTGAGGTGGTTAAAAATATAGCCCGGTTTAATTCGAGTTTACCTGCTAGTAATGAACTACAGCGGAGACTCCCAGTTTTTCTGGACTGGTATTATTCACCGGAGGTGAACGCCCTGGCGCCGGCCAGGTTTATAGCTTACCAGGACATGGATGCGAGTCTTTATTTAGCGGTAAAGGATTCCACCCCAAACAGCCAGGAGGCTGTAAAATGGTTGGCCCACTGGTTCAGACCGGCGGAAGATCTGGAACTGGACACCTTAAAACAACACCTACTCATAATGACCGGGAACTTTAATAAAAAGCCTAATAAAATTATTCGTATTCATGAACCGATAAACTCCATCCGCCTCATCAAGGAAGCCGTTTTCCTGCACTAAACCTTAATACTTGTTGGCCGGATAGATATCAGGATAGCCTGAAGGGGTTATATTTAATATCCCGGTCAAAGGTATCTATACCTTCTTTTCTTTTAAGCCAGCCTACAAACGCATAAGTCAGTGGCGTAGCCAGTATCTCATATGTTACTTTCCAGAGATACTGTCCCCCTACCATGGCCATAAAGACTGGCAAGGCATAGGTTCCTCCAAAAGCGATAAACATAAAAACCAGAGTATCTAGACCCTGTCCTACCAGGGTGGAACCGATGGTCCGAGTCCACAGCCAGCGTCCTGCTGTCCATACTTTCATGCGGGAAAGTATCATGGCGTTGGAGAACTCCCCAAGCAAATAGGCGGCCAGAGAAGCGATAACCAGGCGCGGGGTAAAACCTAGAACGGTGTTATAGGCATCATTGAATTCCCAGAACTCT
>CAZHHJ010000086.1:0-10168 GCA_964531295.1 uncultured Syntrophomonas sp.
AGCCATAATCCTTTCTGATCTATATTATTGTCTGCCAAAAAGTTTTTATTATTCTCCATCAGCTTCTATATGGAAATATAATTAATATCATCGACATTGCTCCACAAACAGTTCGTTAAGCACGGTAGGGTGCCAAAGGTTCTGTACGTGAAACAGGATGCCAGTAAGGGAGGGAAAAGCATAGATGAATGATCCGGTGTTAATGTCCATCAAGAATATTAATAAAACCTACACCATGGGGGAAGTTGAAGTAAAGGCTTTACAAAAGGCTTCCCTGGATTTATATGCAGGCGAATTTGCGGTAATTTGGTCCCAGCGGATCAGGCAAAAGCACCCTTCTAAACATCATCGGCGGGATGGACCGGGCGGATGGGGGAGAGGTATTATTTAAACATAAGAATTTATGTGAAGTCAAAGGCCATGAGTTAACTCTTTTTCGCCGCAACAAGATGGGGTTTGTTTTTCAGTTCTACAATCCCATTTCTGATCTCACCGCCCTGGAAAATGTTCAGCTGGCAGCGGAATTGGTGTCTGACCCGCTTCGGCCCGAAGAAGTGCTGACCCGGGTGGGTCTGGAGGAAAGATTCAACCATTTTCCGGCTCAGCTGAGCGGCGGGGAACAACAGCGTATTTCCATTGCCCGGGCGATCATTAAGAAACCAGCTTTGCTCCTGTGTGATGAACCAACTGGTGCGGTTCCGGGTATCGGCCTCCAGGGGCTGTGACTTGAATTTTGACGATCCCTGGTTTGGATCAAGAAATTCTAGAAAAACGACGAGGAGTAGTGTGGGTTGTGGCGGAACGAGGTTGTTGACAACTTTTGCAGCCCTGCAAGAAATCAAGAACGTTGTGCTGCGGATTGTCTCATGTTATTATTAATGGATATAATCCAGAAGGAGATGTGATCAAATTGGAACTTCTTAGGACTTCATCGTCAACTATTCAAGATTTAAAACAAATACTGCAGGATCAAAATATTCAGAAGACCGACCTGCGTATAACGGCGAGCATTGGATGAGGGGGTATGGCTTTTAATCTGGTTCTGGATGAACCAGCAGCAGGTGACAAAGTAGAAGAACATGACGGTCTTAAGTTTATAGTTGAAAATGAAATATATGATCGTTTCGGCCCTTTTATTCTTACTTCAATAAAACAAGGGGAGCAGACCTTCCTTCAACTCCGGGCAGAAAAACAACCCGCGAATGGTGGCGGTTGTGATTCCTGTTCATCATGTGGTTAGTTAATGTGAAAAGTGTCAAGGGGATGGCAGATGTACTCAAGTTGTCATGGTGACGGGGTTGTAGACAACTTTCTTGTTGTCGCTATCTTGCAGGCATGGACAAGCCTCTTTTGCTGCCGTCTATTTTAAAGTACTAACCCCCATGGCCCGAGGCCACAACCACGTCAACCCGCACTTGGGACTTTCACCCGTTAGACTGCGCCCATGCCGGGCGCAAAAATAAAAGCTGTTGACATATTTCTGTGTCAACAGCTTGACTTATTATGCTTTTAAGGTTAAAACTTATTCGCCTAAACTATGAAGAGGCAAGTGGTTTTTGTTAGTTGGCCGTTACTTCCACAGTTGTTGGTACTAATTCCTCCATTACTTCGTCCATAGTTTTAAATTCTTCTATATTAGGCAGAGGAAAGGCAACGCCGTAGTCATACATCTGGTAAGCAGCATTCTGGATCATTTTCATCTGCATAGCTGATGCCGGGGTTCCCAGTTCTTCGTTGGCAGGCATACTCATGTTCATGTCCATTGCCATTTCGAGTGTCATAGCAGCAGGTAAAAAGGTTTCTTTATCAAATACGATGTCATAGGAGATATCGGCTTTTAAATTTTTGAATAACTCTTGCATCATCGTTTCTAATTCTGCTGTTTCTGCTTCTTCAATGTCCATTGAAAGCATTCCTCCGACTTGGCCTAAAACATCATTTAAATATTTCCCCAATGCTTCGTGTCCCATAGTAATATGGATAATGCCATAAGCTTTGCCGTTAATTATCTGGTCATCAGCAACAGTAACTTCAGCGCCAAACTCTCTCATTTGCATAACTGATTTGACCGGGTCCTGACTGCCGTACTGTTCCATAAGTTTATTGAGATCGAGCCCTTCCATTTCCAGTTTGACCCAACCTTCCTGACCAGGCATAGTCATGAAAAAGCCTTCATCATTCATAACCATTTCGCTTTTAAGTAAATCAGCAGGAATTTCTTCCTCGGTGCCAGTAATTTCATCTACTTGCATGGCGGTGGTTAAATGGGCTAACATCGGCACTTGCTGCATTGAAGCATCTACAGTACCGGACATAGCCATATGTTCAGTTTTTCCGTCCACAATCATATCCATTTTCATGGAAGTGTCAGCTTTCATTTTGTAAGTGTTGCTGACAACCATCGCCTCTGATATTTTGCCCAGCAGTTCTTCAGCAGCAGTTAAGCTTACTGCCGGCGATGTAACTGAAATCTCATATGTGGCAGCATTCCAGTTAACCTGGGCACCGAAGCATTCCAGAACAAATCTTAACGGCACCATTACGTTTTCATCATCCTTGGCCGCAGCCAATGGCATAGCTTTCTCGAGCCCGTTAAAGTCAGCTTCGGTGCTGTTAATCACTATTTGCATTACATCATTATCTTTAACAATTTTTATTTGCCCATTTTCAACAGTTGTTTCGGCGGTTAGAGTTTTTTCGATAAGCTCAAGCGGTATCATGGTGGTCCCGTTTTCCACACTCATCACTCCGGCATAGGGTACATCATTGATCTTAAGGGTATATTCCGGAGCTGCTGCTGCTGCCGGAACAACCAGCATCCCGATTAATAAAACAGTTAAAACTATAGCAATTGATTTACGCAAATTTATTACCTCCTAATTTTTGCAAACAACAAGCGGTAGAAATTCACACCTCCTCTTAGTGGCGATTTAGTCCTATCTTAATGATACGCATTATTTTTTAGAAACTTTCGCCCAAGTATCTCTGGGTGAAACAATACGATTTAAAAACCATTTTCTCTGGCTTTGATAGGACCAGGTCCTGGCAGAAATAACCTTGCCTCAGGAATTGATAGTTCATTCCTGTCTCTAATTCTACGAGTCCTGCTTCTGCTTTACAACTAGGTAAAATTTGGCGGGAGTCAGGATTTAGATTAGTTTTGTACCCTCCTGCTTCATCATCAGGATTTTCACTCAAAAATAAATTTTCATAGCTCCAAAAATGCAATATCAACGGTGCTGTTACGTTTGGCAACGCCGATTCGCTCACAAAAGTCACGAATGGCTGAAGGAGTATAACCCCGGTTCTATGGTGAGTAGCTCGCAGTATTCTATATATAAACCGGGTCACGCATATTCATGTTGGGAGAATGTGTTTAGAGGATTAAGCAAAAAAGATATTATGCAATCTTTCTTAAGTGCTAGTTTTATGGCAATAAGCGGTTATGCCTTTTCGAGCTGCTTATGATGGTTTTTAGGTAATTTTACTCTTTCTTATCAACAACATCGTCAATATAGGAGCGTATTTCAGGCAAGATCTGCCTTAACTCCATGGGCAAAGGAAAGAGTATAGTGGTATTTTGTGAATTAGTCATTTCCGATAAAGAACGGAACATTCTTAATGTCAAGCCGCCCTGTACTGAGGTTAATATTTCCGAAGCTTCTGCTAATTTTACCGATGCTTGTTTTTCTCCCTCAGCTTGAATAATTGCAGCGCGACGATTTCTTTCTGCCTCGGCTTGCTTGGCAATAGCCCTTTGCATTTCCGTAGGTAAAACGACATCCTTTATCTCCACTGCAGTAACTTTAATGCCCCAACTATCAGTGGCTTCATCAACTATTTTTTGTATGGTATGATTTAATTTTTCACGGTTGGAAAGCAACTCATCCAGGTCAGCCGTACCTACTACGCTTCTTAAAGTAGTCTGAGCTAATTGGTTGGTCGCTTCATGGTATTTTTCTACATTTACAACCGCTTTATCGGCATCTACTACCCGGTAGTACAATACCGCATTGACTTTACAGGTAACATTATCGCGGGTTATCACTTCTTGGGTAGGGACATCAAATACTATAATCCGCAGTGAAATGCGAACTATCTTGTCGATTATGGGAATTATAAAGATCAACCCGGGGCCTCTGACATTAACTAAACGTCCTAACCTGAATAATACTGCCCTTTCGTATTCTGGTATAACTTTTATCGCCATGCTCAGGATAACTACCACCAGTACTATTACAACTAACCAGTCAAACAACATTGCCAAACCGTCCATTTAAACGCCTCCTTATATAACTTTTGCTTATTTCTTACTTGTTAACCTTTCCTTACCCTTCATGGTCTTCCCATTTTTCTACCACCAGATTAATATTATCCCGTGCCACTACTTTGACCCTTTGACCTTCGGCAAGCATATCTCCGCTTTTGCTTAAAGCCTGCCAGATTTCCCCGCGGATTCTTACCATCCCATGTGGGTTAAGTTCCTCTATGACTATACCTTCACTAGCCGCAAACTCGGCTTTACCTTGCATAGGTTTTATTTTGCGTAGGTTAAATATACCGCGCAAAACTATGAAAACAAAGCCAGCCCCTACTATTCCTACTCCAATGGCCATGCTTTTAAATGATGCAAACCAGCCGCCCGGCATCAATGGTTCTACAGGTAAAAAGACAATCCCTAAAATTACGCTCACTATTCCCCCTACACCTAAAACTCCATAGGTAGGGGTAAAAAGCTCAGTGATCAACAGGACAACTCCCAATATGATTAAAAGGCCGGCAGCTAAATTCACTTCAAACAAACCTAAGCCAAACAATCCCAGTATAAGACATATCGAACCTAACACTTCCGGGAGCAAAAAACCGGGGGTGCTGAAAGCAATTATGAGTCCATAAATACCCAGCATCAAAAATATAACTGCCAGACTGGGATTACTTATAATGTGGGTTAACCTTTCTTCGCTATTCATTAAAACGTTGGTTATTTGTGCTCCTTTAGTATTAAGAACAACTTTTCCGGCAGCAGTATTAACTTCCCGTCCGTCAATAATTTCTATTAACTCCTCCAGATCTTTGGCATTAGTATCTATAATACCTTGTTTAAGTGCTTCTTGATTGTTCAGACTGAGATTTTCCAAGACAAATTTTTCCGCTGTATCTCCCGGTTTGCCTCTTTGCAGCGCAATACTACGCATGTGTTCTGCTAGGAAATTGATAGTTTTTTGATCAGCTGCCTGGGGTTTACCGCCATCGGCCGTCATAGCTACCGGCATCGCTGCACCGCAAGTAGTTCCTGGTGACATTGCAGCCAAATGACCACTAAGTAATATAAAGGTTCCCGCCGAAGCGGAAATAGCACCCTGTGGTGTAACATAAGTAATAACTGGTACTTCTGCTGCGGAAATATCCTGGATAATATCCAAGGTAGCGTCCACTAGACCACCGGGGGTATTAATAAGAATTACCAACGCATCAACATTTTGTTTTTGACTGTAGTCTATAGCCCGCTTTATATTTTTCGCAGTCCCGGCAGTAACTGTATCCTTAACTTCAACAGTATAAACCAATGGTTGGTCGGTCTGACTGTTGACTGGCACCGGCCAAATAATAATTGCCAAGAAAATAAAGACGAAGCTTAAAAGACCAGTTATTTTTCGAACCATAGAATCGCCCCCTGATCATCCTTTTATCTATTGTTCGCTATTTTCTCCTGCTGATAAAGGAACCTTATCTTTAATATTATCTAAAAAAGCTGTATTATGCATTTATAAACCGAATCATGATCCTCCTAATCTCACTACTATAATCTTAGAAGAATCTACAGCACAAACAACGTCTGGCCACCGGCATTATACCGGCGGCTGTAGTTTGCCTTCACCATTCGATTTGCACCCCTGGTAAAACAGCATCACCCTAACTGATAGCATGGTGTTTGGCATAACGTACATCTTGTTTCTTTAGCAGAAAAGGTGTCAAAAGCGCTGTCTCCTCGGCACTTCTTAATGGCAGATAAAATGTTTGCAGGCAAAAGAACCGTCCCCATGCCTTTCGAGGCTGGAGGTTATCTGCTTCCTGCTATTTATTAAGCAGTTTTAAATTATCAACTGCTATTTGGCCTGCTGCTTTAAGAATACCCCGATTCGCTTCATTGCTGGTATTTCCTACCCCAATTACAATATAGCAATCTTCACTCATGATATGTATTCCAGGAGTTGCGATGAAGGCTTCATCTCCTATTCCATCAACTTCCTCAAGCTCAGCAGCAAAATTATTTTTTATGGAATTGAACAAAGACCGGGGTGTTATTTCAGGATTAGGAATAAAGGCTTGTTGAGTAATGCTCACCTGTAAAAAACGTTCTGAATTTTCATCTGCAGATTCATAGAAACCCATTTTGTTACCTACAACTTCGGTTTCCGTTTTTTCTGCATCCATCATCGCTTCACCGATCAATTCCTCCGCTTCTGCTTTTGATATCAACAGTTCCGGTTCAATCAGCTTATCGGATGCAGTATTCCCGGCAGGTTTACTTTTCTCTGTGGCTTCGCTTGCCGGGTTGGGATTTCCGGCACACCCAAACAATGACATTGATAAGAAAAAAATACTCAGGATAATTAAGATTCCTTTCTTCAAAATAATCCCTCCTCCAAAATTATCATACATACACATATTTATATATTACCATTGATTCCCCTGCAAAAAACCCCTATAATCCTCGAAATTAATACTGACACAAAGGGACGTCAGGCTGTGTGAAAAACCAGTCACTCTAATGGCCCACAAACCTAATAGCACACAGTTTACTTCCCCTGTCTCGGTTGTTGAACAGTAAATGTATAAAAAATGACTTGTCTAAGGCTTATACGGCCTGTAATCTTCTCACTATGTCCTTAACTCCCAGGATATTTATTGCCCTAGTTATATTGTAGGCAAGAAAAGCAAGACCAGATTCAGCATTTACTGAATTAAGGCCTCGGGTTAAGAAATAACTGTAGCCCCAACTGCGCTTAATGGTTCCAAATGGGTGTTCCACAACCATTTGCCACTTGGTGTAAAGTTCTTTGTTTTCTCGAGTTCGCTTATCAACCTCATCTAGTAGATCCTGGTGGATACTTCGGAATATTGTTCTACCTCGCTGGGCCGTTGTGCAATGATCTCTCAGGGTGCATGTCTTACAAGCTTTGTAATTATGATAATCGCGGCCAATAATCTCACCTTTGTTTTTACGATAGCATGCAAATGGAAGAACATGTCCAGCAGGACATATGTAGTGATCGTTTTCGGCATCATATTGAAACTTATTTATATAAAAATCTTCATTGCCGGTAGCATTAGCGTTTCTGGGCTTGGCAACGTAGGTCTTCAGTTTAGCATCTTCACATTTTTTGATATCGTCGCCTGAATAATACCCTTTATCTGCGAGAACATTTATTTCTTTAGTATCAAATACGTTCTGGCCCCAGTAAATCATTTTGTATCCAGCAGAACATATTGGAGTACCATCAAAATCAAACCTTTCTTTGGGCTCTTTGGCTCCCCTAAGATGCAAAGGAATAATAGCTTGAGTAGGTTTAAGATTAAGTTGAGTAAGAACTGTTGATGGCTATCGTCATCATGGGTTTAACGTAAACAAATACAATTATCAATCTATATCACTAATAAAAGATGGATGCGGTAATGATTGCTTAAATGCGCGTATTTACTTATAATTTTGTTTGGAGTGCGGCTTAAAAACCAGAGCTTATTTTAATTTGTAGAACGGGAGGATGGAGAAAAGTGCCTATTATGGAACTACTATCTCGTAATGCCGAGATGTATGGACAGGAACTAGCCTTGACTGAGATCAATTTGGATCTGCTGAAAAGGCATAACGGCAACTGGCTGGAGTATGATTTGATTGAGAATAACCCAGCAGGGGAGTACAGAAGAGAAATGACCTGGCGGGTTTTTGACGAGAAAGCCAACCGAATGGCTAATCTACTCCTGAGAAGGGGTATAAAAAAAGGGGATAAGGTAGCTATACTTCTAATGAATTGCTTGGAATGGCTGCCGATCTATTTTGGAATATTGAAAAGTGGAGCAGTTGCAGTACCACTAAACTTTCGCTACACAGCTGATGAAGTTAAATATTGTTTGGAGTTATCGGAAGCTAGTGCTTTGATTTTCGGGCCTGAATTTATTGGCCGGGTTGAAGCAATTATCGACCAGATTCCTAATGTTAATACACTCTTTTTTGCAGGCGAAAATCGTCCTATTTTTGCTGAAAATTATGACCGCCATACCGCCAATTGTTCCTCCGAAGACCCTCACATTGAAATTACGGATGAAGATGATGCAGCCATATATTTCTCCTCGGGAACTACCGGATTTCCCAAAGCAATCCTGCATACACATCATAGCCTTATGTCATCAGCATATACAGAAGGCAATCACCATGGCCAAACCCGTCAAGATAATTTCTTATGTATACCACCTCTATATCATACCGGTGCTAAAATGCACTGGTTTGGCAGTCTGCTGGCGGGCAGCAAAGCGGTATTGCTGCGGGGAGTAAAGCCGGAATGGATTCTGAGGACAGTCTCGGAAGAACAAATCACTATTGTCTGGCTTTTGGTACCCTGGGCTCAGGATATTCTGGATGCAATCGAAAACGGAGATGTAAAGCTCGCGGACTATAGACTTTGCCAGTGGAGGCTAATGCATATTGGTGCCCAGCCGGTGCCGCCCAGCCTAATACGTCGCTGGAAAAAGTATTTTCCTGATCATCTTTATGATACGAACTATGGTCTAAGTGAGTCTATCGGACCCGGATGTGTCCATTTAGGCACTGAGAATATTCATAAAGTCGGTGCTATTGGGGTTCCGGGTCATAACTGGGAAGTTAAGATTACCGATGAGAACGGGCATTCACTGCCCCAGGGCCAAGTGGGAGAATTGACCGTCAGGGGTCCGGGTTTGATGAAATGCTACTATAATGATCCGGAGGCGACGGCAGCAGTTCTCAAGGGCGGGTGGTTATTCACCGGAGACATGGCTCGGATTGATGAAGAAGGTTTTATTTATTTAGTTGATCGGAAAAAAGACGTTATTATCAGTGGCGGAGAAAATATATATCCTGTCCAAATTGAAGACTTTCTGCGTTCGCATCAGGACATTAAAGATGTAGCCGTCATTGGATTGCCGGATAAACGCGTAGGTGAAATAGCGGCTGCCATTATAGAACTTAAAGCAGGCAGCGAGTGCACCGAAGAAGAGATAAAGACATTCTGTGCTCCCCTGCCGCGTTACAAGCGTCCGCGGGTAATTATTTTTGATGATGTCCCGCGCAATCCCACCGGTAAAATTGAAAAGCCTCGGTTAAGAGAGAAATATGGTGCAATGAGTTTGATTGCAGATCAAACCGTGAGTTAACAATAGTTCCCGGGGGGGGCTCAACAATTACTTCTGACAGGTACAAAAAAAACAATGAGAGCCACCTATTGGCGGTGGCTCTCTAGTGGTTCTATGAGATGAACAAGGTGGTTCTAACTTCGTACACTGCTGGTTCTATCTAAAAATATTACTCTTTTAGGAATTAGATGCAGTTAACCGCAAGGGATCTCCCAAGAAATCGTTATTTACTCCAGAAAAGGTCGGCTTCTTTTTCCATCTTTTCCAGGCGGGTATAGTAATCCGGGAATTCCTTCAGGTGTGCCAGGGCGATTTTCCCAGTAGTCAAGGGATCGTCATTAGTGACATTAGTCTCGGGATCATGCAAGCCATGCTCTAATTCGATGTCCATGCCCATACGAAACTGCTCTACATCAAACTTATTCCAGTCGATTCCCAGTTGTTCTCCAATAACTCTAGCTTGTTCGACAGTATATATTTTCTTTCCTGACATAAAGACATCCTCCTTTGTAGTTTTTTTGACCAAGTAATTTACAATTAAATTTTTAACTGCTTGGATTCATTTTGTAAATTAACAGAAGACTGTAATATACTCAATTTTTATCTAACATACTCAGAATAAATGCTCCATCTTCTACCTGCTTAATTTCTATTAACTTTAAATTATATTGTTGAAAATATTCGATTATTCTTTTCTTGCTTTCAACTATACTCTTCCCACCAAAAGAAAGAGAGATTAAATATTGACCAGATGGTTTCAAAACCCGAATTACTTCAT
>CAZHHJ010000087.1:0-10154 GCA_964531295.1 uncultured Syntrophomonas sp.
TCCAGTTACCCAGACGTTATAACCGCAGCAACTGCTGTAATTGGCCTAGAAAAGCCGGGGCAAATAATCTATAGGGGTTGCTTTTACTTATAATGAACCCATCATATGGTATGAATACATAATGGATACCGCCCAGTTGTTAAAAGAAAAGGACCTGCAGGTGGTGATGGTTACCAACGGATATATTGAGGCCGAACCGCTCAAGCAGTTGCTTCCATATGTGGACGCTATGAATATCGATGTCAAAGCCTTCACTGAAGAGTTTTATAAAAAATTGTGTAAAGGCACTCTAAAACCAGTACTGGAAACGGTGGAACAAGCTGCCCAGCACTGCCATGTAGAACTGACCAGCCTTATTATACCAGGAGAAAATGATGATTTAAATGATATTAAGGAGATGGCCAAGTGGATCGCGGGAATAGACCCCTATATTCCCTTGCATTTATCCAGGTATCATCCCGCCTATAAGTTTAACCAGGACGCAACCCCGGCCGGCACCTTGGATCAAGCCCGGCAGATTGCCCGGGAATATCTGAAATATGTCTTTGTCGGCAACCTTAACGGACCAGATAATAATACTTATTGCTCAGAATGTGAAGCCTTGCTTGTAAAAAGAGATGCCTATAATACAGAAATAATTGCTTTGGATCAGGGTCACTGTAAGGCCTGCGGCAACGAGATAAAGAATATGATTAGCTAGTTACTCTGATAAACAGGGTAATAACAAATCATTGCGCCAGCGTTCTTCGTTGAAACTTTACTCTCGATTAGCTGGGCAAATAAATAGGGGAGAGAAATTTCTTCTCTCCCCCGTTATATGAAAGCCACCAGAGTAATCCGGTAAGCTATTCACAGCCTATAAATATCATACCCATAATTCAAGATATGAATACATCAGCAAAGATGTTACGCTTTATACAAAAACGTGTTAAAAGGGCCGTCCTCGCAACACGAAATTTTTGCAACGAATCAAGGAGGTGTTTTTATGAGTGGGAATCTAAAGTTCTATTGTGTGAAAAGCTGAAGCACCTGCAAGAAAGCAAAAGCGTGGCTTTTGCAGCACGATATCGAATATAACGAAGTTGATTTACTGAAAGACCCACCTACCGGCGAGGATTTGCAGCATCTGGCTGACTTAGTCAAGGTTGAGATCAGGGATCTGCTAAATCCCAGAAGCCAAGCCTTTAAAAAACTACAGCCGGATATGGAGAATATGAATGCCCGGCAGGCTGCTGCTTTGGTCAAAGATAATCCCCGCATCCTGACCCGTCCCCTTTTAACCGACGGGATAACACTGCTGCTAGGTTTTAATGAAAAGAAATACCAACAATTTTTCAGCCTTTAACGTGGCAAAAGGATCGTCCCCATAAAAAGGAACGGGATGAATCAGATAATATTATTGACTAGCTGCACAGATATTCTATATATTTTAGTTACCCGCTGGGAAAAATACTAGAATAAGCAGTTACAAGTTTAAATGGGCCAAAACTTAGATCCTTTGCCCACCCGTAGGCAGGTTTTATTAGTTAATATGTAGAAAGGAGAAAGAATGTGGAATTTGCCAAAATGCATGGTTTGGGCAATGATTTTATCATTGTCGAGGCCTCTTCTTTTCAGGCAGCCTCAAGCTATCAGGCCTATGCCCAGTGCTTGTGCGATAGACATTTTGGAGTAGGTGCAGATGGGCTGATCGTTACCGGCCTGGATAATGAGCAGGATATTTTTATGCGTATCTACAACTCTGATGGTTCAGAAGCGGAAATGTGTGGTAGCGGAATCAGGTGTGTGGCCCTCTATGCCCGCCGGTACGGTCTGGTGGATAAAGACCGTTTTTCGGTAAAAACCCTGGCAGGTTCCAGATATCCTGAAATATATGAGGATGATGGGCACAACTGGGTTCGGGTGGACATGGGCGAACCTGAGTTGGAGCGACAGAAAATACCTGTCATAGGCCGTGGAAGCAATGTAGCGATACCTTTAACCGTGGCAGGACAAAACTTTGTATTTACTGCGGTAGCGATGGGGAATCCACACTGTATCATATATGTAGACGACATCAACTCACTGCCCTTGTCTGAATGGGGGCCGCAAATCGAAACCCATGAGATCTTCCCGGATAAGATCAATGTAGAATTTGTAAAAGTTATTAATGAAGGAGAATTAGAAGCCGTGGTCTGGGAGAGAGGGGCCGGAATAACCCTGTCCTGTGGAACCGGAGCTTGCGCTATACTGGTAGCCTCGGTACTAAATGGTAAATCCGGGAGGAAGGCAGTCATCAGGCTGCCTGGCGGAGAACTGTTAATCGAATGGAACGAAGAGGATAACCATGTTTATATGAGCGGACCGGCGGTGGAAGTTTTCCGTGGAAGCATGGAATTAGAATGAAAATTGATATTCATCACCAAGGTCTAAAGGAGGTCCAAGATGTTAGAAAACACAGCGATGCAAAGTTTACCCCCTTATCTGTTTGCCAGGATAGAGAAAAAGATAGAGGAAGCCCGGGAAAAGGGCATAGACATAATTAATCTGGGCATAGGTGATCCCGACCAGCCCACCCCTAAAAACGTAATAGACCGGATGGCAGAGGCTATTTATGATTCTGTCAACCATCAGTACCCTTCTTCAGTAGGCTTGCTAGCCTACCGGCAAGCGGTTGCCGACTGGTATAAAAGACGCTTTAATGTGGAACTGGATGCCAAAAGCGAAGTAGTATCACTTTTGGGCTCCAAGGAGGGGGTAGCCCATATTTCCTTCTGTTATCTCAATAAAGGAGATATTAACCTGGTTCCGGCTCCCGGGTATCCGGTATATGGGATTGGCACCCTCCTGGCCGGAGGGGAATCGCACATTATGCCGCTAATAGCAGAAAACAACTTTATGCCGATACTGGAGGATATTCCGGTTGCGATTGCCAGAAAGGCAAAATTGATGTTCATAAATTATCCCAACAATCCTACTGGTGCGGTAGCCGATGTAGCATTCTTTTCCAGAATCGTTGAATTTGCTAAAAACTATGATATTTTAGTCTGCCATGATGCTGCCTATACGGAACTCTGCTATGACGGCTTCAAACCGCCCAGTTTTTTAGAAGCAGCCGGTGCCAAAGAGGTCGGCATAGAATTTCATTCTCTATCTAAACCGTACAATATGACCGGCTGGAGGATAGGATGGGCAGCTGGTAATCCTGCGGCGGTAGAAGTGCTGGGCAGGTTTAAATCGAATATCGATTCAGGCGTTTTTCAGGCCATTCAATATGCAGGTATCGAAGCTCTGGAAGGTCCCCAGGACAGTTTGAAAAGAATGCAGGAGCTATACCGGGAGCGCAGAGATGTAGCCTTGAAGGGCTTGAAGAAGATCGGGATCGAAATCACCCCACCTAAAGGGACTTTCTATTTATGGGTTCCGGTGCCAGACGGGTATAATTCCTCTGATTTTGCGGAAGCTGTATTAGAAAAAGCGAAGGTTATAATAACCCCCGGGCTGGGTTATGGTGAATATGGAGAAGGTTATTTCAGGATAACCCTAACAGTGGACAAATTGCGATTAGAAGAAGCATTTGAACGTATTTATAATAAGTTCGGTAAATTTTAGTATAGGATGGAAAAAACTTATACTATGATAAGGGCGGAGTTATCCAGATTGTCTTCTTATTAAAGGAGGTCGAAAGCTATGGGAACAACAGATGTACTTATAATAGGTGGTTCAGTCGCGGGTCTGGCAGTTGCTAACTCAGTTTTCAATCGTTGGCCTGAAAAGAAAATCCAAATTATAAGAAATGTCGAGTATGCGG
Source organism: uncultured Syntrophomonas sp. (assembly GCA_964531295.1). Lineage (GTDB taxonomy): Bacteria > Bacillota > Syntrophomonadia > Syntrophomonadales > Syntrophomonadaceae > JAAYJK01. The sequence goes on from CAZHHJ010000087.1 coordinate 3,791, forward strand.
TTATTCCTTGTGGGATTCCTTATATCTATGGTCTTTTAGATAGCGTTGAAAAAAACCTGGTTGGAGATCGAGTCTTTTTAAGTAAAGGCATGTCCATTAATCAGAAGCACCTGCTTGATGTCGATCGCAGCCAGAAGATCGCTTTCTTTGAGGACGGAGAACAGATAGCATATGATAAACTAATTCTTGCCCTGGGATCTTCTCCTAAGATGCCGCCTATTAAAGGTATTGGTTTGGCCAACGTATTTGCTATTAAAAAAGATCCAGTTTACCTGCAAACAATTTACGAAGCTCTAAATGCCGAAGGAGTAAAAGATGTCGTCGTTATTGGCGGTGGTTTTATTGGCGTAGAAATGGCGGAGCAGGTAAAAATGCGGGGCGACTTTCATGTCAGCATAGTGGAAGCACTGCCTCACTGTCTAATGTTAAACTGTGAAGAGTTTGCTGCCATCAAAGCTGAAAAGGAACTTGAAACACTGGGTATTGATGTCATAAACAGCACTATGGTACAAAGCATATCCGGAGATCAGAAGGTTGAATCAGTAATATTATCAGATGGCCGTCCAATAAAGGCGGATCTGGTCCTTCTGGGAATTGGCTCCAGTCCCAACATCGGCATAGCAGAAAAACTTGGACTTGCAGTAGATCCGAATATGGGTATTAAAGTAGATGAATTCATGTGTACCTCAGACCCCAGCATTTATGCCTGCGGGGACTGTTGTACTAAGTTTTCAGCCCTGGATGGAAAGCCGAGTGATGTGCGCCTGGCTTCTGTGGCTGCATTGGAAGGGATACTTGCTGGCAGCAATCTCTTTTCTCTGGAAAGAAAAAACCAGGGGGTCGTTGGTTCCTTTTGCAGCAAAGTAGGAAGTATATCGGTCGCTTCCACTGGTTATACTGAAAAGCAGTGCCAGGAAAAAGAAATCGAATATTACACTGGCTTCATGAAAGCACCTGACCGGCATCCCGCTTCTTTACCGGACTGTACGCTTGATATGGAAATGAAGCTTATTTTTGAAAAAGGAAGCAATCGGGTTATCGGCGGTCATGTGGTAGGAGGTGTGCAGGCTGGAGATATGGTTAATATCATTGCTCTGGCTATACACAACCGGCTGACGGCTGAACAAATTGTAGCAACGCAATACGCAACTCATCCGCTTTTAACTGCTTCACCGTTACTCTACCATGTCCTGTGGGCAGCAGAAAAAGCGATCTTAAATAGTAATTAATTGATGGGGGTGTCATGCGGATGTGACACCCCTATTTCCGTTATTCCACCTTGTTTCCTGCCGTGGGACCAGGGGTAGTCAAATAAATTGATTTAAGCTCTACCAGTACCACGCTTTGGGGATTAAACGGACGGTCCTTGACCATCTCCACCCCCAGTTCATAATTGGGCCCACTGTTTTCAATTGTAGCGTTGCCTTTAAACTGGTATCCAGAAGACTTATCCCAAACCGATACCGATACCTGAGGATTGACTTGAATATTAGCAATGGTTTTATTCATGAAATTGTTTACCAACATCAAGCGATTGTCATCCAAAATGGAGTTAAAGTGAATAGGTACTGCATTTGGTACCCCTTTGCTGTCTGCAGTGGCCAGTACCCACATAGCACTATTAAGCAGTGCTTTCATTTCATCGGTCATCTTCGCCATGATTAAACCTCCCTAAATAATAACTTGTAAACAAATTATACATTATTTAAGCGCGAGTTCATAAGCGGATGGGATTTATGGCAGAATATAAGGGAGAATGGTTTATCTCTGGCCCTGTTCGGGTAAAAAAGATGGACGAGAGAACCGCCCTCGGATCCAGGTCCATAAAAAATTAGATTGCAATAATATGCAAGTGGATGTATAATTATAAATATTTTACAGACCACTCATCAGATATTTAACACTAAATACGGAAATACAAGCTGGTGACAAGGAGGAACGATATGTATAAAGCGGGAATAATCGGTGATGGATATACAGCAGCCGAACTGCTCAGAATACTGGCCGGCCATGATGAGGTAGAAGTTGTGGCTATTTTATCTACTGAAAATGTGGGAAAAAGGATAGATGTGTTGTATCCGCATTTGAACGGTTTTTGTAATTTGGCCTGCGAAGAGAGCAATGTGGAAAACTTAATAGGAAGATGCGAGATAGTTTTTCTGGCTCTTCCACATGGATTATCGATAAATATTGCTTTGAAATTGCTGGACCATGGTATTAAATGCGTGGATCTGGGGGCGGATTTCAGGTTGAAGGATCCCGGTCTGTATCGACAATATTATGAACTAGAACACGAGGCGCCTGAGATGCTGGATAGAGCGGTTTATGGACTGCCTGAAGCATATCGGGATAAGATAAGGAATTCGGATTTACTTGCTAATCCAGGTTGTTTTCCGACCGGGGCCATACTTCCGCTGCTGCCGCTTCTAAAAGCAGGTATCATTAAACCAGAGGGCATAGTGATTGATTCAAAAACCGGAGTATCGGGAGCAGGCAGAACCGTAAAGCCAGGCAGCCATTTTTGTGAGGTTAACGAGGGGATAAAAGCCTACGGAGTAGGAACCCACCGGCATGGCCCGGAAATCAGGCAAGAATTGAGTTTTGCCGCCGGAGTCGAAGTGGATATGATATTTACTCCCCACCTGGTACCTATGAACCGGGGTATATTATCCACATCTTATGCACAGCTAAGTGGTAGAATAACAGCTGGGGCAGTAAGACAGGTACTGGAGGAAAGTTACCGGGATGAATTTTTTATCCGAGTTCTGCCGGATGGTACCATGCCACATACCAAATGGGTGTATGGAAGCAACTTCCTAGATATTGGAATATATACTGATGCGGGGAGCGGAAGGGTGGTCTTGATCTCGGCCCTGGATAACCTGACCAAAGGAGCTTCGGGACAGGCGATACAGAATATGAATCTGATGCTGGGAATTGATGAAAAGAAAGCCCTGATGTTTGCCGGGGTACACCCCTGAGATGGGAAATGTTTACAAATGTTTAAACGACTAAGCATTTGCTGCAGGGAACAGATATTTTCCTACAAATGAAAGGGAGGAAAAGATCATGAAGATTATCGATGGCGGAATCACAGCTCCCCGGGATTTCCTGGCCCAGGGAGTATGTGCCCAAATAAAAAATCATACCAAAAAAGACATGGGCCTGATTTACTCGAAATTCCCTTGTTCAGCGGCGGGAGTATTTACCACCAATAAAGTTAAAGCAGCCTGTATAGATATGAGCTCAGTCCATTTATCCAATGGCCAGGCCCAGGCGATTATTGTGAACAGTGGCAATGCCAATGCCTGTACAGGCATCCAGGGTTTCGTTGATGCACAGCTGATGGCGGATTACTGTGCCGAACTTCTGGATATCCCATCCCGGGATGTAGTAGTAGCTTCAACCGGGGTTATAGGAGTGCATATGCCAATGCTCCAAGTTAGCAAGGGGATATCAGAGCTCTGTCACAGCCTTATTCCCGATGGATCTGCTGCAGTAGCGGAAGCTATTATGACCACCGACCTGGTAGTAAAAGAAATAGCAGTAGAAATAGAACTGCAGGGCATACCGGTGCGGATAGCCGGGGTAGCCAAGGGCTCAGGCATGATACATCCTAATATGGCTACCATGTTAGCCTTTATTACTAGTGATGCAGTCATAAGTTCTAACTGTCTGACTCGCTTGATTAAAGAATCAGCAGATATATCCTATAATATGATCAGCGTGGACCGGGATACCTCCACTAATGATATGGCGGTGATACTGTCCAATGGTCAGGCTGGTAATAAGATGATTGATGATAGCGATTCTGATGATTATAAGCTGTTCAAAGAAGCGCTAGATTTTGTAAATACTACCCTAGCTAAAAAGATTGCCCGTGATGGTGAGGGAGCACAGCATCTAATAGAAATCAAAGTTGTAAATGCTGCGGATGAAAAGACGGCCCGTATGATTGCAAGATCTATCAGCGGTTCCAATCTCACCAAGGCCGCCGTATTTGGTGCGGATGCCAACTGGGGCAGGATACTGGCCGCTGCCGGCTATTCCGGGGCGGATTTCAATACCTATGGCGTTGATATATACTTGGGTGATGAAAAAGTAGCCGAGGATGGCATGGGATTGCAGTTTAATGAAGCCAGGGCCAGAGCGGCTCTGGAAGAAGATACAGTTGTAATAACGATGGATTTAAAGAGTGGTTCCTCTGTGGCAACTGCCTGGGGATGCGACTTGACTTATGATTATATAAGAATAAATGCTGATTATCGAAGCTGATGGCTTACAGGGGGACAACAATTGCTTAGTAACCTTAACAATTGTTGGCTAAGGAGGAGGATGAATATGCTTTTGTCCGCACTGGAAAAGGCAGAGATACTGGTAGAGGCCCTTCCGTATATCAAAGAATTTTATGGCCGAAAAGTAGTCATAAAATACGGTGGCGCAGCCATGATAGATTGTGAATTAAAGCAAAAAGTTATGCAGGACATAGTCCTGATGAAATATGTGGGCATGCACCCGATAATAGTCCATGGTGGAGGCCCGGAGATAAACACTATGCTGGATCGGCTGGATATAAAAGTCCAATTTGTTAATGGTCTGCGGGTAACTGATCAGGCTACCATGGAAATCGTAGAAATGGTACTGGGGGGTAAAGTGAACAAGGAGATCGTAGCCGGGATCAATGTCAATGGGGGCAAAGCAATTGGTATCTCCGGTAAAGATGGAGCCCTGATCCAGGCTGCTCCACTGGATAATAATAGCCAACTGGGCCTGGTGGGCCAGGTGGAGAATATTAATCCCGGGATTATTGAGACAGTGATAGAAAGCGGTTATATACCGGTCATAGCTCCAATAGGTATGGGCGAAGATCAACAGACTTATAATATTAATGCCGACTTGGTGGCAGCAGCTATAGCAGTAGCTATAAAAGCCGATAAACTAGTATTATTAACCGATGTACCCGGTCTGTTACAAGATCCGACCGACCCCGGCAGCCTGATCTCGATACTCAGGCTCAGTGAAGTGGACAGCTATAAAGAGGCAGGAATCATCAGCGGAGGTATGCTGCCCAAAGTAGACTGCTGTATCCGATCCGTGCAGGGAGGGGTGGGCAGAACCCACATTATCGATGGACGAGTACCGCATTCCATACTATTAGAAATATTCACTGACCAGGGTATAGGAACGATGGTAGTGGATCAATAAGAATAACTTGAAAGGAAAAAAATATGACTAACAACGATATAGCTAATAAAGGACAGCAGTATCTTATGAATACCTATGGCCGCTTTCCCATAGCTCCGGTTAGGGGTAAAGGGTCTTACTTGTGGGATGCTGACGGGAAGGAGTATTTAGACTTTGTAGGCGGTATTGCCGTGTGTATTCTGGGTCATTGCAACAATGAACTGATAAAAGCCCTGGAAATACAGAGCCGGCAATTATGGCACGTCTCCAATCTGTACTGGATCCCACCTCAGGTGGAAGCAGCTGAAAGACTGGTCAAGGAATCTGGATTGGACAAGGCCTTTTTCTGCAACAGCGGCGCCGAGGCCAATGAAGCGGCCATAAAACTGGCCCGCAAATATTTTTATCGTAAACAACAGGCCTCGCCAAACGAAATCATCGTGTTCAAAGATTCTTTCCACGGCCGTACCCTGGCCACCGTGGCTGCTACCGGCCAGACTAAATATCAGGAAGGTTTTGCTCCTTTGCCGGGAGGATTTGTATATGCCGAGTTTAACCACCTAGCTTCGGTTGAAAGGCTGCTGAACAAAAATACCTGTGCAGTCCTGGTAGAGCCCGTTCAGGGCGAAGGCGGCATTAAACCGGCTGATCCAGCCTTTTTAAGCGCGTTGAGAAAATTGTGTGATGAGGCTGGAATACTGCTCATTTTTGATGAAGTGCAATGCGGCATGGGCAGAACCGGCAGTATTTTTGCCTTTCAGCCCTACGGTATTAAGCCAGATATCATGACCCTGGCCAAAGGCCTGGGGGGAGGCTTTCCCATCGGAGCCATGCTGGCCACTGAGGAAGCTGCCCAGGGCTTTGCTCCTGGCGATCATGCTTCCACTTTCGGAGGAAATCCTCTGGCTGCTGCGGTTGCCAGTCAGGTCCTGGATATACTATGTACAGGAGATTTTATGCAGCAGGTGAGGGAAAACTCTGAATACCTGAAGAATGAACTGGATAAGATTATTGATCACCGGATCATCACAACCCGGGGCAAAGGTTTTATGCTGGGCATGGAATTTAACTGCGAAGTAAAAGTCTTGATCGATATTTGTTTATCCAAAGGAATGCTATTAGTGGGGGCAGGACCCAGGGTATTGCGTTTTGTCCCTCCTCTGACGATTAGCCGGGAGGA
>CAZHHJ010000088.1:0-10142 GCA_964531295.1 uncultured Syntrophomonas sp.
GTTGCCTACAGCTAGAGCTACTGAACTTTTAGCCCAGTCTGAAATATTCTGACCGTCGGCAAAGGTCTTGTTACTAATCGGCTTGCTTAGTTTAGCTGCCTTGACTATCATTACCGCCATTTGTTCACGGGTAATGGGGTCATTCGGGCCAAAGCGTGTATCACCATAGCCATTTACTATCTCATAATGATTGGCAGTTGCTATGGAATTTTTGCCCCAAGTGTTGCGCAGTATCGGCAAATACTTTGCCATTTCCTGCGCTTAAGTTAAAACCTTTTACTATTATAGGTGCGAATTCGGCTCTGCTTATTTTGCTTCGGGTTTAAATGAGCCATCTGGATACCCGCTTATAATTCCTTTATCAATTAAACCCTTTACTGATACTTCTGCCCAATGCTCAGTTAGATCATTTAGATTACTAGCAAATGTAGCTGGAGCAATGAATGTTAACGCAAACATTAAAATGAGCAATATTGCAGTTACCTTGGTCTTCTTCAAAGTACATTCACCCCTAAACTTAATAATAATTAACCTATTGTATTGCGGAATGTCGCAATTGGGGATATTATTGTAAAAATATAAAACGCGCCCCCCCGCATGAAGGGATATTGTTGTGAATATAGAATTATTAAGTGGGGTAAGCCGCAGGCAAATGGTCCTCCTAACCGGCCTAGGTTATCAAACCGTGAATCGAGCTTGAGATATCTACCGTAAATACAGTCGATCGAAGAGTAACAACGGAACCGTCCCCATGTTACACATGTTACACAAGGAAGGAATTAAATATGAAAAAATTCAGATTCTTAACTATCGTGGTTTTTCTATTAGCATTAGGGCTGGTTTCATCTGGCTGTTTTAATAACCAGTCCTCAAATAATGATCCCCCTCTAGGTGACAATGAGCCCCAGTTAATGGATGTTGCTGTTTACTATCTAAAAAGTACGGAAAAGGAGACATATTTAGTTAGGGAAGTACACCAGGTAAGCAAGTCTCCAGGGGTAGCCCGGGCTGCACTCAATGAATTGGCAAACGGCAATCCGGTTACTACTGGTGCCACAAAGGTAATACCCCCTGATACTAAAGTTTTAGGAATAAATATTGATGAAGGATTAGCAACTGTTGACTTTTCTGCCGAGGTTTTAAGGGCAAATGTGGGGGCGAGCGGTGAAGCATTGGGGATTGCAAGCATAGTAAACACCTTGACTGAATTCCCAACAATTCAGGAAGTTTCCTTTACAGTAGACGGCCAAGCTGAGAAAGCTATGGATTGGTGGGGACATGTAGGTCTTTTTGAACAACCGTTTAAACGAGATCTGTCAAATGTATTTGAACCAGTTATCTGGGTAACTGCTCCAGTTAAAAATCAGGTTGTAGCCAGTCCGGTAAAAATCAGCGGCAATGCCAGGGTATTCGAAGCCACTGTTGCTTTCCGCCTCAAGGATGCAAATGGTAACGTATTAAACCAAGGGTTTGCGACAGCCAGTGAGGGAGCGCCCGGTCGGGGAGACTTCAGCGCAGAAATGACCTTTAAGCCTAATGGTTCCGGCAAAGGCCAGCTTGAAGTCTTTGAAACCAGCATGAAGGACGGCAGCGATCTGCACAAGGTTATCATACCTGTGGAGTGGTAACCGGGGTAACAAGGGGACGGTTCTGTTGTTACATCTCCAGTGGCTGTATTTACGGTAGATGTCTCAAGCTCGATTCACGGTTTGATAATTCGCCCTCCTTCTGTACAGTTCGGTATGAGACAGCAGGAGGGGGTAGTTATATATTAGAAAGAAATCTTTCAGGGTAATACATATATATCGCTATCGTACTCCTGTGCTTTAGAAATAAGATAATCCCTTTCAATGCCCCCCTAAGTTTATTTATCTTTATTTGATGTCAAGCTAACAAAGAGACTATCGAGATTCTTGACGGTCATTTTAACACGCATGGCACTTATTTGATTTTCGCTAATTCATCCAAGAACGCGGGCCGGCGGGGATAGCTCTGCTTCATTTCGCTGATTATCCTGTGGGCACTGATATCACCGCAGACTTTCTGGTACAGCTTGATTACCCCGCATACCTTCTTGTATCCTGAACGATTCGAGACTTCTTTAGCTGTTGTCCTGATTAAAGTGACAAACAAGTCATTGAGCTCGCCCATATAATCTTTCACCAGATATTTATGTAATTGAATTACGCTCTGGGGGTTACGCTGACAGTAATGGAGTATCCGCTCAGTCAAATTTTCTTCAATGAGAATTTGGATGTAAACCTCCCGCTGGTAGGTGCTCTTTTCAAATTCGTTCAATATATTCTCAAGTATAATTTGCCACTGTTCAGCCGGGTAGAGGTTTTTCAGCTTGGTATAATAGGTAAACTCGCCCTTCATTATGAATCCATAGGCCAGTTGGCACTGCTTTGTTACATCTCCCTGCTTTTCGTAAGCAGCAAAACGGTACTCCCGCCATTTATGGATCAGACCTGCATATTCTTGGTCAGTTTCTTCCCCCTCTATGCACAACTGGAGCATATATTCATAATTCCCCTGGAGATATGCTTTTTGAATCGCTTTTTCCCTAAAGTCTCTTAGATCGATATTATCATTAATAAATCTATCCGCTGCTTCCGCCCCATCGCAGCTCTCAATGATGCTTAACTGTATTAGCTTGATCTCAGCTCTTTTATATTCCCCACTCCACTCCTGATTATTAAGTTTTTCTAACTGAGAATCGAGTTCCTGCTCTATTTTAGAGCGCAGCTCTGGAATAGAACTGAAATAGGCACAGACCTGGAAAAGTTCAAAACGCCAGTCATCCCAACCATCATAACGCTTATGCCGAGCTTCTTTCAGGACCAAGGAGAACAGCCTTTTCTGTTCCGGCAGCTTCGTATGTCTATTAGCAGAAGTTGCTGCATCATCAATGATGCTCAAGCTTTCATTGATCACATCTCCCACTATCCCATCCGAATCATCACAATACTGCAGTACCTGCACCACAATAGACAGCACCACCTGGCAGAGTTCCACCGCCCTATAGTAGTCTTTCTCATCCAAGCGCTGGTCTGCCTTAGCCAGGGTCCAATAAGCACCAGTCATAGCCAATTCGGCCCGAACCCGATTAATAAAACCTCTTTGTTGGGCCTTGTTAATATATTCACGGATTAGTTTTTTACTGGCAGAGATCTCCTCTTCTTTACCAGCATATTGAAGCAGCAGTTGTTTTTCAATTTCTCGATATTCACTGCATATGGAGCAGATCATTTCTGCCAATTTATCCCGCTCCAGCTTGGCCAGAATCGTATCAAGTTTACTAGTTTTAAGCACTTGATTCAAAGGATCGGCTACTTTTATCTTATTACTTCCAGCCTGCAAGGCATAAAAAACCGCTGCCTGGTGCTTGCAGAATTCTCCCCGATCATAAGAACAGTCACAGCTGCTGCCCATGACTTCACCATCCTCATCCAATAATACCTCGACGGTATAGATATCTGTTCCTTTTACCCTGGCTCGAATACGGTGATCCTTAAGCTCCTCTAAGCGTACTACCTGCCCGGCAGTATAATAATCATGCCCGCGCCGCAGGATAATATCTTCTATGTATCCCTCAAAATCATTCAGATTCATAGCTCAACCCCTCTTAGTGTTTCTGATACCTCTGCCCGTTAGTCTATCGGATCACATATATCATAGATCTTGAGCTTAAACTGGAAGCCTTCATAACTCATCAGCATCCTGCCCAGTTCATCCCAGGAATATAGCTTACCGTCAATGACCAGGCCGGGAATACTATCCTGGTTTTCATCATATATTATTCTGCCAACCACCACATTGTCTTTAATCCTGGTATGTCTGCCTCCATAAGGATTACGCTGACTCTTTAAGTATCTTTTAAATATTATTTTTTTTATCTTATTCTCCAGCTTTTTATATAATAATTGCTGATCACAATCCAGACTGCCCAGCACGGCAGTAGAAAACCCGGGGTTATTGTTGCCAGTCACCTCCTGAGCTTCATAAGAAATTCCCATGGAATGCACTTTTCTCGAGATATGAAACTTATGTTTCTTGCCTCGGATACCGGTAAATTCACACATTCCCGCTTTAAAAGGAATAAGATCAAGGCCCACATAATCTGCTGCTATATTAGCGTGGCATTCCTGGCAGATGCATATGGTTTGGCCTGTGGATAGCGTTAAATGTACTTCAACATCATTTTCATGACACATTTCACATCGATTCATGTATTCACACCTCCCTGAAACTCATTGTCAAGACGGTTCCCTTGACACCTTTTTCCCCGCTTCTTCTATGAAAGCGATATAGTCACGTTCCACCTGGCTCAGCTCATCCTGGGTCAATGCCTTATATTTCTTGAATTCCTTTTCCGCTTTTTCCGCAGCAAGTGCTGTAGAAACTTTTCCGGCACCGGTCAGTATGTCCCGCTCGCTGATAGCAAGAAAATCATCCAGCTTCTTGATCCAGTCCTTCATGTACATTGGCTTCCGGCTCTGCGCCTGCAGTTCGGCAAAATCAAGATACTCCTTTAAAATCGTGTTTGCCCAGATGCGAAATTGCGTTCCGCGCAGGGATTTAACCCGATATCCGACGGATATAATAACGTCCAGATTATAATAAGTGACCTGATACGTTTTCCCGTCGAAAGCAGTTGTTGCAAATTTTGCAACAACTGCTTTTTCATCCAGCTCGCCTTCTGAAAAGATGTTTTTGATATGCCGTGAAATGGTAGACTTATCCCTTTGGAACAACTCTGCCATCTGATCAAGAGAAAGCCAAACCGTTTCATCTTCCATATAAACATCAACTTTTGTAACGCCGTCTTCGGCCTGGTAAATCAGCAGTTCCGTATTGTTTTCGCTCATAAACCCAACCCCTTAAGATATCTGTCCATCTGCGCTTCCACTTCCACAAGCTCCGCCTTGTTGCGGACAATATTTCCTTGCACCTCCTCAATATCGATGATCTCTTCTTCCTCGAAAGTATCCAGATACATCTTGATAAAAATGCACAAGGAGATTAACTTCGAACTCTTCTATGTGTGTCTTGGTGTGTCTTGAAATTGGGGTGCGCTATAGGCTTTCATCCGCTTCAAATAATTTTATACACTTTCCATAAACTCCTCAAAGCTATCAACGTCTTGAAATGTTTGATTACCCCCTAATGCTTCAAAATGCCTATGCCCACAGGCTATTTTAGCACTTTCAACAGGGCGCATCGATTCAGTAAATATATTGGCCTTGGTTTCGAGCACAAAGTAGAGCTTTTGCTCTCCATTTTTTTCAATCAAAATGGCCCAGTCAGGATTATAGCTACCTAGTGGGGTAGATATCTTAAACCAGTCGGGGAGCTTGGCGTACATCTTAATGCTGTTGTTGTTTTCAAATCGCTGGGCAAAATTTGCTTCATTATCGGAATCATAAACAACGTATTCGTAAACAGATTTTTTACTTTCAATCATATTTCTGGAAATATATCCGAACAGCTCATTGTTTTCGAATAATTCCTGGGCATAGTATTCTTCATTACCTATCCTGCTGTATTTAATACCATCAATAATCAATAATCTCATTTGTGTTGATATGATTCTGGCTGTTTCATCCATATATTTCTGGGGGTTTTTCTTAAAAAGATGGAGGGTTTTACTACTTGTCAATATTTCAACAATTGTTCTGCGTGTAAGGTTGGTCTCATTCTGCAAAAATGAGATTATGTCCGGCAGCGTTTCGCACATATTGGTGGCTAGAACAGCAACACGGTCTTTTTCGGTAGCTTGCACACCTCCGGCAGCAATATCTAACGACGCTTTGGTGTAAATGAGTTTTGCACTCTCCACTCTGAGGTTCTGCTGCATTTCCCGACAGCATTTTTCTATGAGCTCCTGGCTATCAAAATCCACCGAATAGGTAGTCTTATATTTGATCTTATCCCATAATAATTTGAAATCATCACTCAGATATACCTTTTTATTAAGATTAATACTGCGTTTATCTTCCCGGTTCTTAATATTAAGGTTACCGCTAACCTTCTTAGTCATAACAAAAATATCATTTTTAATAGGTTCATACTCAGGCGGAATCTCCAAAGTATCATTTTTCAAGGCCGTCTTCAGACTATCGGTAACTTTCCCTTTTTCGTCTATGTACCCTTTTAATGCATAAAAAGTAACCAGCTTCTCCGAAGCCTCTTGCCCTAGATAAGCAGTAGTTCCATCCGCCTGCTTAACCTGTAAATTTGCAAAGAAATGAGCTTCAATCACCCCAAATTTGATGCCCTCTTCTTTTTCTATTTCCGACTGCAGAGCTCTGGCAAAGCTTTCATAACTTTCATTTGCCATAACTGTAAGGGTATTATATTCGAACCCATGCAGACGCTCACCATCCTGATTGACACACAGGCGAAGTCCACGTCCAATCTCCTGGCGTTTTTTCACTTCTGATTTACTATCATTAAGTGTGCATATCTGAAATACGTTAGGGCTATCCCATCCCTCGCGCAGTGCTGAATGGGAGAAAATGAAGCGCAGCCTGCTGTCAAAACTCAACAGCTTTTCCTTATCACGCATAATCAGATTATAAGCATCATCATCTGCGGCAGTTTTCCCGCTGGTATCCTTCAGGGCTCCTTTTTTATCCTGGGCAAAATAACCGTTATGGACTCCATCTGCAGCAGTTTCTATATCAATATCCTTAAACAAGTTATTGTATTTAGGCCGGTGGATTAAGGCCCGGTATTCCTCCTCGAAAATCTCAGCATATTTCCCTTTTTGCGAGTTTCCATCCTCATTGTAATAACGATAATTAGCTACTCTATCAATAAAAAACAGACTGAGGACTTTAATTCCCAATTTATTCAGCCACAGTTCTTTATCGAGATGCTCCTCAATCGTCTTTCGTATTTGCTGACGCTTTACAGCCAAATCATCAATATCCCCAACCGCCGAACCTATGCGCAGTATGTCAGAATTACTGGTGAAAGCAAGATATTCGTTCCCCGGTTCACAGGCTATTTCGTCCACAACATAACCTTCATAGAGCTCACGCTCTCCAGATTTACTGTATAAATCATCGCCACGCTTGATAGTAACTGGTTTGCGTGCTACTTTTCCATGCTTATGTATGTCTATTTCAACTTTAGCGGTAATAGAAGATTTCTTATTATCAACCGACACCAATTTAAAATATGCCTGATTATGATAATCCTTGGATTCAAAACCAGCGACCTCAATCTGCTTAACAAGTCCCATTTCATAGGCATCGACGGAATCCAGTTTATACACCAGATTGTGTTTGTCCACATGGGTGGCAGAATAGCGCAATGTACAGAGTGGGTTGAGGGATTTAATGGCTTCCTTCGCCTTGGGTGTAGTATCCACAGACTGCGGTTCATCAATAATAACAAATGGGTGTGTTTCTCTGACCAGCTCAATAGGTTTCATCCCATTCAGTTTGTCGTTCGGACGATGGATTATATTGGCCTTGCTCTCCTGGGTGATATCCTTAAAACTCCGGCGAAACGCATCGATATTGATAACCATGATCTCGATATTATCGCTGACCGCAAAATTGCGCACCTGTTCCAGCTTTTCGCTGTTATATATAAAAAACTCGTAAATACGATTATCATACAGCCCTTTAAAATGCTCTGTTGTAATCTGCAGCGACTTATAAACGCCTTCTTTTATGGCTATGGATGGTACTACAATGATAAACTTGGAAAACCCATAATTTTTGTTAAGCTCAAGAATGGTGCGCAGGTAAACATAAGTCTTCCCTGTGCCGGTCTCCATTTCAACATCAAAATCATACTGACCTGTCTTCAGGCTTTTGGTCGGAGCAACACCATTTTTCAGCTGCACTTTGTGCAAGTTTTTCAGTATATCTTCTTCATCCAGCTCCAGACGGTTACCGATACCATTTTCAGTATCAAACATCCCCACCCGGCCACCCCAGGCAGCAACAGTAAAATTAGACTGAGCCGGAGTCTGCCCCTTGAACAGGTCCACCACCGCAGCTACCGCCTGCTTCTGGTATTCTAAATCCTTATCGAATTGCAACTTCATTCTAATTTTCCTCGCATTCGCTGTTCTTCATATATCTCCCAAATTTAATTATTACTCAATTTTCTCCAATTCAATTATTTCATCGAGCGTCCCTTGATCTTCTATCTTTATACGGTGTTGATTATATACTTCGTACTCAGCCACCGCCTTTTTATCTGCAATTTCCTTGGATATTTTGCCTGCGTTCATCAAAATATCCCGTCCGGTAAATTTCAAGAAACTATCCAGAGCCTCTACCCAATCCTTCATATACATTGGTATCTGCTTCCTGGCTTTGTCCTCAGCATAATCCAAATACATGGTCACAATACGATTTAGCTCGGTAATTTCTTCCTGTGTTAAATAGTTTTTTGCAGTAGTAACATCACTTTTCCTTATCGTTTTTCCCTGGAAACTTGTCAGCCCCATATTATCTCTGGAAGCGTCAGCCCTATTCGCAATAATTTCAGCTGCCGTATGTCCATGGACTGAATAGTGCAGCTTGTTTTGTACCGTTGCAAAAAACTCCCTGCTCGTTTCAACTTGAGGATCATAATCTATAGAAAGAGCATAAATATCCTTTACTTTCTGATAAAATCTTTTTTCTGAAGCACGAATATCACGAATGCGTTCCAAGAGTTCATCAAAATAGTCCCCACCGAATTTTTTCGGATTCTTGAGCCGCTCATCATTCATGGCAAAGCCTTTTTTCATATATTCGGTGAGAACCTCGCTGGCCCAGCGTCTAAATTGGTTGCCTATATGGGATCTAACTCTGTATCCTACCGCAAGGATCATATTGAGATTATAGTAGTCAATTTGTCTGGCAACCTCGCGTTTACCCTCTTTTTGAACTATTCGGAATTTCCGAATAGTTGCAGCCTCCTCTAGCTCACCTTCATCAAAAATATTTTTTATATGTTCATTAATGGTATTAACACCTTTTTGATAAAGCTGTGCTATTTGTTTCTGACTGAGCCAAATAGTATCATCCTCAAAGAAAACATCAATTTTAGTCCTGCCGTCCTCAGTTTGATATATTAATAGTTCTCCTTTAGGAAAATTGTTTAATTCATTATCCATTACAATCCCCCCCTAGACCGTCACAAACTCATCAATCCCCGCCTGCCGGAGATTTTCTTTCACATTGGTTTTGGCAGCATCGTCTTTGAAGCCGTTGTCTTTGAATACTACCCGCATGGTTTCAGGAGTCAATTCCGTTTTAAGCTTGATAATATCGTGAGCCAGACCGGTAGTGATATCGTCATCCAGGCAGATTAACAGTGCACCATAACCGATGGAATACACTTTTTTACCCTTAAAATCATATTCCTCCACCAGGAATGTGAGATTAATACCATATTTAAGCATGATTTCATATACAACATCCAGCTCACTGCGCCCATCAACATAATTAGAAACCATCCCCTCCAAACTGGCCTCCAGATAATCATAATCAGGGTTCCACTTTTTTAGATTAGAACTGTCCAGCTTCAATACCTTAAAACCAACATCTAACGAGCTCCGCTCGATAGATTTAACAGTTAATACTGAAGACTTAAGAGCTGCATGTTCGCCCTCTTCACCCTCAAAATTCAACTCCCCACTGTTAACTTTTAACTCTTCACTCTTCACCATCCTCTCCCCTGCGCGTCTAATACGCTCTTTTCCTATTTCGGAAATATTCTTATACCCGGCTTTAACCGCTTCGGTATTTTCTCCACATGGTTCAGGAATCTGTACCATGATAAATGTACGTTTACCACTATCCTCAGCGTTGAGCTGCATGACAGCGTGGGCAGTTGTGGAGGAACCAGCAAAGAAGTCGAGGATAATATCTTCAGAATTGGTTGCTATTAACAGCATTTGTTTTATTAATGTTGAAGGCTTTGGTGTATCAAAAGGTGTTTTAGCTTCAAATAAAGCACTTAATTCTTTGTTTGCAGCATCATTATGACCTACTTCTTCAAAAGTCCACCATGTTATTGGAACCCGACCTTGTTGAACTTCATTTAAATATCTCTTTAGCTGTGGTGCTCCTAACCCATCTTTACCAAAATATATCCTATTTTCTTCTAACCATTTTTCCATAGTA
>CAZHHJ010000089.1:0-10059 GCA_964531295.1 uncultured Syntrophomonas sp.
CCAGACATCATAGTTGCTAACCAAAGCGATGTGATAAATAAAGGGGCCCAGCCGTTCTATACCAATTCTACCCATTTGCCGGTAGGGTATACAGATGATATATTCCGGGCCATGACCCTGCAGGATCCCTTGCAGAGCATGTATACCGGCGGCACCACCTTCCACATGTTTTTGGGTGAAGCCCTGCCGGACAATCAATCAGTAAAAAATCTGGTTAAAAAGGCCTGCGAGCAGTTCAAGATGCCTTATTACTATATATCACCTACCTTCAGTATTTGTCCGCAGCACGGTTATCTTACCGGTGAATATGCTACCTGCCCAGTCTGTGAAAATGCAGGACAGGAGACCATCTGTGAGGTATATTCTCGGGTAGTGGGTTATCTGCGGCCGGTAGACCAGTGGAATGAAGGCAAACAGCAGGAATTTAGGAATCGCAAAACCTATAATATTGGATAATATAGCAGGAGCAAGAAAATAATGAAATTTGCAGGTATGATAAAACAGAGTCTGGTCGATTACCCCGGGAAAATAGCCCTGGTGCTGTTTGCCCGGGGCTGCAATTTCTGCTGTCCATATTGCCATAATGGACATTTGCTTATTAAACCGGGGAAAGCAGGGGCCGATTATATCAGCCTGCAGGAAGTACTGGACTTTTTAAATGAAAGAAAAGATTTTTTGGATGCGGTGGTGGTAAGCGGAGGTGAGCCCTGTCTGAACCAGGAACTCCCCGACGCCTTAAGTAAAATAAAAGACGCTGGTTATCTAAGCAAGCTGGACACTAATGGCAGCAGAACCTCTATGCTGAGCGACCTATCGGTAAGATTTCTTCTGGATTATGTGGCCATGGATATCAAAGGAGTCCTGGAATATAATAAATACCGGGAGGCCTGCGGCGGCCGCTTGAGCAGCGAGGACTTTTTTAATGTAAAAGGCTCTATCCACCTTTTGAAAAATGCCGATATGGAGGTAGAGTTCAGGACTACTGTTGTGCCCTGCTTACATACTCCGGAAGATATTATAGCCATAGCCAAATACATAGAAGGAGCTCCCAAATACAGCCTGCAGCAGTTTAATCCCCGGAATACCCTAAACCCAGATTATCATAATATAAAACCATATAGCCAGGAAGAACTGCAAGCTATGGCAGATGAATGCCGCAAATATGTCAGGCAAGTACGCTTGATAAATGTTTGAGGACTACCTTGGTTATCATTTCCTGCCGCCTACAAGCAGAAATGCCCAGCAGAGCACATGAGGGGGGACACCTTGAATTCCAGCATACGAGAAGTTTTGAAAAAATATTTTGGCTACAGTGAATTCAAACCTGGTCAGGAGGCTATTATCAACAACACCCTGCAAGGCCGGGAGTCACTGGGCATAATACCTACTGGAGGGGGCAAATCGCTATGTTATCAAATTCCCGCCCTGCTTTTGCCTGGTATTAGTGTAGTTGTATCACCCTTGATTGCCTTGATGAAGGATCAGGTAGATGCTCTCCAGCAGCTGGGAATCCCGGCCACCTATATCAGCAGTGCTCTAAGTCCCCAGGAAATACAGTGGCGTTTGCAACAGACTTCTCAAGGTAAATATAAACTGCTTTATGCTGCCCCGGAACGCCTGACTTCAAAATACTTCTCCGGGCTGGCAGAAAACATCAAAATATCTATGATTGCTATTGATGAGGCCCACTGCGTTTCCCAATGGGGTCATGATTTTCGTCCCAGTTACGCTGCCATTGCCCCCTGGATTGCCTCCATGCCCTACCGGCCCGTAATTACCGCATTTACTGCTACTGCCAGTGACCGGGTGCGGGAAGATATAATCCATCTACTGTCCTTGGATAATCCCAGTATTCATCTGATCGGATTCGATCGGCCCAGTTTGCATTTTACAGTGATAAAAGGAAGCGATAAAAAGAAGTTCGTAGAACAGTATATAAAAAACCATGCCCAGCAATCAGGAATTATCTATGCCGCTACCCGCAAGGAAGTGGACAGCATTTACACTTACCTTAAATCCGGGGGCATCCAGGTGGGACGATACCATGCCGGATTAAGCATTGAAGAGAGGAACCAGAGCCAGGAAGCTTTTCTATATGATGAGATTAAGGTTATGGCGGCCACTAATGCCTTCGGTTTGGGGATTGACAAATCTAACATACGCTACGTGATCCATCATAATATGCCGCGCAGTCTAGAGTCCTATTACCAGGAAGCGGGTCGAGCAGGGCGCGACGGCGAAAAGGGAGATTGTATTCTTTTATACAGTGCAGCCGATATTCAAACCCAGAAATTTCTAATAGAACAGACTATCTCATCTGAAGAGAGAAAAGAAGAAGAATACCGGAAAATGCAGACCATGATAGACTATTGTCATACTACCCGCTGCCTGCGGCAGAGCATCCTGGAGTATTTCGGAGAAGCAAACCTGCCCGAGAACTGCGGAAACTGCGCTAACTGCAACCAGGATTATGAAAGCCAGGACCTGACTATCGAAGCCCAGAAGATATTCTCCTGCATTAAGAGGATGAACCAGCAATATGGTATAAATCTGGTAGCTTCGGTACTCAAGGGATCACAGAATAAGAGGATACGAGAACTTGGACTTGATCAGCTGTCCACTTATGGCATTATGAATGACATGAAAATTGCGGCTATAAGTGATCTGATTAACATCCTGGCTGCCGAAGACTACATCTATACCACCGGAGGACAGTACCCGGTTGTAAGGCTTAGACCCAATGCGGTACCGGTCTTGAGGAGCCAAACCCGGGTAATCTTGAGGATGCCGTCCCGGTCTGTGAAAGTCCAGGAAGATAGTCAGCTGTTCCAGGCACTCTGCACCCTGCGCCAGAAGATAGCCAAAAAGGAGCAGGTTCCGCCTTATGTAATCTTTCATGACCTTACGCTAAGAGAGATGAGTGCCCGGCTGCCAGTGGATAATAACTCCATGTTGGCGATCAGCGGGGTCGGTGAAATAAAATTGCAGAAATATGGACAGTTGTTTATGGACCTTATTCGACCCTTCACTTTAGAAAAAGAGAAGAGCAGCAGTATACTAGATGCTCATACATCGGCCTCGGGAAAAGACCCCAAGACACCCAGTCATATAGTGAGCTGGGACTTATACCAGATGGGGAATACCATAGCTGAGATAGCCAGGCAACGGAGACTGAGTAATTTAACCGTGCAGGATCATATACTCAGGTGTGCCCGGGAAGGATATGCTATTAATTGGCGGGAGATTCTAAGTGAAGAAGAAGAAGCTTGTATCCGGGAAGCGCTGGATAGAGTCGGTGGGGACAAACTCAAGCCCATCAAAGAAGCTCTGCCCGAGGAAATAAGTTACTTTGCCATAAAAGCGGCAATTTGCCAACGGCAGTTGACTGAAGCACCTATCCTCGGGGCAGGAGAGGAATAAGGAAACTTTCCGCAAGCTAGCAGACCCGGGATACATGAAATGCCGCAGGTATAAGATGGTTATTTCAGCCCGATCAGTGTAATATACATCAGCGGCTGCAAAGATATATAATAAGGAATGAAAAACGACTGCCTTTCCGGGCTGCACATGCGGCAGCAGGCAAACTGTACTATACTGTATTTAACGGGGTGAGAGCCTGGAAGAAGCAGGCCAATGGTTAAGGAGGATGCTAGATGAGTAAATTCGATCACATAGACGGCCTTCCCGATGAAGAGCAGATTCTAGCCTGGAGTGAGGAGTTTTTCTTCAATCTCTTAAATTTATTGAATGCCTTTTTTTGCAACGTTGAGCTCCAAGATGCGGCCGAACGTATGAGCTTGATACCTTTTGACAGATTGGTAGTGGAGCAACTGATAGATGAAAGTGATGATATCAAAGCTATAGCAAAGGCCAGAGTTCTAGAACTGGCTGAAATGGAAGTAAGTTTTTTAAAAGCTTACAGTGATTAACTGTTACAAGGAGTAAATCCGTGCGTGATATTGCCAGTAAACTATTTAATAAAACTCCAAAAGGCATAGAACAATTAACCCAGCTTTTTAAAAAAGGCTCTTAGTTACAGTGGAACACGTTCCGCTGTAACTAAGAGCGTGAGTCCTGTTGTAAAAAGAACGTCAGGCTGTAACCCTTACCTGCCTCCGTAGCTGCCGCCACCGCCGCCGCCACCACCACCACCGGAGAACCCGCCGCCGCCGCCGGAGCCCGATGAAGCTTTGCTGGCTGCCTTCTGAGCAGTTTGCAGGGAGCGTTCCAAGGAACTCCCGATGCCATCGAAAGAATTACTTAAAGTATTTAGGGCATTGTAATTTCCGTACATTAACCACCCGTAACCGAATTGGTAGTCTCCATCCTGCATATTGGGGAATACCAATTCCAGTTGTTTTATAACTTCTTTCGCCACTCCCAGGGTAACAGCAAAAACTAAATAATGTTCCCATATGATGAGGCTGGGTATTTCATGGCGTTGCATTTCCGAAAAATGCTCGAGGAATTTCTTAAATGCCTGCCAGCGCGTATAATCTTCCTGTCCGGATAACGAGCGTCGGTTAAACAGACGGGGTATGAGCATTATTATAGCTCCGGCAATTATCAATGAATAACCTATAATGCCTATTTTAGGTGCTAATATAAAGCCAAGCACAAAGAGTCCAAGTCCTCCTAATAAGGTTAAAAGCGGCATTTTGCCATTATCGTCAAAGAAATTATATTCTTCTCCTTGAGCAATTAAGCCGGAAGTCCACTCTTGCCAAAATGCATAGAAGGATTCTCCGTATCTTTTTGCATAATTTTCTATATCCGTTAAATAAATATATCCCTTGCCTCCGCCTATGTCATCTTTGAGAAATTCTATCAGTTCTTTTTCATGAGGCGCTAATATTGCTTCCTCTGGTTTTCTTAATGCAGCCGGTTCCGGTGCAGGCAAAAAGCTTAATATGTAGGTAGCAACTTCCTTAGTACCCAATAATTTGCGCACCTGTACAGTGTCTTCCTCCAGAAAGAGGAATTTACGTCTGGCTAAATCTAAAATAGTTGCCGTGATATCTTGAGCCTTCATCTTTTTAAAGTTCCATAATACACTTAGTTCTGCCGGGCTGTAACTGGCCGGCAAGTCGCGGTAATAATCGCCATCGAAACTCACCTGGTGTTTGCGCCCGAATCTGCGCCACAGCAGGAATGCTACCCCCAGGGCCCCTGCTACTATACCTGCTCCGAGAGCGAGCTCAAGCTTAGCCAAGATACGCTGCTGGTTGGCTTCTTTGGCCCAGCCTGCTTCTTCGGCTAATATAGTTGCCAAGGCTGCCTGTCCAGTATAGGCTTCTCCCGGGGCCGCGGTAAATAAGGAGGCCGGCATAAGTACACGACCTTCGAGGAAGGTATAGGGCGGCAAATTATTAACCAACCAGACAACAGTATCTGATCCGGCAAAGTTTACTTCCCCGGTCAGAGGGCCGTGTCCCCAGATCCTTATATCTTCTCCCTGCTTAAATTGTTCAGTCCCCGGTGGCAGTTTAAGATTCACCAGGACGCTTGATATTCTATTTCCATTAGCCTCGCCGATGAATTTGCGATACAGTTCAGCTACATCACTGTGAATTTTGACTGCATTTATGACCCGATAAGACACATCAAAGGTCCGGATCTGGTCGTAAGCTGATATGCTCCAATCAATCACAATTTGATTGCCTTCATTTTTAATCAGATAAGTTCCAGGCTCTCCGTATTCAGTGCCGGGATTAAATTCATAGGGCTGACCGTTTTCGCTGACCTTTACTTCTGTGATGGGGGTATCACCCTGAGGAATCTCGACGTAAAAGCCATTCCACTTCCCGGAAAAATCAACGGTTATTCTTTCCGTGACCTGCATGGAGGCATCGGGTAAGACTTGGGCATCAACTACGATCTGGTCCATAGTAAGGGAACGCTCCGCCTGGGCATCGCCAGGTAAAAAGGCCAGAGTTAAGAGCAAGCCCATAAACAGAGTAAGGAAAGCGATATTAATTTTGCGGAAAAAATTTTTGCTTTTCATCAAAGAATCTCCTTTAAAACTTAACTTCAACAGCTTGCCGCTCAGCAGGTTCACCTTGCAGTGTAAAATAATCCACCCCACCGAATCCCAGCATCCCTGCCACCAGATTATTGGGGAATATTTCTATTTTCGTATTGAACTTTTGCACGGTATCATTATAGAATTGCCGGGCAAAAGAAATTTTGTTTTCCGTATCGCTTAGCTCCCCCTGTAATTGCAGAAAGTTAGTATTAGCCTTCAATTCCGGGTAAGCCTCCGCCACCGCAAATAAGTTTTTTAGGGCTCCGCTCAGCATGTTTTCCGCCTGGGACTGGGCTTTTACATCTTCAGCATTGATGGCCATGTTTCTGGCCCGGGTAATAGTTTCAAAAGTAGATTGTTCATGTTGGGCATAACCCTTGACAGCGTTAACCAGATTAGGTATTAAATCATAACGCCGCTTCAACTGCACATCCACTTGCGACCAGGCATTCTGCACCCTTTGTCTAAGTTGCACCAGAGTGTTATAAATGCCAATTAAAAATACGGCTAAAAACACTACCAGCACAGCTATAATAATTATGCTAATCAGCATTTCCATTCCTCCTCCTATAAATATTTTAATTAAGACTTACTTCGCTATTTTCTTGTTAAATCCTGTGAGGTCTCTAAAAATCTCCATTCCATCTGCAGCAAGCGGCCTAATAAAATCCTCCTTTCAAAAGCTAATAACTCTGGGTGCGATCATCCTTAATATCGTAATAATTCGGGCACCATTTTTTTATCGTTTCCGCCGCCAAGGCCAGGTCAATCTTTCCCAGGGCAGTCAGTTTATAAAACTCGGTAGAGCCGCCGGGCTCGATGACCAGTACAATACCCCGTCCCGGTGCATAATAAGAGATAGACTGAAAATCTGCTGCCTGATTATCTTCTTCCAGCAGCAGGCAGTTTTCAATGCTAGTAAAGCCTAGGTTTAAATCTACGCCCATATCCAGGACCGTCCAGGTAATCGATCCGAATTCATCCTGGTAATTCCAGGTCTGGCCGACGGCCATATTATTCTTTAAGACCGGAAAGATTTCATAGGGTGACGAATCCATAATGTAGTATGTGCCGTCGGCCCGCTCTACATAATGAAAGCCATAACCATACTCCTCACCCCTATCAATACCCACTTCCACTTCACTGACCCGTACACTTTCATTGGGAACGACTTGGCCGCTGATGCGATCCACTACTCCAGACATTCCATCGGGATAATTGACAAAAAAGGTGTACTTTAAGCCTGGCTCTGATAAATAGGTGGAAGCTCGGGTTAATTCGAGCTGCGCTGGCGCAACTGCCGGCACGTCAAGTCTTGGCTGTCCGTCGGGAGCGGAGGCCTCATTCTGACTGGCTGTTGGGGGCGACGTTTCGCTGCCCGGATCCTGGCCTCGGGCAAACCACCAGTAAAGTCCTCCTCCCGCCAGGAATACCGCCATTAGCACAGAAATCATAATCAGTAGGGCATTTTTGTTGCCCGTGCTTGGACCGCCCAAATTGTCTAAATTCCCTCCCGCTGCTGGCTGCCCCCCTTCTGCCCTCGTCCCCGGTGCAGGATAAGGTGCTGTTGGTAGGTGGGGCTGCTGATAAGCGGGAGACGGCGGCGGTGTTGGCGAATGCTGACTGAGCTCTGAAACTTCCAGAGACTTAATATCAATTCCACATCCGCCGCAAAACCTATCACCAGGTACTATCTTAGCTCCGCATTCTGGACAGTAACTCATCATCCTCACCTTCCTTCATTCCTTTTAAAGTGCTGTTCCACAGTTAGGACAGAATTTTTGACCAGTGCTTATTTTCGTACCGCAATTGCCGCAGAATCTAAATTGGAGAGTACTATTAGCAGCTACTGGCGGTGGAGGCGAAAAATCAGGCACTTTTTGCAAAGCTTCCATCCATTTTGTTAAGGCTTGGATAATTTGTGGCCTAGTACTGGCCTGGTGACGAAAGTGACTTTCTCCATTTGCAGCGATTTCAAAAGTAAACAGATGATTAGCAAAAGCAGTTGGGGCCAGAAATACCCTGGATAGGCTCTGTTCTTCGCCATTTATCAAAGAGGTTGCCTGCCAGCCGATGCTCCCCATCCAACTGCTTATAAACTCAGTGCCCATAATTCTTGATCGTTCAGCTAATGTCAATACCGCTTCATCACTGGTGACAAAACCCAAATCTTCGATTTGCCGAATATGTTCAGGTTTCAAGGCAATCGTGCTGTTTTTCAGGCCCGGGGTAATTTCTATCATGGTGGGCAAGAGCCACCTTTTATCCCGGCTGGCCGTTGCGCGCTTCAATAAATCGATAAAATTCTGGGTAGTCAGGGATAAATTCACCCCACTGCGATAATCCAGCATACTTTCCATGTATGAACGGCGATAAATATCTATACAATTCAAGGCACAAATTAAAACTTCGGTTTCCATAATATTCGGGAACACTGTCTGGTAAGTGCTCATAGCGCTAGAGACATATAACTCTGACCACCATTGTAGAAAAGACTCCCAGGCATCAAAGAGCAACAAAACTAAATTTTCATCCGTGCTGACAAACAGTCCTAAAACAGCCTTATCGTCAGTTGATTGCAATATATAATATATTTCGTCGGCTGCACCAGCCCCGCCGCGATTAAATTCGATTTTCAGGTCGGGTTCCAGTAACTTCTTAGCGATCTGTCTGAACTTCGGGCTTTCTGATAGTGCTTTAAACAATTCAGAAGGGCTGCTGGTAGCAGCTTGCTCACCATCATAACCGAAAGTTGAAAGACTGTTCCCCTTTAGTCCTGAGTGTCCGAATAAATGATTAATGTCAGCCGGCATCAGCTTATACATCTCGGTGTTGGGGAGCACATCTTGCTTGGTGTCCATTTTATTGCCTCCTTACTGCTCATTTCGTTTATTAAATCCTTTTTATTTTCTGGCCGTTCTAATTGCACCTATGCGGCTGCTTACTTTTTCTATAAAATCCCCGGGGGTGTCATACCCGAGTTCCTGCAGCCGGGCTGCCCGGGTAGCTGGTGAAAGATCATTATTATTTATAACTTTGATGGCCTCTTGCATATTATCTGGCATCTTGTCTACTTTGTAACCCATATTTCTATAGCTTTGTTCTACATTCTTGGCGGCAGTTGAAGTTTTCTTAAGCTGTTCCAATGCCTCGGTTTGGTTTTTCATGATTTCCCCGGAAGTATCGCCTTTATTCCAGTAATCATTAATCTTGTGTTTTTCCATCATGCCAAATTGTTCTGGATCCAACAGCTTTCCCTCGCCTCTTTGTGCCATTTCATAGGGGCTGGCTGGTGCCATTTGCTTGCCATCTATTGTCACTGTTTCAAGTCCTCGTGCAATCTCCTCCGGAGTCGCTTCTCTCATTGGCCGTCCCGGGAATTCTCCTCCACTTGCCATCTGAGTTCGCTGATGACTGAAATCACGGGCACCCATGGGATCAAATACATCCATAGCAGACTCTTCGTGCAAATCTGCCCATTCTTTGTATTTCACAGACTCATCCATTGCCGCCCAATTCTTGTCCGGGAATCGGCGTGCTGCCACTTCATCACTAAACCCTGAGTTCTTAGCAAAGGATTTATAGTAAACATCATTCCATTCGGATTTAGGAACTTCTATCCACTCAGGGCCATTTGGACCATGGACCAATCTTTCTGCGATAGCATCATTGTCCGTATTAATCCCCCACGGGGTGCGTTCAGTACCTGGTGTCCGCACTGACCTGCAACGCACCTCGGCACCATTATATTTGGCTGAAAGGCTCCGCTCAACATCACGATAAGATGGTTGATGTATCTTTGTATCCAACACTTGGTTAAATTCCGTTTGTACTTGCCGGGATCTAATCGGTCCCAGTTCTGCTCCTATGCCTTCAGTGCCCTCAAGGTTCTTCAGGGTTCTCATGGACGCTGGATCAGCTTTCATTTCCATAACATCTTCAACGCTTATCTGCTCTCTCCGCTGAACCTTATCAGCCAGATTATAATTTTTATCCTGGGCCTGCAGCTTGTATTCCTCGTAAATGGCCTGCTC
>CAZHHJ010000090.1:0-9917 GCA_964531295.1 uncultured Syntrophomonas sp.
ATACCTTTATACCATTAAATAAATCCTACCAGATCTGATTCCGTTCTGCTTCGCTACGCAGATAATCCCGAAAATCGGGATGAGCTATGTTTATCAATTCTTTGACTCGTTCTCTAATTGAACGTCCTCGCAGGCTAGCAATGCCATACTCACTTACCACATAATCCATATCAACCCGTGAGGTTGTGACTGTTGCACCAGGCTCCAGTATCGGCATGATTTGCGAAACCGAATCATTACGGGCCGTAGACGGTAAAGCTATGATGGATTTGCCGCCCAGTGAATACTGGGTTCCCTGGACAAACTCCTTTTGCCCACCGGTTCCGCTATAGTGCCTAAGACCAATTGATTCGGCGCAGCATTGCCCGGTCAGGTCAATCTGCAAGGCGGAATTGATGGAAACCATTTTATGATTGCGCCCGATGATGCGCGGGTCGTTAACCAGGGTCCCACGTTGAAACTCCACAGCCATATTATTATCCAGAAAATCATAAAGGCGCTTGCTTCCCAGGGCGCAATCCGCTACAAATTTATCCTTCCAGATTGTCTTTTTACGGTTGGTCACGGCCCCAGCCTCATAGAGGTCCAGCATGCCTTCACTAAAAACTTCGGTGTGTACGCCCAGATCTTTCTTGCCGGCCAAACAGCTCGCCACCGCCATGGGGATACTGCCGAAACCAATCTGGAGGGTGGATTCATCCTCAACCAGCTCGGCTACGTACTTTCCAATAGTCCGCTCCTTGTCATTTAACTGCAGTTTTGGGCTGGTAGGAATTGCCCGCTCGGTTTCTATGACATAATCAATCTGGGATATGTGAATGTGCGAATCACCAAAAACCCTCGGAAAATTCGGATTCACCTCGATGATCACTTTACCCGACTGTTCCACCAAGTCTTTTTCATGTACGGTACACATGGAAAGTGAAAGAAAACCATGTTTGTCCATCGGTGAGGCACATCCCAGAAAAACATCAGGCTTGCGATAGGCCGACCGGTTGCTCATAAAACGGTGCAGTTCCACTGGAATATAGGATACCATGCCATGCGGATGGGCCCGGCGCGCACCGCCGCTATAGAACCAGCTGTTCATAAGAAAATGGCCTTGCATTTCAGGGTTCATAAAAAATTCATATTCATTCATTAGAAGCGCGGTCACTACTGAAACATCTTCCACCCGGTCCTTGATGGTGTGGAGCTGGCTGAGCATCGCCACCGGTTCGCAGGCTAACATGCTGCAGACGATTTCCTGGCTGCTTTTGATCTCTTTTAATGCTTCTTCAACACTGACCAGCTTGCGCTGGTATATCTCTTTATAATTCATCCTGTCCCCCCAAATATTTTCTGACACTCTGATATTATCCTATAAATCTTCTTGTTCTGGGCAATACCCTCCTACGGATTCGTTTGGATATCTTTTTATATTTCACATTCCAGATGCGCACCATAGAACATTTAAGGTATTCAATTATCGGCATAAGCGAATAGGTCTTTTCAAAAGTTGCATAATTTATCCCCAAGCCGTTTATTGATGTATTTGAGAGTTTTGCATATCAATTAGCCCAATAACAATGGTTCTTTTAATGGACCGAACGGGGACTTCACCCCTCATTATGCCGAAATAATAAGTGATAAACAAGTAAATTAACATAGGTGAAACCATTTATGAGTATTCGACAGGGATGTGTCTTTTCCTTTGAGAAAATGCAACCTCCTTCCAAATTAGAGAT
The DNA here is from genome assembly GCA_964531295.1 of uncultured Syntrophomonas sp. Classification (GTDB taxonomy): domain Bacteria; phylum Bacillota; class Syntrophomonadia; order Syntrophomonadales; family Syntrophomonadaceae; genus JAAYJK01. The sequence continues at coordinate 1,728 of CAZHHJ010000090.1, forward strand.
AATTTTGTCCCCCCTTAGTTTTCAACCGCTTATCTCCAAATTAGTCGGTAATCCCAAATGCGATCGAGGGCCTAACGGATACTTGGTAGACTCAAAGCTTAACACTTTAATTGCAACGAGAGTATATAAACTCGGCAGTTTCATTGAATTACTTGAGCGTCTTAAGGATCAATATACACAAGAGACGGTATAGCCAGTAGGCTATACCGTCTCTTGTGTTGCTGTGTAATATTTCATCGCTTAGCTCAGGGGCGACCACAAGAACCGTCCCCTTGGTTCACCCGTATTTACTGCCTGCTGTATTCTTCATCTTCATCGTAGGTTTCAAAATCGAAAGATCCATCATTTACATATACAACGGTATTGCAGTTGGGACAGGTTATTTCCAGTACATCATCATCATCCAGAATGTAGGTTTCAAAATACAGCGTTTCTCCACAATTCAGGCATTTTAGTTCTACTATATCCTGATCGTCGCTGTCTGTGCCCCAGATTTTTTCTTCTAATTCTAGTATCTCATCATCCATATCATCTATATATTCTTGTAAACTGCTTATTTCCTGCTGCATGGCCTCAACAGTATCGGCCATCTCCTCCATCACCTGCAGCATGCCGGAGATAATTTTACCACTGGATCCAGAATCACTTACATTCAGTCCTTCATATAAGCCCTGCAGATAGCTGACCTTTTCTGTAATACTTCTCATTTATATCCTCCTTACCAAAGTTCCAATAGTTAAAGAATTTGGAGTTATTATTAGCAAGATTAGATATAAATAAACCCTACCGCGGCTTGAAACCATACCCTAATGGATAGGCCCATGACAAAAGCCCTGGATTTGACCATCCACTGCGAGCTTCTATCATCGGCCTGAAAAATGGAATTATATATATAACCCTCTTATTTACAAGGTATTTGAGCCTAGGCACGTTCCATATATTGCCCGGTTCTGGTATCGATCCGCAGCCGGTCACCCTCTTCAATGAAAAGAGGAACCTGGACCACCGCGCCAGTTTCCAGGGTGGCATTTTTAGAAGCCCCAGTGGCAGTGTCTCCTTTTACTCCGGGCTCTGTTGCAACCACCTGTAATTCTACAAAATTAGGAAGTTCGAGTCCGATTATATTGTCCCGGAAAATAAGTACCTGTATATTCATATTCTCCAAGAGCCATTTAGCTCCTTCTCCGATCTGCCCTTTGCTTATGCTTATTTGATCATAGTTCTCATTGTCCATGCAGACATAGCCTTCTCCATCATTATAAAGATATTGCATTTCTCTGCGGTCCACATGAGCCCTAGGCAACTTTTCCCCCCCGCGAAAGGTCTTTTCTACTGTCCCCCCGGTTTGGACATTTCTCAGCTTGGCTCTCACAAATGCTGCGCCTTTGCCTGGCTTAACATGCTGGAATTCAACCACTTGAAAGGCTGTTCCATCCAGCTCTACTGTAACACCAGTTTTAAAATCATTGACTGATATCATTCTATCCCTCCATCAATAATTAATAGCTCTTTATTGGAATGGGTTATTATTTCACCAGTTCTCTGTTTAACAAATACGGTGTCCTCTATACGAATTCCTCCCCATCCGGAAATGTATATTCCTGGTTCAATGGTGATGACCATATTTTCCTGCAAAATCTCATCACTACGGGAAGATACCCGGGGAGCTTCGTGTATCTCCAAACCCACCCCGTGCCCGGTGCCATGTATAAAATACTGATCTAAATCATACTTTTTCAGGCATTTTCTAACTGCCTGATCTATTTCTTTACACCGGACTCCTTCTCTTACCATACTCACTCCGGTCATCTGGGCTTCCAATACCGCATTATATCTATCTTTAAAAAGCTGCTCCGCCTCGGATAGAACAATGGTTCTGCTCATATCGCTAGCATAACCTTTATAAAAGCCGCCATAGTCCATGGTCAACATCTCTTTAGCCCTGAGCAGCTTTTCCCCGGGCTGTCCATGCGGCAGAGCCGCATTCACCCCAGAAACACTGATGGTATCAAATGATTCTTTATCGCAACCAAATTCCTTTAAAAAGTACTCGATTTTATTGGCGATATGTTTTTCACTGAGACCGGGCCGGATTATATCGCATATGGGGGTAAAAACCAAGTCGCCGATATGGGCTGCCGCTCTTAAAAGATCAAGTTCCTCCGGCTCTTTGATCAACCTCAATTCTTCTACCAGACCGCTTAAAGGTATGAGCTGGGAATTCAGATCCTGTTTTAGTTCCATATACTCCCGATAAGTGAGAAAATGGCTTTCAAAAGCAACCTTTTTCTGAGTTTGGCTCAGCTTTATCAGCTGTTCCCGGCCTGGTGGCTTTTCCAGTCGCAAATCCCAGTCCAGACATTCCCTCTGGACCTGTTCCGTATAGCGGCTATCGGTAAAAATATATCGTTCCTGACTGCTGAGCAGCAAGAGGGCATCGTGTCCGGCTGAAAAGCCGGACAAATAGCGAATATTCTCGGGTTTACTTACCAGGATAGCATCCAGCTTGTTTTCTAGCAATTTATTCCGTAGTCGTTTAATTCGCTTAAGGTGCATCTTCTTCCTCTTTTCCCCCTTGAATTGCTTCACAAGCTGCCAATAAAGCCAGTTTATAACTCAGCCCACCCAGTCCGCATATTTTCCCGGCGGCAATGGGGGACAAAAGTGAATGATGCCGGAAGGGCTCCCGGGCCTCGAGATTAGTAAGGTGAACTTCAATAAAGGGAATCTCTACGGCTTTTAAAGCATCATGCAGTGCAATGCTATAGTGAGTATAAGCTCCGGCATTAATCAGCAGATAGTGGGCTTCGCCTCTGGCCGCATGGATTCTATCGACCAATGCGCCTTCATGGTTGGATTGAAAAAAGTCAATGTCCACCCCTTTTTCCATAGCCAGGCGCTGTAAATCCTGATTGATTTCCTCCAGGCTGGCCGTGCCGTATATCTCTTTTTCCCGTTGTCCCAAAAGATTAAGATTGGGTCCATTTATAACCACTATCTTATGCCGCAAAACCTTCGCCTCCTCACTACTCTCCACCTATACTCAATTCTTTTATCCTTACACTGGGTGCGCCTTTGCCGCCATAAAATCTGAAATTGGAAGCCATGGCATCGATATTTTGCAAAAAATCAGCCATATTGCCGGCCATGGTTACCCCGCGCACTGGATAAGTTAAGATTCCGTCTTCAATCATTATGCCGGCTGCACCAACTGAAAAATCTCCGGATATAGGATTAGCGGTATGCATACCCATTACTTCGGTTACATATATACCTCTATCAATCCCATCCATCAGCTGCTCCTTGCTCTCCTGCCCTGGCGCTATAATAAAATTGCTGGACCCCACCGCCGACACTCCTCTAAAGGAAGCGCGCTGAGCATTGCCGGTGGATATCACCCCGGCTTTTTGTGCGGTATAGGTATTGTGCAGATAGGTATTCAGAATGCCTTTTTCTATCACGATTTTCTTCCGAGAGGGAACCCCTTCGCTGTCAAAGCACCCGCTGCCGATGCCGTCCTCCAAAACAGCATCATCAGAGATGGTACAGGCCGGTGAAGCTACCTGTTGCCCAATTTTACCGGCCAACATGGATTTGCCCTTCTGTACTGATTCAGCATTAATCATCGAAGCTATTATACTAGAAAACCTGGTCATTACATAAGGATCCAATATTACCGGCATCTGTCCCGACTTTATAGTTCTGGCGTTTAAAGCTCGCAGTGCATTGGCCGCTGCTTCTTTACCTACCGCCGCTGGGACCAGGTCTTTCACTTTTCTGACGGACATGGTGGAAAAACCATTTTGGGCATCACCTTCGTCTTCAGCAACCAGGGAAATATATATGCCGCTGAAGTTGCCGGTCTCATAAGCATATAAGCCTTTGCTGTTCATTATCAAGGTACTGTATTCTAGATCATCATAACCGGAGCTTTCTATAATGGAAACACGCAGGTCTAAGCTTTTAGCAGAACGTTCAACTGAGCGGGCTATTTCAATTTTTTCCTCCAGGCTCATGGCAGCAGTATCTGGATCAAATAACTTGATATGTGGATATCTTGCTTTATCAGGCAGGATTTGGTATTCATCCGGTGTGGTGAACACTGAAATACTGATGGCATCCTGCACGGCATTTTTGACCGCCTGCTCGGATAAATCGCTGGTAAACGCAAAACCGGTTCGCCCGTTTTTTATGACTCTCACACCCAGTCCGGTTTCATCAGCCTGCTTTAAGGTCTCCGCCTGTCCATCGATAATGTCTATACTCAGTTCTTTAGCATGCATAAGAAAAGCCTCTGCTTCTACCCCTCTATGACGGGCTTCTTCTAGAGATTTCTCTCCTATGCTTTTAAGAATTTGTTCCATATACGGCCTCCAACTTTTTTATTATATCCAAATATTTTCCTGTAGCTGCTAGCTTCCCTGGGCCAGCATAGTACCACCGACGGTCAATTCCTTGATCCGAATAGTGGGCTGGGCATCTGCTACCGGGACCCCCTGTCCATCTTTACCGCAGACTCCTATGCTAAAGCCTAAATCGTTTCCCACTTTATCTATCTTAGCTAATGCCAAAGGTCCATTCCCGGTAAGAGTCGCGCCCCGGACCGGATATCTTATTTTCCCGTCCTCTATAATATATCCTTCCTGCACATCAAAGACAAAATCACCATTGGTGGTATTTACCTGGCCACCGCCCATCTTCTTAACCAGCAAGCCTTGACGGGTCTTGGCAATGATTTCTTCCGGATCATCCTGCCCCGGTGATATCAGGGTGTTACTCATACGTACCACCGGCTTATGCTGATAAGATTCCCGGCGGCCATTTCCAGTTGATACTCGCCCATCCTTTTTGGCGGTCAACTTATCATACATATAATTTATTAGTATGCCATCTTCTATTAATACCGTCCTCTGACCCGGGGTGCCCTCATCATCAAAACTGAAAGAGCCATATTTATCGCCCATGGTAGCATCATCAATTACGCTTACCCCCGGCGCTGCTACTTGTACCCCAAGTTTGCCGCGATATACGGAAAGTCCCTTTTGGATAAGGTCTGCTTCCAATCCATGCCCACATGCTTCGTGCACCATAGTACCACCTGCTGCGGAAGACATAATAATGGGCATCCTTCCCGCTGGCGCAGGCTTAGCAGATAACATTCGCACTGATAATTCAGCAGCTTTTACCGCCATATTTTCAAAGGATACCTGTTCCAGCAGTTCCCAGCCACTAACCCCACCGGCAGATTCATATCCCGTTTGGATTATCCCTTTACTTTCTGATACGGTATTGACCAGCAGCCTCACCCGACACCTGTCATCTTCAATGTATTCTCCTGTACTATTGGCTATCTGTATCTTTTTGTGTATATCAGCAACAGCTACCGTAACCTGCCGGATCAGCCCGGATACCTGGCGGGCCGCCTGATTAGCCTGGAGAACGTATTGAATCTTTTCCTCGAAAGCCACCTCCTCAGGCAAACGATGATAGTCGATATAAAAGGCCGCTTCCTTTTGAATCAGGTTTATGGGCGGCGATAAAATTGCCCCCCCCCCGTGAATGGCATCCCGAGCAATAGCTGCAGCTTTAATAAGCCCGTTCCGGCTAAGGTCATTAGTGTATACATAAGCAGTATTATAATCCTTAACTACTCTGATCCCTGCTCCTCTTTCTCTCCCACTGTTAACCCTCTCTATCCGGTCATCCTCACATAAAATATTGCTGGCTTGTTTTTCTTCCACATATATCTCAACAAAATCTATTCCTTGACCGTAAGCAAAGTGGATAACTTCTGCCAGCAAACGTTTATCTAACATTTTCTACCTCCACGAAAAACTTCTATCCTTATTCTCTGTTATACTTCCTAAATCATTCACTTAACTACCTTCCAAAACAGCTCGGCCCTAAAATAGCTGGAGTAGTATTTCACTCGCAGTGCTGCATTGAAAATTTCGACACTTTTACATAAAGTTCCTGCCTATTAACTCGTTTCTTCGGCCCCAATTAATCTATTTAAACCGGCGATTCAATACTTTAGCGCCAAATACTGCAAACTATCCCTTGCTTTTGTCTGACAAAATTCCTATATTAATATCAGGAAAACATTTACAAGGCTAGAATAGTAACTGAAAGTTCTGCTGGGACTATTATGAAAGCTAGAGTCGGAAATAATACAGGTAAGGATGATAAAATTGAATGTTTCCCTGCTTATAGTCGATAAGCCGGATATACCTATGGCCTTAAAGGACCGTTGGGCTGCTGAAGCCATCCCCCACCAGATCTTATATGCTGATAGTGAAAAGACAGCCCGAGAGATACTCGATACAGAAGAGGTAAATCTCGTGATTTGTCACTTGGTCATCTTCAATGAAGGTGGTCGCCCTTTTTTTGCCGACCTGGACAAAAATTATCCCCAGTTGCTGCGCATTGCCCTGATAAAGCCCCGGGACCGGGAAGCTCTTCTGCAATCATTACCGTATGTACACCATTTCATTGATGAACCCATTGACATCAGTACTTTGAAACAATACCTGGATCGTATAGCTATTCTTCATAATATACTGGGTGGTGCTAGCATACTCAAACTATGCACCCACCTCAATACTCTCCCTAGTTTGCCAGACATATTTTATCAGGTTATAGAGGAACTGGCCCTGCCCGACCCATCTATCGCTAAAATATCCAAGCTTATTGAGCATGATAGTTCCATTTCAGCCCGGATAATTCAAATTGTAAATTCTCCCGCCTTAGGCCTCAGGAAACGAGTCGACAATATCGAACAATCCCTGGCTCTTCTGGGTTTAGACATGACCAAGGCCATTATAATATATGCCGGCATTAATAATTACCTTTATTCACCATCCCATATTCTGGCTACCGCAGAATCCATAAACAACAACAGTTTCACCATCGCTAATCTGGCTATGAGAATAACTCTGGCCGAAACAGGGAACTACGCTCTGGCACAACAGGCTAAAATGGCCGGGATCTTAAACAATCTAGGTTATATGCTGTTATTGAATAGCCCTCAGACTCAGGCCGACTTAAGAAATATCCTGACGGCGGACAAGATGACCCTGCTCGAGGCTGAACAACTATTGACTGGAATAACCCATGCCGAGCTGGGCGCTTATTTCCTTGGTATCAGAGGATTTAGTGAAGAGCTACTGGAGGCTATAGCCCATTATTGTCGTCCTGAGGCAAGACCGGTGGAAGGATTCAATGTCTTGACCGCCTTACATGCTGCACATGCTCTGGCCCCTTCTCCCCTAAGGAGTATAATCCCCTGTAAAAAATCAGAATTCCATCTGCCATACCTGGATAAATTAGGGCTGATAAATAGGATTCCAAGCTGGGAAGCAATAGCTGCAGAGGTTCTGGCCCAGGAAATCTAGTATCATTAATAATCAAAGGGATTGCTGCTCCCAGGGGTAATCACCCCTATTTCGCCTTCGCCCCCTGGCATAGGGATATGATCATAAATTATTTTTATCTTTATCTCCGCAATGATCTGGGTGGGATTATAAGAACCGTAACTGACGGGATCCCAAGCCCCTCCCTCCGTCGGGGCCGAAGTCCGGATCTGGGTCTGGAGTCGGCTGCTGCTCAAAATATAGATCCGGGTCTCGCTTTCCATTTGGGCAATAAAATCTTTAATGTGCTGATACTCTCCTCTGACCCTAACTTTCAGATCCTCAGATTCCCAACTCCCGGGGGTAGTAGATTCCTGGGTCCGGCCCGCTGCAGGAGATCTTTGATAATTTATCGCCTGGATTACCACTCCTGACTTTTCAGCTGCCCCCTCCAAACAAGCTATTGCTTCCGGTATGCAAGGGGTGTCTGGGACCTGATGCCAGAGAGACTCTAGTTCATTTGGGGCCTTATCCCCCGGCAGTGGTTTTTCTTGTTGCAATAAATTCTGCTGCATTGAGATCTTATCAGCCAGGCTGCGATTTTCCTCCTCAACTGTCTTGATGGTCACTTGCAAGGGAGACCAGAGATAGCTATAGAAAATGTATACTGAAATTGATACAATCAAGAGCGCTATTAAATGTTTTTCCCGTTCACTGAAGATTATTATTCACCTTCTCCCCTGGCAACTGCCATTTCAAAAAATATTTCTCCGGTATTTTCATTGCTCTGAGAAGCAATCATTATTACCTCGGCAAAGGAATTACTGTTTCTAAGCGC
>CAZHHJ010000091.1:0-9737 GCA_964531295.1 uncultured Syntrophomonas sp.
GATGTTTTTGTACTGCGTGGTACATTTATTGCATTAATGGAGTGGGAGTGGATTTATAATTAAATTGATGGGGGTATTCAATTAAAAGGGATTTTATGGACGAAAGGGGGAATGTACTGGCGTTTTAGGCGAAGTTTTAGTAAGTATACAGAAAAGCAAACAATTTTAGGAGGTATTTATTAATGGGATTTAATAAAGTAGGTTTACTAGGTGCTGGAACAATGGGTCTGGGTATTGCCTGGGCAATAGCCGCAGCAGGCAAAGACGTTATTCTTTATGATATCGACCAGAAATTTATTGATAATGCACTGGGCAGGATCCAAAAACAGATTCTAAAATCCGAGGAAAAGGGCAAAGCCGCTCCTGGCACAGCAGACGCAGTTCTTGCTAAAATTAAAGGCACAGTTAATTTTGATGATTTAAAAGATTCAGAATTGATTATAGAAGTTGTGCCTGAAAACATGAACCTTAAAAAAGAGATTTATGCCAAACTGGATGCTTTAATGGGCCCAGATGTAGTCCTGGCTACTAACACCTCATCACTGTCCATTACCGAAATCGCTGCTATCACCAAAAGGTCTGACAAGGTAATAGGGGTACATTTCTTCAATCCTGCTAATGTTATGAAACTGATCGAGGTTATCCCTGCAGTGCAGACTTCTGAGGCAACTCTCAATGCAGTTATGGAATTCGCTAAAGAAATCAAAAAGACACCGATTAAAGTTAAAGAAGGCCCTGGCTTTGTGGTTAACAGAATTCTCCTTCCAGGGATGAATGAAGCAGCTTTTATTCAATATGAAGGTCTGGCAAGCACAGAAGATATTGATACCGCAATGAAACTCGGTGCTGGCTGGCCCATGGGTCCGCTGACCCTCTGTGACCTGGTCGGTGTGGATATTGCCCTGGCAGTATGCGAAACCCTGTATGCTGAAACTGGCGACCCTAAATATCGTCCTGCACCTCCTTTAAAACAACTGGTTCGGGCAGGCTGGTTGGGAATGAAATCCGGTAAAGGATTCTATGACTACAGCAAATAGATAAGAATTATTCTACACTGAAGATTTAGAGATACCCTATGAAAGGGGGAAATGTGTTGACATACGAGAATCTGATAATTGAAAAAGAAGACGGTTTAGCGACCATGTTCATTAACCGTCCTAAAGCGCTTAACGCTATAAATGCCGATGTCCTCAAAGAAATGGAAAAGGCTATCGATGAATTGGATGCCGATGCTGAAGTTAGAGTTATAATTGTCACCGGATCTGGTGATAAATCTTTCGTTGCAGGCGCTGACATAGTTTGGATGTATGAAATGAATCAACCTGAATGCCGTAAGTTTGCAGCCTATGGTGAATATGTAATGCGCAAACTGGAACGCATAGAAAAGCCAATAATAGCAGCCATTAATGGCTTTGCTCTGGGAGGCGGATGTGAATTAGCCATGGCCTGTGATATTAGACTGGCTTCTGAAACCGCAGTATTTGGACAACCAGAAGTAGGTCTGGGTATTATCCCGGGATTTGGCGGAACTCAGAGACTGCCGCGCATAGTAGGCGAAGGCCGGGCCAAAGAGCTTACTTATACCGCTAACATCATCAAAGCTGATGAAGCTTATCGTATCGGTTTGGTTAACCATGTCTATCCTGCTGATCAATTAATGGCAGAAGCCAAAAAATTAGCCCAAAAGATCATCAAGCAGGCTCCTCTGGCTGTAGCCTATGCCAAACATGCCATAGGGGTTGGTATGCAATGCGACCTGGATAGTGGTATGGCGATTGAGTCTGATATGTTCGGCAACAGCTGTGCAACCGAAGATAAGATGGAAGGCATGGGCGCTTTCATCGAAAAAAGGAAACCCAGCTGGAGAAATAAATAAACTTCTTTATCCAAGTAAATAATGCTTTGGAAAAATCAATGCTGTCAGGGTACGGAACAGCCTGAAGCCACTCAAACCTCATGCTACCAAGTGACGGACTTTAACAGCGGAACATTGTTTAAAGCATTCAAGATTTTAAAAAGGAGCAGTTCATGTGATGAACTGCTCCTTAATTTCTTATCCCGGAAGGTCCTGAGTCGCTCTGCCGTCATTCCCATCAGGAACCATATCTTCTGCCCAGGCCAATCCTTACTCTGAATCCACATCCTCACAATACCTTGGTTAAGCCCTTGTATACTTTGCCCCGAGGGGTGTCTATAGTTACCAGCATACCATCGTGCAGGATAGTGCTGGCCCCCGCCGCTCCAACAATAACTGGAATATCGGCATTCAGTCCCATTATAGCAGCATTGGAAGTAAGCCCCCCTTCTTCAGCTACCAGGGCTTTTATCCGTCCCAATAAAGGTGCCATATAGCTGTCCGCATTAGTGGTAATTACTATATCACCATCCTCAACTTTAGCCAGATCCGCCTCCGATAATACTATCTTGGCTCTGCCGCTGGGGGCCTGTGTCCCGATGCCCATGCCCTGCACCAGGATATCACCTACAATATGGACTTTTAGTAAATTAGTCTCGCCGCTCAATCCGGTTGGAACACCTGCAGTAAGAACTATTAAATCACCCTTGTTAATACAGCCCTTTTCCAGGGCTATGTTTATAGACTCATCCAGCAGCGCATCAGTGCCTTCTATATCCCTTATCAGCACCGGATATACTCCCCAAACCAGGGCCAGTTTTTTTAATACCCCCTCACTGGGAGTTGCCGCCACAATTTTAGCTTGCGGACGGTATTTAGCTACCATACGGGCCGTATATCCAGAACGAGTAGCGGTCAAAATAGCTGATGCTCCCAAGTTCATGGCGGTGGCACAGGTAGCATAACTGATAGCATCAGTTACCGTAAGACTCCCCAACAGTCTCTTTTTTCTCAGCATCTCCTGGTAGGGCAGTGCTTGCTCAGTCCTCCTGGCTATGCGGGCCATGGTCTCGACCACTTCCACGGGATATTTCCCGGCTGCTGTTTCCCCCGACAGCATAATGGCATCAGCACCGTCAAATATAGCATTGGCCACGTCCGAAACTTCTGCTCGGGTGGGCCGCGGGTTCACTATCATAGAATCCAGCATCTGGGTGGCAATAATCACCATTTTACCATTCTGAGCACAGTTGGTGATGATGGATTTTTGAACCAGGGGTACTTCTTCCATCGGGATTTCAACCCCCAGATCGCCCCGGGCCACCATTACCCCATCGACCACCTTGATGATGTCCTCCAGGTTATCCACGCCTTCCTGGCTCTCTATTTTTGCAATGATTAATATGTCAGCATTATTTTGTTCCAGTATCCGCCTGATTTCAAGTATGTCTTCCGCCTTCCTGACAAAAGAGGCAGCTATAATATCTACCTGCTTATCAATAGCAAAACTAAGATCCTGGCGATCTTTTTCGCTCAGAAATGGGAGTTGGATTCTTACTCCAGGCACATTGACTCCCTTTCTCTCTCCTAATTCTCCGCCATTAATTACTTCGCAGACAATATCCGTTTCACTGCGTCTTTTTACATGCAAGTTTATGAGACCGTCAGACAGAAGAATAGCATCTCCTTCTTTTACCTCCTGAGGCAAAGCCGCATAAGTAATCTGTACTGCACTCTCATCTCCTGGTACGTCCCGACTAGTAAGTGTGAACTCCTGCCCTCCTTGCAGTTCGATCTTACCCCGGGCCAGTTTTCCGGTTCTAATCTCAGGCCCTTTGGTGTCCAGCATAATAGCTATGGGGCTTGCACTGATTTGGGCTGCCTGCCTTATGTTGGCGATTCGCTTTTCATGCTCCTCATGCACTCCGTGAGAAAAATTGAGCCGGGCTACATTCATACCCGTCTCGATTAATTTGGTCAGTGTACTGATATCTTCACTGGCCGGGCCAATAGTACATATGATTTTGGTTTTCCTCAAGCCGCACCCACCTCCGAGCTTTCTTTTTTTCCTTTTTAACATCTATCCTTTTTAGCATTTATATAGAAAGAATCCTTGCCAGTTCAAACATTTTCAAGTCTGGCGTCTTGCTTCCATTGATAACTTCTCTCAGCGGTACGGTGAAGGTCTTTTCATCCCCGCCCGCTATCATAACATTGCGTTGACCCGAAGCTATACAATCTACAGCCATTTTCCCCATTCGGGAGGCAAGTATTCTATCTATGGCACTGGGAGTACCACCCCTTTGAATATGCCCCAGGATAGTAATCCGGGTGTCCTGTCCGGTTCTTTCCGCTATAACTTCCTGCAGATCCATAACCGGGTATACTCCTTCGGCAACCATAATTATGCTATGCAGTTTTCCTCTGCCAATACCGGCCTGGATTTTCTCAATTAGCTGTTCCAAATCCGTTTCTATTTCGGGTATCAATATCGACTCTGCCCCACCGGCAACTCCCGCCGCCAGTGCTAGTTCTCCACACTGCCGGCCCATGACTTCTATTATGAATACCCGACCATGGCTGCTGGCAGTATCACGGATATGGTTGACAGCCATCAACACAGTATTTACAGCGGTATCATAACCAATAGATCTGGTATATACCACATCATTATCAATAGTAGCTGGGATACCAACAACATTCATCCCCAGCCGGGATATCTCATAACCCCCCTTTAAACTACCATTACCGCCGATAATTACCAGATTGGCAATGCCCAGTTCCTCCAGGTTTTTTCTGGCCTGCTCCATCCCCTCTTTCTGCATAAATGAGTGGGATCGGGAAGTTTGTAGTATGGTTCCGCCCCGATGAATAATGTCTGCCACCGAGCCCGGGGTCATCTCAATCAGGCGGCCAGCTACCAAACCCTCAAAACCCTGGTAAACTCCGTATACCGGCATGCCCCGGTATACGGCTGATCTTACCACCGCGCGTATAGCTGCATTCATTCCTGATGCATCTCCACCACTGGTTAATACTGCGAGCTTCTGCAAAAATATGCCTCCTTTACCCTGCATGCATTAGAAGATGTCTGCGCTTGGGCAGTCTATGTCCTTGCCTGCAGCTCAATCCTTAAAGCAGTTCGTTCAGGCTTTACTTTTTTTCAAATGGCTTTCCGCTGGTACTGTTGCCGTAACGATGCAATATCTCGGCATGCCCGCGGATTTTTACAGCAGAAGTGTGTTCTGTGAATTGAAGAAACATAATTTCACCTTTATCCAGCTTTTCGGTATGATGAAGTTTCGTTTCCTTTCCCCTGGTTACTCCTATTATGGTTACCCCGTTTTCCAGGGCTTTAACCATAATATAGTCTTGTCCGATATAGTCCCCATTCATGTATAAAACCTCCCATCTAGCTGGTCATAGTCTGAACTTACAAGAGACTTCTCATCTGCGCAAAAGTGCTGATCAGTCACTCCTTCCGTACCTATGGTCTTTTCGTATTAAACCTGCCCCGGCGCATTATCTTGGTCCGGGCAAGAAATGAAACATTAATAAAACCATACATTTTTGACCCCGCACAAAGCAGTGATCTGGGCTTTAAGCTCAATTTCAGCCTGCACATAGTATTTTTCCTGTAGCAGTACAATTTTACGCCCGGGCAGATGTAAGAAAACCTCTACTCCACCGGGATACTGCTGTAGTATATTTAGCAGTTCTTTTGGAAAGTCATCCTCGCTGTCCTCAGGAATTCTAATATGCATTTCTTTGAGCTGCTCGGGAATAGGCCTAGCCTGCTGCAGCGAAATCTTGGGCTGTTCATCCCGACTATCATAAAACCCTTCTATCATGACCGCCCCATCGGCCTTTAAATAATCAGAGTTTTTTTTCAAAGCTTTGGGGAAAACCAGCACTTCAATTCTGCCGCTGTTATCTTCCAGATAAAAACGGGCATAAGCATCACCCCTCCTGCTGATCCGGCGGTTTAAATTTACCACCATTCCGGTTAATCTAACATAGTTTTCCTCATCGGCAGCATTAAGATCACCTATTTTCTGACCACTAAGCAGGGGCAAAATTTCTTGATATTCATCCATGGGATTAGCTGACACATAGAAGCCCAGCACCTCTTTTTCCCGCTTTAGTCTTTCGCGGAAAGGAAACTCACCCCTTATAATTGGCTCTGGCTCTTTTACCATATCCATAGGCTCGCCAAACAATGACATCTGACTGCTGTTTTCACATTGTTTAATCTGTACTGATAATTCCACACACTCCTCCATAATGGATAAAGCCTCTTTTCTGCTTATCCCCAGAGCATCGAAACATCCCGCCGTGATTAAATTTTCCAGTATCCTCTTATTAATCTGTCCCAGATCCACCCGCAAACAAAAATCAAACAGTGATTTAAAATCACTCTTTTCCCGGATGTTAACTATGCTGCTCACCGCAGCCAGGCCCACATTTTTTATGGCTCCCAGACCAAAACGAATACTATCTGAACTTACCGTAAAATTCTCATAACTCTCATTAATATCCGGAGGCAATACTTTTATCCCCATCTGCTGACATTCTTGCAGATAGAAAACTATCTTATCTTGATTATCTATCACGCTACTCAAAAAAGCACACATATATTCTACCGGATAATGGGCTTTTAAATAGGCGGTCTGGTAGGAAATCATGGCATAGGCAGCGGAGTGGCTCTTGTTGAAGCCATACCCGGCAAAGCTTTCCATTATATCAAAAAGTTTCTCGGCCGTGGCCTGGTCTATGTTATTAAGCCTTGCGCCCTTTGTAAATTTCTCCCTTTGTGCCATCAGTTCTTCAACTTTCTTCTTGCCCATGGCCCGGCGCAAAACATCGGCTTCGCCCATGCTAAAATTAGCACATACCCCGGCCACCTGCATAACTTGTTCCTGGTAGAGAACCACTCCATACGTTTCCTGTAGTATATCCTGCAAAATCGGATGTATATATTCTATTTCCTGGCGCCCATGCTTACAGTTTATAAAATCTTCAACCATGCCGCTGCCCAGTGGACCTGGCCGATATAAAGCGATAATTGCGATCAGGTCTTCGAAGCGGCTGGGAGCCATTTCTCTTAATATTCTGCGCAGGCCATCGCTTTCCAGCTGGAATACAGCTATAGTATCCCCCTCGGATAACAAATGGTAGACCTTTTGGTCATCCAGGTCAATATTATCAATATCTATATGCCGGCCCCTGGTCTTTTCAATTATTTCAACTGCCCGGTAAATAACGGTTAAAGTCCTTAATCCCAGGATATCCATTTTTAACAGGCCAATATCCTCAACCGTTTCTTTGGCAAACTGGGTCACTACATGACCATCACTGGTCTTCTGCAGTGGCAGGATACTACTAAGATTTTCTTTCCCAATAACCACCCCCGCCGCATGAATAGAAGCATGACGAGGCATCCCTTCCAGGGCCCGGGCGGTATCAATTATCTTTCGAGAAGTATAATCACTGCCGTAGAGTTCCATAAGATCTGGTGCAATGCTTAAAGCACGGTCTAATGTAACCCCCAGTTCAGCCGGTACCATTTTAGCAATTTTATCTACTTCCCCATAGGGAACATCGAGTGCTCGGCCCACATCTCGTATAGCCGCCCGAGCTGCCATAGTACCAAAAGTAATGATCTGTGCCACCCGATCTGCTCCATATTTTTGTATGATGTAGTCGATAACCCGCTCCCTTTTATCAAAGCAGAAGTCTATATCAATATCCGGCATACTTACCCGTTCAGGATTTAGAAACCTTTCAAAAAGCAGTCCATATTTCAACGGATTTATGCTGGTTATCCCCAGAACATAGGAAACCAGACTTCCAGCCGCTGAGCCCCGGCCCGGTCCTACCGCAACGTTGTTAGCGCGAGCCCAGTTAATCAAGTCCTGCACGATTAAAAAATAGGCCGCGAAACCCATATCGTTAATAACCTTAAGTTCAAACTCAATGCGTTCAACAATCAACTGCTCTGGATCAGGAAACTTTTCCCGGGTCTTTTCCCAGACCAGTTCGCTCAGATAGCTTTCCGAAGTGTAGCCCGCTTCAACTTCAAAATGGGGCAGATGAAAGGCCCCAAATTCAAAGTCTACATTGCATTTATCAGCTATTACCAGAGTATTAGTGAGGGCATCTGAGCGCTCTGGGAATAATTTCTGCATCTCCTCCGGGCTCTTAAGATAAAAGTCGCTGCCGGGAGGAAATCGCATACGCTGTTCGTCACTTATTACCGTACCGGTCTGTATGCATAAGAGTACATCGTGATGGGCGGCATCGTTTTTATTTATGTAATGGGTATCATTGCTGGCCACTAACGGTATACCGGTCTCGTCGCTAATCCGCATTAAAGCTTCGCTCACCCGTCTTTCTTCATCCATCCCATGATTCTGCAGCTCCAGATAAAAATTGCCCGGACCAAATATTTCCTGATATGCAAAAGCAGTACCCCTGGCTTTCTCGTAATCCCCGGCCAGAATCGCCCGGGGTATCTCTCCGGCTATGCATCCGGACATGGCTATCAAACCCTGGCTGTACTGTGACAATAGTTCCTTATCCACCCGGGGCTTGTAATAGAAACCTTCCAAGTAAGACCTGCTGACCAACTGTACCAAATTTTTATAACCCTGCTGATTTTGACAGAGTAAAACCAGATGATACATATTGTCATCAATCCGGGCTTCCTTATCCAGTCGGCTCCTCGGAGCAACATATACCTCACAGCCGATAATAGGTTTAATCCCCTGTTTCTTAGCCGCCCGGTAAAAATCTATAACGCCATACAATACCCCATGGTCGGTAATGGCACAAGCCGACATACCCAGCTCAGCTGTCCGGGCCACCATATCTTTTATTCTGCAGGCCCCGTCCAAGAGGCTGTACTCAGAATGATTATGTAAATGTACAAAACCCGTGTTCATCAGAATTCTCCTCTAGCTAATATATTAATTACTGCAGCTTTCACAGCGGACAAGTGTTATCTCTGCTCAGAGCAAGGAGTCTACAGGAGTCTAAATCCCTCGCGATCATCAAAATGATACCCGACAAGCCATACCCTCCGTTACCTCCATAAGCTCTTGATAACTAATGGGTACAGCCGTATTAGACGTCCCGGCGGCCGCATAAACTACCTCATACCTTTTCAAGCTATCATCAAGAAAAACAGGGACCGGTGTCTTTAAAGCAAAGGGACACACTCCCCCTACCGGGAATCCGGTAATTTCCTGAACTTCATTTTCGTTGGCCATACGCACTTTAGCTCCTACCAGTTCTTTAAGCGCTTTGCTGTTAATCTTCACATCACCGGTTGAAACCACCATTATATAATCATCCCTTTTACTTTTAAAAAGCATGGATTTAGCGATTTGTCCCACCTCAGTACCCACTGCCTGAGCGGCCAGATAAGATGTGCTGGTATCCTGTTCAAATTCCAGAATGCGAATGGCCGGATTTCTAGCCTGCAAAAAGGCCTTAACCCTTTCAATTTCTATCATATTCTTTAATCACCCACTACTGCATAATTTTAACTACAACTATAATTATAAACCAATCAGCAGCAATATGATTAATGAACTTGAAACCAGCGAGCGTTATGCCTGCTCAGAGCAAGGAAGGTAAAGGCGTTTTCCAACCCCCACACTATCTCAACCCGACAGCATAGCTTGGTTAGACACGACTAGCACCGTTCACTAACATAAGACCGGCTGACAGCGGGAGCAAGCTTAATGCTCGCTCGCAATACCGCTTATATCACGACCAAGCAGGCGAATATTATGCCTGCTCAGAGCAAGGAAGGTAAAGGCGTTTTGCAACCCTCTCACTATCTCAGCCCGACAGCATAGGGATCGTCAACACTTTT
>CAZHHJ010000092.1:0-9500 GCA_964531295.1 uncultured Syntrophomonas sp.
GGGAATTTTACAAGCAGGATAAGTTGTTGACATATGCCCATTATTTTTATAATATATACTTGGACTAAGAACTATAAAAGCTTGATAGAATAAGTTAGGTAGGGAGGCGCAAAAATAAGTATTTTCTTTTTTAACCAAAATAAACAACAGGGAGATGAATAAAGATGAGATTAGCCATAGCCAGAACAGGTAACGAAGCTGCTCAACATTTCGGATATTGTGATAATTTCGTAATATATGATATTGAGGAGCAGAAAGTTATCAATCAGAGTATTTTGCAGAATCCCGGGCATGCACCCGGTGTTTTACCGCCCTTTTTGCATCAGCAGGGGGTTCATGTCGTAATTGCGGGAGGCATGGGTCAACGAGCTCGTGACCTTTTTGCGGAAAATAATATTCATACTATTACCGGATTAACTGGTAGTGTAGAACAGATATTAAGTGCTTATTTAAACGATACACTGCAGGCTACTAATGAAACTTGTTCCCATGAAGGACATGACCATGAAGACGACTGCCAGCATGAGCATAATTAAAGAAAGAAACATCCTCTTCATTTCGTGATAATACCAAGCATCCCACAACCTTAAGTAGCGGAGAATTAATTCTCCGCTACCGTTATGATAAGCAGCCGCCACTTGCTATCATTTTTTACCATAGCAGATAGTATACCGCCCCCGCAACTCCCATCGCAATAATGGCCCATAACAATGTTCGAAGCAAGTCATGCTTAACCATTTTAGACAGTTCTTCCATCGTGTTTCCCCCTCGTTCGATTGATTATTAAATTATTATAACATAAATGCTATTGTATATATTATAACTGCTAGCGGATAGATCTTACAGCAATAAGCTCTTTTCCCTCCATACTGCCGGGGATTGAGAATTCCTTCCCAACTGTTCTCCTTCAGCATAACTTTTCCTGTCCGCAAAACTCCTGCCTTATCTTTAGTTTTCATAAATACCTCTTAGGTGCTTTTTAAGCTCAGGTTGATCTCTCTTTAGCGTTTTATCAAGGACATTTCTTGAAAAGTGTGTTTGGCGCCGCTGCCAGGTCGTTCCCCGAAAATATCGCATGCATGGAAGAAGGCATCCAACTCATCTTGAAAAATTTATACGGACTCAATCTTATCATAATAGTTATAATTCTCCAGATATTGTACTTGCATCGTTATTTTTTGTCACATTAGCATTATTTACTGCATTTTCTCAGCAGGATTTTCTATTATTTCTAGCGAATAATAAAAGTGAGTGGTAATGGTTATTTAAAGGTAGTGTGGGAAATATGCAAAAAAGAGGGGGATTATGATTTATGTCAATTAATGAAGTCGTAATGGTCAGCGCGTGTAGAACGCCCATCGGAGATTATGGCGGAACGCTCAAGGGGGTAAGAGCTAACGATCTGTCGAATTTGGTTGTTGCTGAGGCTATTAAGAGAGCTGGTGTCGATGCATCCACAATTGATGACCTGGTTCTGGGCATGTGCCTGCACCATGGTAATGGTTCTTGTCCGGCCCGCATAGTAGCAATTGAATCCGGCCTACCGGATAGGTCTGGGGCCATGATGGTCAACCAGAATTGTGCTTCAGCCATGCGTGCAGTCGAAATCGCTGCCCACAACCTCATGCTGGGGAAAACTGATATCGCGGTAGTAGTTGGAACCGAAAGCATGAGCAATATTCCTTATCTCTCCCAAAACGCTAGATGGGGACACAGAATGGGTGATGGCAAACTGCAGGATGCCATGCTCGCGGATGGATTGGTATGCAAGTTGGCCGGTGGCATCCACATGGGTGGAACTGCAGAAAATATCGCAGAAAGATACGGCATTACCAGAGAAGAATGCGATGAATTGGCACTTTTAAGCCACATGCGGGCAATCGCGGCTAATGATGAAGGCCGTTTCAAACGCGAAATCCTGCCAGTAGTAGTAAAGAAAGGCAAAAAGGAAACCCTGTTTGAAGCTGACGAACATCCTATTCGGGGAGCCAGCTTGGAGACTATGGCCAGATTATCCCCGGCCTTCAAAAAAGGTGGAGTAGTAACGGCAGCCAATGCTTCCGGTTTAAATGACGCATCTGCTGCGGCAGTATTTATGACCAAGCAGAAAGCCGAAGAACTGGGAATCAAGCCTTTGATGAAACTGGTCAACATCTGCACTGAAGGTGTAGACGCCAAGGTTATGGGGCTGGGCCCGGCTGTAGCTATTCCCAAAGTCCTGAAGCAGGCAGGTATGAAATACGACCAGGTTGACTACTGGGAAATCAACGAAGCATTTGCAGCGCAAGTAATCGGGGTAGGCAAAATGATCAAGGAAGAAGCAGGCATTGAACTTAATATCGGTACTCTTGAGCAGCCTGGCAATGTCAACAACAACGGTTCGGGAATTGGCCTGGGTCATCCAGTTGGCTGCACCGGATTAAGAATTATTGTGAGTCTCTATTATGAAATGGAAAGACTGGGTGTTACTAATGGCGGCGCATCCCTGTGTGTAGGCGGCGGTGCTGCTATGGCTTCACTCTGGACCAGAGATATTTAATCGACCATAGTAATTTTAGTATATATTTTTAGTATTCGTGGAAGCAGCAGGCTCAACTGCTGCTTCCATTGTTTCTACTTAATATTGATGTTAAACTACCAATAAAATGATCTTGTGGGAGAGACTACAATTATGAAATCACTGGCTATAATTTCAACTCATCCTGCCCAGGGCAAGACTACTATTGCCGTAAATCTGGCTGCTGGCCTGGCCCGGCTAGGGTATAAAGCCCTGCTCCTGGAGGCGGGCAATCCGGCTTTAATTAAGCTGTGGTTTAATATTAAGGAAATTGGGGATGAACTTCGGAACCTCAAAATATCAACTGCTATGGATTTCGATATCTTAATAGCATCTAATCCTAATATTGGTAGCGCTGAGTTTATGGAGTATGATTTTCTCATTGCAGACCATGAACAAGATGGGCTGGAATACCCCGCTATGCTTAATAAAACTGACCGGATAGCGGCTTGCACTGATTTGAGGCTGGAAGAAGCGGCTGGCCTTTCCTCCCTGGACCAAAGAATATCCTCAGCCACCGCCAATAAACATAGTATCGACTTAATTATACCCACCATGATAAATACCAAAGAATGGAGCAATAACAGTGAAGTCCTGTTTGAATTAATGGACTATTTTGGAGAAGTGCGAATAGCAGATATGCTACCTGCATGAAGTGCCATTCATGATCTTCCCCTGGAAGGGAAGAACGTCTGGCAGTTGCCCCTACAGTATCAGAACCGCAAAGATGTCTTTGACCTGCTTTTGCAGAGGATATTATCCATATTACAGGAATAATCTCGGATTCTAATACCGCTATACAAAATTACTTATAAGTAAACGCTAAAGACTCTGAAAAAAACGTCTTTACTTGCTGGAGTAAAAAAGCAGACGTCCTCCTTTCACCTCTATCCCGGCCCGACCGGTATTATGCAAAAAAGCCAGATAGGCTGCGATACTGGTCATAAGACGAAAATAATTGTTTTCTTTTACATCAAATACATGTTTATCAGCCAGTTTTATGATTATTTCCTCTTTTGTACACCCGCCTTGGATAATCTTTTCAATTAAGGCCAAATTCTTAAGCATAAGCTCATAATTACTGTTAATTATGCGGGCCTTGTCTTCCACCAGCCCCCCGTGGGAAAGGTATATTAATTCGCTCTGCTTTAATAATTTCAGACTTTGAAACTGACTTTCAGCATCCTCCAGGTGGGGGAAAGAATACTGCTTTATAACCTGGGCCTCAATCAAGCTATCACCGACAAACAGAACTCTATCAGGTGTTTCTATTCCTATATGCCCCAGACTATGACCGGGGAGATTCCATATTATAAACTGCTCCCCCTGAAACTCCAATAAATGGTTATCTATAGGAGTATTAACAGTCCCCGCTGGAACGGTGTAGTATTTGCTCTTTAAGGCCTGCATGGGCACCGAGTGGTAAAATGAGTAATAAGCCAGGACTGGATGGTTTAAACAAGCTGCTTCTATGGGGGAGGCATATATCCTGCACCTGGCAGCATCCTGTATATATTTATTTCCTCCACTATGATCACCATGTGAATGGGTATTAATAATCCCAGTCACATGCCATCCCCGGGCTTCAAGTATCTTCATGGTCCGGCGGGCATACACTTCACTGGCACCACTATCAATCAAAAGACAGCTCTTATCATTCAGAACATATACCCCTACTGCACTTGGATATTCGATGGCAAATGTCTTGCCGGTAATCTTTTTTAATCTCAAACCTTATATCCCCCATCATATATAAAACGCGCCGGACCTCTATTGATGAGGTCCGGCGGAAGATATGTACTATATCCTGGACATCTGCATACAGACTGCATCAACCGTGTTTTTCATCAGCAGTGCTGTAGTAACCAGCCCTACACCTCCCGGAACCGGAGTTATGAAACCTGCTCTGGCTGCTGCAGTTTCAAATTCAACGTCACCCATCATTTTCCCATCCACACTATTAATGCCGGCATCTATTACGATGGCGTTATCTTTTATCCATTCTCCTTTGACAAACTCAGGTATTCCTACTGCCGCTACCAATATGTCGGCCTTTTTAATGTGTTCTTCTAGGAGACCAGCCCGGGAGGTAAAAGAATGACAGATGGTTATGGTAGCGCTTTCGGCCAGAAGCAGGAGGCTGACCGGTTTACCTACTATGCTGCTGCGCCCAATAACCGTAACTTCCTGCCCTTTAATGTCTGCACCGGTTGATTTAATCAATTCTATGATTGCCAGTGCCGTGCAGGGCCTCAACCCTTCAGCGCCCAGAAGCATTTTTCCCAGATTTTGCGGAGTGACTCCTTCTACATCTTTTGCACTATTTATACTCCACTGCATTTCACTGACATTGAGGTGCCCCGGCAAAGGAAGATTAATAATCAAGCCATGAATCTCCGGATCCTGATTGATATCTTCTATTACTGCCAGCATTTCTTCCCGGGAAATATTCTCCTCCAACTGCCTGGGTTCATACTTGATTCCAACCTTTTCTGCGGTCCGCCTCTGATTTTGCAGATAATATCCGGAAGCCGGATCAGAGCCCACCTCAATAGTGGTCAGGCAGGGCTGAACACCCTTTTTCTTTAATTCAAGCAACCGATGGGAAGTCTCCAATAATATTCGATCTGCCAGCGGCTTGCCCTTTAATAACTTAAAATCCATTTCTTTGATCATCCCTTTTCTCCTCCCCGTGCAACAATAATTCATTATGACAATTATAATCCAAATTTAATGATCTCCGGCCTAAGATAACCTTTTGCCGCCCTTATCAGGACATAGCTTCTCATAGATCCTGATCTGGGCAGGCTGGGACTGCCTGGATTAATAAGCCAGATCCCCTCCTGGAACTCTACACATGGTACATGGGTATGACCGAAAACAACTACATTAGCCCCTGTCTCCTGCCCATGATAATAAACATTATTTAGAGTGGCCTTAACCTTATGCCGATGCCCATGAATGATACAGAAGCGATATCCGACCAAATCCAGGATTTCTTCCTGCTTGCCCCTGAGACTGGTATCACAATTACCCCGGACTCCGGTAGAATCAATACCCAGATGATAGGCCAGCCTTATCCCGTCGGCATAAAAATCACCAGTGTGCAGCAGGTAATCAGGTTTCTTTAGCTCCAGTTCGCTTTTTATTGCGTCTATCCGACCATGAGTATCTCCGGTTACAGCAATCAGCATTGACAGCACCTCATCTCATTACGAGTGCAGATATTCTTGGAGAAGAGGAAGACACTTTTTCAGTGCTCTGCCCCGGTGACTGATAGAATTCTTAATTTGGGGAGACAATTCTCCAAAACTCTCTTCATAACCCTGAGGAATAAACAGCGAATCATATCCGAAACCGCCTGTGCCGCTTGGTTTTTTAGCGATCCTGCCCTCACATACCCCGCTTACCGTCTGTATATCATCTCCAGCAGGACTGCTGAGTGCTATAACACATATAAACCGCGCGGTCCTCCGACCTTCTTCAATATTTCGCATCATATCCAGTAATTTTTCATTGTTTTTCTGATCGTCAGCATCTTCCCCGGCAAAACGGGCGGAAAACACTCCTGGTTTACCTTCCAGAGCATCAACTGCCAGGCCAGAATCATCTGCCAGACAGGTGTATCCGCTTAAGGCCGCTGTCTCCCTGGCTTTCTTTATAGCATTTTCTGCAAAACTAAGCCCGTCTTCAACTATATCTCCTATACCCTCCATGTCATCCAGTGTTAATATTTTTATTTTTTGATCGTGCAGCAACTGCTGCAGTTCCCATTTTTTTTTGGGGTTGTGCGTGGCTAAGAGTAATTTTGGATTCATTGCTATTCTCCTATTATTGTTTTCTGCCCCACAATAAGTTCATCAATGCCTTTTTGGGCCAGAGCCAGAAGTTCATCTAAATCCTGCCGGCTGAAGGCCTTGCCTTCAGCCGTTCCCTGTATTTCGACAAAGTCTCCGCTGCCTGTCATTACTACATTCATGTCAACTTCAGCAGCCGAATCTTCAATATACTCCAAATCAAGCAATTTCTCTCCATCAACTATTCCAACACTAATAGCAGCTAGATAGTCATTAAGCGGTATTTCATCAATAATACCTGCTTGCTGATATTTTTTCAACGCCAGAGCCAGTGCGATAAAACTTCCGGTGATAGATGCGGTCCTGGTTCCCCCATCAGCCTGTATAACATCGCAATCAATCCAGATGGTTCTCTCCCCCAGCTTTTCCAGGTCAACAACTGATCTTATGGATCTGCCAATCAATCTCTGTATCTCAGATGTTCTGCCGCTGATTTTGCCCCGGCTGGCCTCCCGGGAAGTACGAGTGCTGGTTGAGGATGGTAATAGCGAATATTCAGCAGTTATCCATCCGCTTCCAGTGCCTCGCAGGAAGGGCGGAACTTTTTCTTCCAGCATGGCAGAACATAAAACTCTGGTCTCCCCCATTTCCATTAAAACGGATCCATCCGGGTTGCTAATAAAACCCGGACTTATTCGGATTGGTCTCATTTGATCCTTTAAACGATTATTTGTTCTGATCATATTACACTCCTATCTGTATTATATCTAAGCTTATCGTCCCCAGGATGGACAAGAGAACCTTCCCCCTGTCCACTATGGACAGGGGGAAGGTTCTCTTGTCCACAAAAAATCAGCAGGGCATCAGCAACACATTATTTACAGCGATATTCATTAATTCAAATCATATATATTTTTTCCTCGACAGTCTATGGCGACAATACAGGGGAAATTGCGAACCGTCATTTTAAATACTGCTTCCGGCCCTAGCTCGGGATAGGCAATAGTATCCACTCTTTCTATCTTCCCTGCTAAATAGGCTCCTGCACCTCCAACCGCGGCCAGATAAACAGCGCCATGTTTTTTCATGGCGGATATCACCTCCGGGCTACGGTCCCCTTTACCAATCATGGCTTTTAACCCCTGTTCAATTAATATAGGCGCATAGGCATCCATTCTGCCGCTGGTAGTAGGACCAGCGGCTCCTATTGCCTTCCCTGGAGGCGCGGGACATGGCCCCACATAGTATATCATCTGTCCCTCCAGATCAAATGGCAGTACCCCGCCTTTATGTATGGTATCGACTATATTTTTATGCGCCGCATCCCGGGCAGCATATATGGTACCTTCCAACCATACTTCATCACCAGTCTGCAAACCTTTTATATCTCCTTCATTCAGAGGAGCTCTTAAAACTATCATGGTTACCTCCTCACCTGCATACTGGATACCTATAGTTCTACAGTAACTCTGCGGGTAGAATGACACCCCAGACTGACCGCAACCGGCAGACATGCAATATGGGTAGGAAAGGTGATAATATTTACCCCCAGGGCGGTAGTGTCTCCTCCCATACCCTGCGGCCCTATCCCCAGGGCATTGACGAGAGCAAGCATTTCCTCTTCTAATGCTGCTATCTCTGGACTGGGATTTCGCACGTTTATAGGCCGCAAAAGTGCTTTCTTGGCCAGATAAGCAGCCTGTTCCATATTTCCACCAACCCCTACCCCTATGATCAACGGAGGGCATGCATTGGCACCAGCTCCCCTGACTACCTTAAGAATAAAATCTTTAACTCCTGCCCGGCCCTGGGATGGCTTTAGCATGGCCAACTGACCCATGTTTTCACTGCCGGCACCTTTGGGAAATATGGTCAGCCTCAGTTGATCACCCATTAACAGGTGGGTGTGGATAATCGCTGGAGTATTGTCTCCAGTATTAGTTCTTATAAAAGGGTCCATTACTATGGATTTTCGGAAAAAGCTTTCTTGATACCCCTCTTTGACTCCCTCATTAACAGCTTCTTCCAGGCTGCCTCCGCTTATAATGACTTCCTGACCCAGTTCAATATCTGCTGAAACCATACCGGTATCCTGGCACAAAGCCATTTTTTCATCCTCAGCAATAAACGCATTTTCCAGTACGATCTTCAAAAATTTTTTCCCCCGGCTGCTGCTTTCCTTTTCCAGGGCCACCTGCAATGCTTCCAGAACATCATCCGGCAGAATAGTATTAGCTTCTATTATCGCTGACTTTACCGCTTGTCTTATCGCCTCGCATTGTATGTAGCGCACTGTCTCACCTTCTTCAAAGCAGTCATTTTTAATTCATTTTTATATGTCAACATATTGCTCTAATAAATCAATCATAAACAGGCCTCTAGTCTAATGGTTCCCGTTTAACACTTATAATCATATCTCCTAGCAACAATCGGCCCACCTTATAAAACGATTCATCATGGCCGCTCACATAAAACTGTCTCAATGGCCTAGCATCGCTGTCATTGAGCAGATTATTCCGCAGCAGAATTCCTCCGAGTTCTTCTATAGTCTCCAATGAAGGATCAACCAGTTCTATATTGCAGCCCGCAAATTCCTTAATCGGCGAGGATAAAAAAGGATAATGAGTACAGCCCAAAACCACACTATCCACTCCATTTTCCAGTAGCGGAGCAATATACTCCCTGATCGCACTCCGAATCTCATCTCCATCCAGTATACCGCTTTCTATGAGAGGCACAAATCTATGGCAGGCCACTTCGAAAACCTGGCAGGCAGGATCAAGGCTCTGTATCTCCCTGGTATAGGCCTGGCTATTGACCGTAGCCTGTGTTGCTATGACACCTATTCTTGAATTTCTGCTCAGGCGTTTGGCAGAGCGTGCAGCTGCCTTTACCACCCCCAGCATGGGAAAAGCATATTGCCCTTCCAGCCTGGGGAGAGTTATGGAAGAATGAGTTCCACAGGCCACCACAACTGCTTTTACTCCTTTATTTATAAAAAATTCCAGAATGCTTCGGGCATAAGACATAAGCTGCTCCTCGGTCTTACTGCCATAGGGCACATGAGCAGTGTCTCCAAAATATATAAAACTTTCCCCTGGTAAGCGTTCCAGCAAAGACTTTACTACGGTAAGTCCTCCCACCCC
>CAZHHJ010000093.1:0-9499 GCA_964531295.1 uncultured Syntrophomonas sp.
AAATAATTCTACCGTCTCGGTTAATACGTCGGCATAACTATAAGACACTCGTCTCTCCACTTTTCGCTCATCAATTTTGATAACAAAAATATTGGGGTATATCGATTCGAGTACCCCCTCTTTTTCTATAATTCGGTTTCTGCCCCGATTTGCTTTCAATCTAATTTTACTGCCTACAAATAATTCTAAATCTTTCTTTATATCTGATATGGCTCTTGGGAAACTCATTGTACCACCTTCTTTCTTTTATCCTGTTAATTCTATTACAAAATCTCTGGCTTGTCAAGATTAAACATATTAGTATATTAAAAAACCTCTCCGTTGTCAACCAATAAATATTATTTACTCTAGCAATGTTTTCCCAGATCGTTACAACTTCTCTCCCGGGGCCGCCGGCCAATTTTCGGCAATACTTATAAAATTGTGGATAGTCAGATTTTCCGGCCTTTTATTGCTGTCTATGCCTAAAACATCAAGATATTTCTTTGTCTTTTCCTTGTCCGCCCTAAATTCAGCCGAACATATATTTAACATGGTTTTTCTTCTCATCTGAAATGCTTTCCTTACTAAAGATTTAAAAACGGCTTCGTTTTTCAGCTTATATTTGTCACGGCCATGGGGAATTATTTTTATTACCGCTGAATCCACTTCCGGCCGAGGGTAAAAACAATTTCTTGACACATCCATTAGATATTCAACATCTGCATAATATTGTATCATCACCGTTAACAATCCATATTCCTTGTTTCCTGGGCCTGCCTTGATCCTCATGGCAACTTCCTTCTGAATCATCAATACCGCATATTCCATATTAGGGCAGTTTTCGAGCAGGCTAAAGATAATCGGAGTCGTTATGTTGTAGGGAATGTTAGCACAGACCTTATATGTATCCACCTGGCTTAAATCAAAAGCATCTTTTAATTCTTGTTCAATCTTTACTTTTAAGACATCCGCTATTACTAAGCGACTATTATAATAATCTGCCAGGGTTTCTTTGAGCACTTCCTGTAAAGACGGGTCAATTTCTATCGTTAAAACACCCTTGCTGCGACTGGCAATCTCCCTGGTTAAGGCCCCCAACCCCGGGCCAATTTCAATTACATAGTCTTCTGCGCTTAGACAGCTTGCGCGGGCTATTTTATTTAATATATTTTTGTCCGTTAAAAAGTTCTGGCCCCATCTTTTATGGGGATAAATATTATATTTGCTGCTTATTTCTCTAATGCTCTTTTTACTCGATATATCCAAATGATCTTACCTCTCTAACATAATCCGAATACCATTATACTAGAAAACGGAAAATAAAGAGAGGCGGTTGTTTAACCCCCAGCATGTGCTGCTTGGAGCAAAAAACAACCGCCTCTCTTATATTGGCGTTATTTATTACTGGTTAATCTGCGCGTAAGGTTATTAATCGTGGTCTGAATGTTGTTCACTGGCATTCCATTCTTAATAGAGGTATTTAAATTATTAATCTCCTTGACCATCCCTGCATCTGTCGTTACCATCACCTGGCTTACCCGGTTATCATTCTTTATTTTTTGCTCTACCATTTTTTCAATTTTGGCCCTGCTTGAGACATCTTTGGGATTATCCAATTCTAATCCCACCATGACTACTATGCTATCCAAGCTGCTAGTGCTCTTATTTGAGGAAGGATTTGGTAAACTGCTATAGTTTAATCCGTTATTATTTAAGGGTTCGTTATTAACGGTCTTGCGATCTCTGGTATTTTTAGCGTTGGGCGACATCGGGTCGCTCTTAGCATTAGGAACACCCTCTCTTGGGTTACTAGAAATATTCCCTGCATTATTACCGGAGGTATTTGCGCTTGAAATAGCCACATAGGCTTTCTTGACCCCTGGGACCTGTTCAGCCATGTTGACAAACTTGTCCGCCATCGCTTGATTATTATTGACCGATGATTGTAGATTATTGGTTTTATTCTGATCCTGGGTTAATGGCTTCTTGGATGTCTGACATCCTACCACCATAGTCAAAACAAGGATGCTTATTAAAATAACTGCCGCTCGTTTCATATTTACCCCCTGATTTCCATATTTTTTCATATCACCAAAACTCTTGCCTTCCTTTAATAAGCAGGGTTATTATCTTGGAAGTCCTTCTTCAACTGCTTGAGGTCCATCTCATATTTACTTATGGGTTCCCCCTTAATAATTCCCGCTGCCATGTCATTGATCTTTTTGACCAGTTCCGGATCTGACGTTACTAACACTTGAGAAATACGTCCATCTGAAGCCTTTAGCTTGTCTTTAACGTTAACTTTGGTTTTTTCTTCATCAACCTGATCGCTGATGCCTATGCCCACCATAACGACCATGCCGCTGATGCTGGTTGGGGCTCGATCTGTCGCAGTACTCTTAGTGGTTTTGCTAGTGCTGCTGGTTTGGGCTGGGTCTGTCGCAGTACTCTTAGTGCTTTTGCTAGTGCTGCTGGTAGTGCTTCCTGAATCATTGGCCAGAGTTATATCCGAGATCACTACGGTTGCTTTTTGTACTCCTTCAACAGCCGTGGCTAATCTGGAAAGCCGGTCAGCCAGAATGCGACGATCACTGGCTGTCAAGTCAGCCTTTTTCTGAGGTTGGTTTTCCAATGGTTTTTGCGCTGCTTTCTGACAGCCACTGCCAAGCAGCATGGCTAAGAACAGTATAATTAATAGTAAACCGGTCCCTTTTTTGTGCATTCAACATCACCTCCTTTACTTAATTTTTTGTTTTTTCTCATATTTAAACCGAGGAAATCTATGCCAAATAATAAAAAGCCCGGCTTAATGCCGGGCTTGGCGATAAATAACTATATTTTTCGCAAAGTTTATTCTAATATATACACTTTGACCGTCCTGCGTCCCCAGGATAAACACTGCTGTTTCTGTTCCATAAAAACGTCGATACGATTGCCCTTAATTGCCCCACCAGTATCTGCGGCGGTAGCATAACCATAACCTTCAATGTATAGTCTGCTCCCCAGCGGGATTACGCTGGGATCAACCGCTACCAGACCTACGGCTGGTTGCAGTCCACAGGAGGTATTGCGGCCGGTATAGGTATAAGCTGAAACTGTCATATAAGCTGCTCTGGCAAAATTAAAATTCAAATTTCCTCTAGAAACGGAGGTGATAGTTCCCATGGCCACCACCGCTTTTTCTGGTGCTTTTTGGGTTTCACTATCAATTACTTTCCGGGCTACTTCCTGCCCATTATGATAAGTGATGTTCAGCGTGTTGATGGCTATACCGGGTTTACCAGTTTTGATAGTTTTGCTTAATCCCCTTTCCAACGTATTATCTTGAGTGTTTTCTGTTTCATAGGGGATGGTCACTTCTATCTCTTCCTGTTTCTCAGTTACTCTAATAAGCTCAATCACCTGGTCGGGCACGGTTTTATTTACTGCCTGAGTTCTGATTATATCCTTGGGCCCCAATTCGTAACCGGCTAATTGTATCGCCTCAGCAATAGAAACTGGGATGGTAACAATCTCCTTTTTGCTATCACCTAACATTACTGTGACTTTAGAAGCCCTGGTTACTGTAATAGATTCGTTTCTTTTTACCGTTGAATTTAAAGACGGCTGTACTTTATCATAAGGTCCCACAGCCACATTTTTATCCTCCAACACTTCCTCAACCGTACTGGTAAAAAAGACTCGCGTTTCGATTGTTTTTCCATCAACATCAATTGCAACTGGTTTCTGTAGGGCATAAAAAAGGCTTATCATTAAGAGCAAAGTCATACCAGCTATAGCTGCCTGCTTAAGACTAATGCCTTTCTTATCCTGCACTATATTCATAATTCTCCTCACTTTCTATGATAACCGGTTTGTACATGCGGATGGCAGGCAAGAAAATTAATGTTATTTTTAAATAAAATCATATTTCACGATCAAACAAAAAGTGTTTTCAAAGATTTTACTGTGTATTATTTAATCCTGCTGCTCAGTTTCTATTAATTATTATCCTTTTAAAAATATTTTATTCCTTTTACATGTACAAGTTTTGGTGAAACAACTCATAGAGAGTAAAAAAATATACCCGCAAATATGACTAATAATTAGAAATCCTGACATCCTTCCTGCTTCATGAATCCAGCTGGAATACTCTTCTGGTATTATTACTGGTTATATAGGCGATTTCTGCCAGGTCTTTATTTCTAATCTCGGCTAATTTTTGCGCCACTAATTTTACATGGGCTGGTTCATTGCGCTTTCCCCGATAAGGTTCCGGGGTTAGATAAGGACAATCTGTTTCGATTAAAATCCGGTCCAGATTTAGCTTCTGAGCTACTTCATGTGACTTTTTGGCATTCTTAAATGTCAAAGGACCAGCAAAGGATATATAAAATCCCTCTTTTACCAGTTCAACCGCCAGAGGCAGATGCCCGGAATAGCAATGCATTACTCCACCATTGATACCTGCCTTTTCCCTTTTTATTATATCCAGGATATCCTGATGGGCCTCCCGGTCATGAATTACTACTGGTTTTTTTAATTCCTGAGCTATTTTGATCTGCTCTATAAAAGCCTTTTTTTGTTGTTCGGTAGGAGACAAGTTTCTATAATAATCCAAGCCTATTTCTCCAATAGCTACTACTCTGGGATTCAGCGCTAAATTATACAGATTTTCCAGGGTTTGATCATCCAGGGTTTTAGCATCATGGGGATGAATTCCTACGGCCGCGTAGATATTTTTCTTGCGGTTTGCCAATTCAACTGCTTTTTGAGAAGCGAGATAGTCAAAACCAATACATATGATAGTATCTACCCCTGCCTCCTCAGCTCTTTCTAAAACCTTATCCAGATCATTTTTATATTCTCTATCCTGTAAATGGGCATGTGAGTCTATTAACATGAATTATTCCTCCTGCCAGACGGTACCGGGTTTAAGCATTGGGAAAGGAAATGGTGTAAGGATATGCAGTGCTTACCCTTACACCATGCCGTACCTGCTAGTATTGTCATTTTACTCGGTTACCGGATTTTATTTCTTCAACGGTTAACACTTCAATCATATTATCCTGAGGGTCTGAGGCAGCTAGAATCATGCCCTGGGACAAAACCCCTCTTAATTTGACCGGTTTAAGATTAGCAACCAATACTACCTTTTTACCTAGCAGCTGTTCCGGTTGGTATGATTTAGCTATCCCGGAAATAACGGTGCGTTCTTCTTCTCCCACCTGCAGCTTAAGTACCAGCAGTTTGTCGGCCTTTTTCATTTTTTCACAGGCAATAACGGTGGCGACTCTTAAATCGATCTTGGCAAAATCCTCAATATCTATCCAGTTATTCTCTTCTTCCGCTTCCTGCTCCCCCTGTTCCTTATCATCTGAATTTTTTTCATCCCCCAGATCCTTTAAATCTATCCTCGGGAATAATGCTGGGCCTTTGTTAACTATAGTTCCCGCTTGGGACGTTCCCCACTTGCTAGCTTCTTCCCATTTTAAAGCCGCCGGGTCTTCAAGAATACCTAACTGCTGATTCGCTCGTTCAGGTAAAGTGGGCATAGCTGGAGCCAGCAGTATGATTGCGATGCGTATGATTTCGACTAGATTGTATAATACCGTTCCCAATCTAGCCTGCTTACTATCATCTTTGGCTAATAACCAGGGTTGGGTTTCATCTATGTATTTGTTAGCCCGGGATATTAATTTCAATACTGCCTGTATATAAGCGGCAAAATCTAATTTATCCAGTTTTTCCGTGGCCTCATTGTATGTTTTTAAGGCAATTTTAATTAGTTCCTGATCCAGAACCTCTTCTCCGCTGCTCTGGGGAATCCTGGAGTCAAAATACCTGTTTATCATCGCTACGGTTCTGCTGATCAGATTGCCCAGATCATTAGCCAGATCTGAATTGATGCGGTTGACCAGCATTTCTTCTGAATACATCCCGTCTTGGCCGAAGCTTAACTCTTTAACCAGATAATAACGCACGGCATCTACTCCATATTTATGTACCAACTGCAGGGGATCGATCACATTGCCCTTGGACTTGGACATTTTCCCGCCTTCCAACATTATCCATCCATGCGCAAACACTTTCTCCGGCAGTGGCAAATCCATGGCTATCAGCATGATGGGCCAAATAATGGCGTGAAACCGCAAAATATCCTTGGCCATCAAATGAACGTTAGCTGGCCAGTATCTATCAAATTTCTCTTTATCATCCAGATAACCAATCGCACTAATGTAATTAATTAAAGCATCAAACCACACATAAACAACATGTCGGTCATTAAAAGGCACCGGAACTCCCCAGTTGAAGGTGGTACGGGATACACATAAATCATCCAAACCATTTTTGACAAAATTAATAACTTCATTTCTACGAGATTCAGGTTGAATAAAATCCGGGTGAGTGTCAATATGCTCCAGGAGTCTATCCGCATATTTAGCCATATTAAAAAAATAACTTTCTTCTTTTAGTTTCTCTACATCTCTTCCACAATCCGGACATTTTCCATCACTCAGTTGTCTTTCGGTAAAAAATGTTTCACAGGGGGTACAATACCATCCTTCATATTCGGATATATAAATGTCTCCCTGCTCATAGACTTTTTGAAATAGCTTCTTAACTACGTCTTCATGTCTTTTATCGGTAGTACGGATAAAATCGTTGTTCGAAATCAACATAGTTTCCCATAGTGCTTTTATGCCTTCAACAATTCCGTCCACATATTGCTGTGGAGTCATATCTTTATCCAAAGCTACTTTTTCTATTTTTTGCCCATGTTCGTCTGTCCCAGTCAAATAGAAAACATCAAACCCTTGCATACGTTTAAATCTGGCCACACAGTCAGCTGCAACTGTAGTATAGGCATGGCCTATATGCAAGTTATCGCTGGGATAATAAATAGGTGTGGTAATATAATAGCTTTTGCTGGTCATCTAAGGTGTCCCTCCTGCTTCTTTAAATAGTAATTTGTTTCTCTTTTTTATATTATGCCATTACTTGCCAATAGGAGCCAAATTGATCCGTTATTTTAAGTGATGTAAATAGCAATATCTTATATTTTACCATATCCGGATAGCTTTATTCACAGCAAAACCGTCTCACGCGACAATAAAGAACCGTCCTCCTTACCCGGCAAATTCGACGAATAACCCTTATGTTCAAAGCCAATAGACAATAATCTGAGCATTATCCCCATATTTTGTCCAAATATGTAGAATAATTCTTGACTAATTCTGCCAATGTTGGTATACTTTGTGTCGGGACAAGATAAAAGTTATTGCAGAGGAGGATGGTCGCCATGATGAAGTCTACCGGTGTGGTGAGAAAAGTTGACGAATTAGGTCGAATAGTTATACCTATTGAACTGAGACGGACCATGGGTATCGAAGAAAAAGATGCTCTTGAAATCTATGTGGACAATGAAAAAATTATCCTGAAGAAATACGAGCCGGCTTGTATTTTCTGTGGCAATGCAGAAGAAGTAATCAATTATAAAGGCAAGAACCTGTGTAGAAATTGTCTAACTGAACTGATCAAAGCCGTTGGTTAACCAGGATCATATATTACGGTCGGTATAATACTTATAGACCAAGGATTTCTGAAGTTGGTACTGTTTGGCCTTCAGCCTGAAGGCCTCTTTTTTATTCATTCCATCCTCGATCAACTCATCTAATTCTTCTATCAATTGTTCCACATTTAACTTTAGCGGCTCTTTTACCTGACCTCCAATCAATAGACAAAATTCCCCACGGGGAACCTGCTGCTGAAACTTATCAATAATTTCATCTACACTCCCTCTGATAATCTCCTGATGTCTTTTGGTCAACTCTCTGACCACCACAATCTTTCTGTTCTCACCCAGAACAGCCTGAATGTCCAGAAGTGTTTTCATTAAACGGTGGGGTGTTTCATAATATATTATGGTCCTGGCTTCTTCTTTATTGCTTTCTAATGTCTCTATTCGTTTGCTTGCCTGTCGGGGCAAAAAGCCTTCAAAAACGAAGGTACTACTGTCCAATCCCGAGACCGTCAGTGCTGAAACTGCGGCAGATGGTCCAGGTATTACTTCAATATCTAGATCATTCTCAATTGCCCTTTGTATCAGCCTTTCACCGGGGTCACAGATACCTGGCATACCAGCATCGGAAAGCAGGGCTACTTTTTTGCCTTCCAGTAGTTGATTTAAAATATAATCCTCCCGGTTCCGGCTGCTGTGTTCATGATAGCTTATCAATCTCTTTTTTATTTTATAGCGATTCAGCAACTTAATCGTATGCCGGGTGTCTTCACACGCAATAAAGTCTACCATTCGCAGCGTTTTTAACAGTCTAATACTGACATCCTCCAGATTGCCAATAGGTGTCCCACATATATATAGTTTCCCCAATCTTATTATTCACCTCACTAAGACCATTATTATGATCTTGACGGCCTGGACTCTAACAGGTGCGGGTGTAAATCCTTCTGATTTCTTCTGAATAAATTCCTCTTTTTTCGTATATTACCAGCGGT
This sequence comes from uncultured Syntrophomonas sp., assembly GCA_964531295.1. Classification (GTDB taxonomy): domain Bacteria; phylum Bacillota; class Syntrophomonadia; order Syntrophomonadales; family Syntrophomonadaceae; genus JAAYJK01. The sequence continues at coordinate 8,479 of CAZHHJ010000093.1, forward strand.
TCTAATTCCAGGAATTGTTTAATCTCAGTTTTTTGTGCTTCTATCAGCACGAGATTAGCCTGGCGATCCGGAAAGGCCTGCACTAAACGTATCCTGGTACTATTTAATTGATATTGATCAAGATATCTAAAAATTTCCTCCAGACGCTCCGCTCTGTGAATCAGGCATAGTTTGCCTCGCGGGGGACGAAGTAGATAGCTGGCAGCAGCAATAATTTGCGGCAGATCTATTTTTAACTCGTGTTTGGCCAGCGCTTCTTCATGGTTTTTACTTACTCGGCCTTCGCCTTTTTTCCAGAAAGGAGGATTTGATACTACCAGATCAAATTTCCCTGCGGGCAGACAACCGGCAATGTTTTTGATGTCGCCTTGGATTATTTTTATTCTAGGGCATAAACCATTAAACAATATACTCCTCTGAGCCCTTTCGCACACGCTGCCAAGCAGTTCCACCCCGCTTATCTTTATATGCTGGTCTCTAAAGGATAATAAGAGGGGAATCACTCCGCTGCCGGTTCCTAAATCAACTGCTTGCTGTACCCCTCGCAAATCTGCAAAGAATGCGATTAAGACTGAATCTATGGTAAATCTATAGCCCTTTTGGGGCTGGATTATTTTCATGTTCCCTAATATTAAGTCATCAATGCTTTCATTCTCGCGCAATAGAAATTCATCCATAGATCACATTCTTTACTCCTTTTCCAGAAACGCGATACAAAAAAGGCAGTCTCCCTCCCGGGGTTGTCCATAAGCATCCGGGCAGACATGAAATCCTTCATTATATATTCGTCCCAGATTACCGTATGATTCTCCTTCTAATAACAAGGGACAGGAAATCTGCGTACGGGGTTCTTCATTTATTAATCTATCTTCCAGAGAGGCCATTCTTTCCTTTAAGTCTCCTACTTCAAGAATCAGTTCCCTTACTATCACTGCTATTTCTCGGACCGTCTTTTCCATTGCCAGCCTCCTCGTTTGCCCGGTTTTCGTATAGTTCTGATTCATATTTCAAACAGCACATC
>CAZHHJ010000094.1:0-7685 GCA_964531295.1 uncultured Syntrophomonas sp.
GCAAATAGGAGGAAAAAAGGGAGAAAATCAATTTCTGCATAGGTCGTAAAAGCGACCTTTTGTTTTATCAGATTAAAGAGAGAACGGATTGGACTAAAGAAGGTTTTTCATGTTAAAAAAAGAATACCGAATAAATAAAAAAAAAGAATATAATAATATATACAAAAAGGGGAAAAAGATACCAGGAAAACACATGGTGGTATTTGTTAGCATTGGAGAAAAAGAATACAGCCGTTATGGTATTGTGGCCAGCAAGAAAGTCGGGCAAGCTGTAGAAAGAAATCGTGCCAAACGCAGGCTTAGAACAGTTATATATAGAAGCATGAGCAATATTAAGGATAGTGTGGATGTAGTCATTGTGCTCCGAGCAGCTGCTAAAGAAGCTAGCTGGAATGATTTGAACAATGAATATATAAGAATCATGAGGAAAGCCGGGCTATGTTAAAGGGCATGTTTATAGGCTTAATCAAGGTATACCAAAAATTCAAATTCCTGAAGAAAGCGCCTACATGTCGTTTCTATCCGTCATGTTCTGAATATTCTATAAAGGCAATCCAAAAACACGGCATATTTAGAGGGGGATGGTTATCAGTCAGGAGAATTTGTAGATGTCATCCATTTCATGACGGAGGATATGATCCGGTCCCATAAGAGGAAATAAAATGAAGCTCAATCGGTTACAAAGCTACTGAGCATACGGGAATAATCCCCCGGCCGACATCTAAAAAAGGAAGCAATAGCTTCTCCAGTTAGTAAGGGAGGTGAAACCTGCTATGTGCCGGGTTTAAATAGCAGGGTCGAATTTGTGGCAGACTTTTGTACACTGGTTTTCTGAATTAATTCAGTTAATGTATCGATTAACTGATGTTTTGGGTGTACCCAATTACGGCTTGGCAATAATATTTATCACCATATTGATTAAAGCGGTTTTATTTCCGCTTACCCAGAAGCAGATGAAGTCTATGCGGGGAATGCAGGAGATTCAACCAGAAGTAAAATATGTTCAGGAAAAATTTAAAGATGACCCAGAGTTAATGCAAAAGAAAATTGGTGAACTTTATAAGGAAAAAGGGGTTAGTCCTTTTGGGGGATGTCTGCCTTTGCTGGTGCAAATGCCTATTTTTATAGCATTTTACCAGTCTCTGATTAAGTTTAATTTTGCAGTTGCTGAACACGCATCTTTTTTGGGTATTGATAATATTGGGCAATCAGTTTCATATTATATTAGTCAAGGAGATATAATTCCTATGTATCTCCCGATTTTGGCTGCAGCGACTACCTTTCTGCAGCAGAAGATTTCAATGGTTAATACTAAAGACCCGACCCAGAACACCATGTTATATATAATGCCGCTTTTTATGGCCTGGATTGTCATGAGGTTGCCGGCCGGGCTTCCTATATACTGGGTAATGTTTAATACTTTGGGGATATTACAGCAGGCGTATATTAATTGGCATAGCAAACAGGATAAACTGGACAAAGACAAACCGGATAAAATTGACAAAAACCCGAGTTTAGCCATCGAGGGCAGGGTAGTAGCAAAAGAAGCCACCTCAAACCGGGAAGAGGATAAGGCCTCAGATTCCGGGGATCAAGCAGGGAGGGAAAAAGGAGGAAAGAAAAATAATGGAAGCGCACGCAGTAGAAAAAAAAGGAAAAAGCGTTGATGAAGCAGTCAAGGCAGCATTGGATGAATTAGGTTGTGAAATAGATGATGTAATAATTGAAATAGTCGAAGAAGCTAATAAAGGAATATTAGGGATAGTAGGTAAAAGGCCAGCTATCATTAAAGTAACCCTTAGAGAGAAACCAGAAGAGGATGTAAAAACAGTATTAGTAGATTTGCTGGATAAAATGAAAGTCGATTATAAGATCGAGCGAGTCGAGAAGGATGAGGAAAAAGTAAGGATCAATATCATTGGCAAAGATATGGGCTTGGTAATAGGCAGAAAAGGCGAAACCCTTAATGCATTACAGTATATGACCAGCTTGATAGTAAATAAAAGCAGAGAAGAAAAAATCAGGATAGTACTGGATGTGGAGGACTACCGGAGAAAAAAGGAAAAATCATTGGAAAAACTGGCTATTAAATTATCCGATAAGGTAAAAACGACCCATAAGAATGTGGTAATGAGGCCCATGAGCCCGCAGGAGAGAAGGATTATACATACGGTTCTGCAGGGCGACCCAGAGGTTACCACGTACTCAACCGGGGACGAGCCAAATCGCAAGGTTGTTATAAGCATGAAGAAGTAAATAAAAAGACCCTTGCGAGGGTCTTTTTTTATGATATAAATTAATAGTAAAAACAAATCTCCCTGTTCACCAAAAACAGCGGTTGCAGGCATAGTATAAAGCTGATAGGAGTATGAAAGTAATGCTGGATGATATAATTGGGGCCATATCTACACCACCTGGCGAAGGCGGAATAGCTATTATAAGAGTTAGCGGAGCAGGCTGTATAAATAAAGTGAGCCAAATATTTCAAGCGAGAATCAGCGACCGGAGCCTAATAGAGCAGAAGCCATTCGCTTTGACTCTGGGCTGGCTGAAAGATGCGAAAGATGAAATAATAGATGAAGTAATGGTGGCCACCATGAAAGCGCCCCGGAGTTATAGCGGAGAAGAAATGGTGGAGATCAATTGCCACGGGGGAACCACTCCGGCAAGAAGGTGCCTACAGAGGGTGTTGAGTTTGGGCATCAGGGTGGCTGAACCGGGAGAATTTACCCGTCGTGCTTTTATGAATGGCAAAATCGACGCAGCCCAGGCTGAGGCGGTTATAGATATTATAAGGGCTAAAACCGACCGGGGGCTTAAACTGGCTATGAAGCAACTGGAAGGGAAAAATAGTGAATATGTTAAGGAGCTAGAAGATTTTCTGATAGAGGCGAATATGCTGATAGAAGCCAGCCTGGATTTCTCGGATGATGTTGGGGGGCTTGATTATCAACAGTTCCGGCATTTGTTATTAAAGAGCAGGGCCGGTATCGAAAAGATGCTCAAAGCTGGAGAATTGGGCGATATTTATAAAGATGGAATAAGCGTGGCCATTTGTGGTAAGCCCAACGTAGGCAAGTCGAGTTTGTTAAATGCCCTGTTGAGGAAAGACAGGGCTATCGTTACCGATATTCCGGGGACAACTCGGGACTTGATAGAAGAGTATATAAACATCAAGGGAATTCCGGTGAAACTCACCGATACGGCTGGGATTAGAGAAACCCGGGATATAGTAGAACAAATCGGAATAAGCAGAGCTCAGCAAGCGGTAAGAGATTCGGACCTGGTAGTATTCCTGCTGGATATTGAGGCCGGAATGACTGAAGAGGATAGAGCTATTTATAATGAGATCGAAAACAAGGAGCGGGTTATTGTGCTTATCAACAAGGATGACTTGATGGAAAAGAACATTAGTGAAGGGGAAATTAAGCAACATTTCGCGGGGTTGAGGGTTATATGGGCATCAACCAGGGAAGAGATTGGTATACAAGAATTAGAAGACAGCATTGAACAATTGGCTGTAGCAGGCTTTATGGAGAGTGAAAATCTTGAAATGGCAGTGAGCTTAAGGCAAAAAGAAATCCTGCTGGCCGGCCAACACCACATCCAGGAAGCACTTGACGCTATGGAAGAAGTGCCCTTGGATTGCCTGGGAGTGGATATACAAAGCGCTATGACCAGTCTGGGTGAAATCACGGGCAGAAACCTGAAAGAAGAGAGCATAAATCGGATATTTAAGGAATTTTGCATTGGCAAATAAATTTGGGCCATCGCGAAACAAAGCGGGAGGACGAAAATGATATACAATGCTGGCAAATATGAAATAATTGTGGTAGGAGCAGGACATGCTGGTTGTGAGGCCGCACTGGCTTCAGCCCGGATGGGATGCAAAACCCTGTTGTGTACATTGAGCATGGAACATATAGCTTTAATGCCGTGCAACCCCTCCATTGGCGGGCCTGCCAAGGCCCAGCTAATTAGAGAAATTGATGCCCTGGGGGGAGAAATGGCTATAAACATAGATAAATCCCAAATACAAATGCGCATTATTAATACCGGGAAAGGACCGGCCGTTCAGGCCTTAAGAGCTCAGGTTGACAAACTCGAATATTACAAGGAGATGCTACAGACCCTTTTGGCCCAGGAAAACCTGGATGTTTTAATGGCTGAAATTCAGGAGATAGAAACAAGTGACAATAAAATAAGCGGGGTAATTACGAAAACCGGAGCGCGATTTAAATGCGGTTGTGTGGTAATTACCTCCGGCACCTATTTAAAGGGGCGCATAATTATAGGAGAGGTTATGTATGATGGAGGTCCCGGAAACCAGTTTCCGGCCATGAAATTATCCCAAAGTCTGCTGGATAATGGGATCAACCTGGGCCGGTTTAAAACCGGAACCCCTCCGCGGATTAACCGAAGGAGCGTAGATTTCTCTAAAATGAGCGAACAAAAAGGGGATGAGCGAGCTTTAACCTTTTCATTTATCAGTCCTCCAATAAAGAGGGCGCAAATGTCCTGCTGGTTAACCCATAGTACTCCACAGACCCATCGAATTGTCATGGATAATATTGGGAGGGCTCCTATGTTTACCGGGGTTATCAAAGGTCGGGGCCCCAGACACTGTCCGTCTTTCGAGGATAAAGTGGTACGCTTTTCGCACAAGGATTCGCATCAGTTATTTGTAGAACCTGAAGGAAGACATACCGATGAAATGTATGTTCAGGGATTGAATACCAGTCTGCCGGAAGATGTTCAAATGGAGGTATTGAGAAGTATTCCCGGGCTGGAAAACGTTCGTATTATGAGGACCGGGTATGCCATAGAATATGATTATGTTCCGCCCTCTCAATTAAAATTGAGTCTGGAAACCAAAATGATTGAGGGTTTATTTACCGCTGGTCAAATTAATGGTACTTCAGGATATGAAGAAGCTGCGGCTCAGGGGTTGGTCGCAGGAATAAATGCCGCCCTGAAGGTGCAGGAAAAGGAGCCCTTTATATTAAAAAGAAATGAAGCCTATATCGGAGTCTTGATAGATGATCTGGTTAACAAGGAAATAGATGAACCCTACCGGCTGTTAACATCCCGAGCAGAATATCGTTTGTTATTAAGGCAGGATAATGCAGATATCAGACTTACCAGGAGAGGCCGCGAGGCAGGATTGGTTGATGATACGCGCTGGGAATTGTTTGAACTGAAAATGGAGGCTCTGGAGAAAAAACGAGCTGTATTTCAGGGAGTCACTTTTACACCGTCTGATCAGGAGATGGTTGGATTTCTTATTCGGATGGGGAGCGCGCCTATAAAAGATCGGGTTTCCCTGTGGGAATTGCTGAAGAGACCTGAAATGCATATAACGGATTTTGAGAACATGAATTGGATTGAACCATTGTCTGCCGAAATATCGGAACAGATAGAAATTCAAGCTAAATATGAAGGATATATTGCCAAACAACTAGAACAGGTTAGAAAATTCGAAAGAATGGAGAAAAGGAAACTAGCTCCAGACTTAGACTACGATGAGGTATATGGACTAAGCAACGAAGCCAGACAGCGACTTAAGGATGTTAACCCTGCATCCATGGGGCAGGCATCGCGTATAACCGGGGTAAGCCCAGCAGATATAAATGTTTTATATATATATTTAGAAAAGAAAAGAAGGAATTAGACCTATCTATGGGAAATAATGTAAAGAAGTACCTGGACTATTTACGGGCAGAAAATGAGAAGATCAACCTGGTAAGCAGGAGAAGCAATGAAGAGGAGCTCGATCTGCATATAGAAGATAGTCAAAAAGTTTTCGAACACTGGCCGCAGCTAAAGCAGCAAAAAATTATCGATGTTGGAAGCGGAGCAGGCTTTCCCGGATTAATAATGGCCATGAAGGCTCGGGAAAACGAATACACTTTGCTGGAATCCGAGTTAAAGAAATGGCAGTTTCTTCAGCAAGCAATTGACTTGTTAAACATGGAAAATGTACAAGCAGTTCGGGGCAGAGCAGAGGAAATTGGGCAGCATAGTGATTACCGCGAAAAATTCGATGTATGTGTCAGCCGAGCGGTTGCAGCCATGAGAGTAATTTTAGAATACTGCCTGCCACTTACCCGGGTAGGTGGTATGGTATTGCTGTGGAAAGGACCAAGATATCGAGAGGAGATTGAGCAGTCTGCAAATGCTCTGCAGTTGCTGGGAGGAATAGTAGAGGATATATATTTGTACCAAATTGGAGGAGATCGGCAAAGAGCCATTATTCAAATAAGGAAGATTCAGGAAACCCCAAGGAAATATCCGCGAAAGACAGGTTTACCGGTTAAGAGGCCTTTGTAAAGGAGTTTTGTAAATGAGCAAAAGGAACTGGCCCTGGATGGTGGAAAAAAACAAAAACATGGAGATATTAAATATTCCCCTGGAAAAGATTCAGCGCAATCCGTATCAACCCCGCCAGGAGTTTGATGAGAACGAATTGATTGACCTTGCCAAATCCATAAGGTCTTACGGTTTGATACAACCGATAGTAGTTAGGGCGTTGGAAGATGGGTATCAGATTGTGGCGGGAGAAAGAAGATATAGGGCCTGCTGCATGCTGGGGATGAAAGATATACAATCGGTAGTACAGGTGATGGACGATGAAAAGGTAGCGGCAGTATCTTTAATTGAAAACATTCAGCGCAAAGAACTAAATTATTTTGAAGAAGCGAATGCTTACAATATTCTTATCAATCAGTTTGGAATGACCCAGGATGAGTTGGCCCGGAAAATAGGGCGCAGTCAGTCTGCCATCGCTAACAAATTAAGAATATTAAAACTGCCTGACGCAGTTAAAGAAATGATAGAACCGGGAGTTGTTAGCGAAAGGCATGCCCGAGCATTGTTGAAAATTAACAATGCTGAAACTCAAATGGAAATAATTCGGCAGATATTGGAGAAAGAACTAACGGTTAAAGAGACCGAAGAATTGGTTGATAAATTGAGCCGCAATAATATTCCCGGGGAAAGCAAAAGAAACAACAGTAATCAAAACGTTTCCATGATTATAAGAGATGCTCGCATATTTCTCAATACTATTAGAGAAACCATAAAAAGGGCTCGGCAAACGGGGGCGGATATCGTCATGGAGGAGAGAGACCTGGAAGATGAATATGAGATAATTATTAAGATCGCCAAAACCAGGAAGAGTCTGCGTAAAATCCCGGGAAGCTAAGTTTAAAGTGAAAAATTAGAACGAGACGGCTAATCTTTGGTAAAGATAGTTGTCTCGTTTTTTATTGGACAAGTCAGAAGGAAAGCAGCATCAATATCGCCGGAAGACTGGCTGGCAGCGAGAGAAGGTTAAATAGAAAAGCTTTGGCGCCCGGAAGATCTGAAGCATGGTCCAGCCAACCTGCAAGATGGCTATAGTCCTGTATGAAACAAAAGATAAACCAGCCAAATGAAACCAAGCCGGACTTAATAATAGGCAAGATATAACGCTGGCGTATTGATATGGAAAAAACAAAACAGGAAAATGCTACTTTTTAATCTATTAATAGCCATCTTTGATATAATAACAGATAGTAAAGAAATAATGTCCGTTTTTGCTCAAAAGAGTAAGGAAGCACCTACGGCACCACCGTTTGTGTTCGCCTTCGCTCAAAAGAGTAAGGAAGCACCTACGGCACCACCGTTTGTGTTCGCCTTCGCTC
>CAZHHJ010000094.1:7785-9479 GCA_964531295.1 uncultured Syntrophomonas sp.
AAAAGAGTAAGGAAGCACCTACGGCACCACCATTGGTGTTCGCTTGCGCTCACCGGGAAGAAGGAAGGATGATTTGGCTGGTATGGGGAAAGTTGTTTCAGTAGTAAATCAAAAAGGGGGAGTTGGCAAAACAACGACTGCCATTAACCTGGCAGCTTGTATTGCCCTAAAAGGCTATAAAACGCTATTAATAGATAGCGATCCCCAAGGGAACGCCAGCAGTGGTCTGGGGGTTAACCGAGACAAATTGAAGTACTGTATTTATGACCTGATTATAAATGAAGTACCAATCAAGGAAGTTATCTGCAGTACCAGGGTAAGAAAGCTCGATGTTATTCCCGCCACCATTCAACTAGCTGGAGCAGAAGTCGAATTGGCGGGCCGGGATAATCGGGAGAACTACTTGAAGGAAGCTATCCAAACGGTGAAAAACGAATATGATTGGATACTAGTAGACTGCCCCCCCTCTCTGGGGATATTGACCTTGAATGCATTGAATGCCAGCAAGTCCGTTATTATTCCCCTGCAGTGTGAATATTACGCCCTGGAGGGATTAAGCCAGTTGATTAATACTATTTCGCTGGTAAAAAAGAGAATGAATAGGGATCTCAATATAGAGGGAATAGTTTTTACTATGTTTGATGCCCGGACCAACTTATCGATTCAGGTAGTTGATCAAGTTAAGAACCACTTTAAAAGGCAGGTATATCGTACCATTATTCCCAGGAACGTTCGATTAAGTGAGGCACCCAGCCATGGAAAACCCATAGTAGTATACGATCCCAGGTCCAAGGGTGCCGAAGCATATCAAGATTTAGCCTTGGAGGTGTTGAAACGTGCCTAAGCAGGAAAGAGGGCTGGGAAGAGGACTGGATGCTCTGCTATCTACTAATAAATATATTTATGATGGCGAGAATATGCAGGAAGTTGACATTAAACAGGTTAAGGCCAGAACGGATCAGCCGCGCAGTTTTTTTAGAGAAGATTCTTTGCTCGAATTGGCCAATTCTATCCGGGAGCATGGCTTGCTGCAACCCATACTGGTCAAACCCAGTGAAGATGGGTATGAAATAGTAGCCGGAGAAAGGCGTTGGAGAGCGGCTCAAATGGTGGGTCTGGAGTCACTGCCGGTAATTGTAAAAGACATTGGGGAAGAGAAAGCAGCAGAGATATCGCTGATAGAAAACCTCCAGCGAGATGATTTGACCGTTGTTGAAGAGGCCCGGGCATACAAGAACATGATGGATAAGCACGATTACACCCAGGAATCTTTAGCGGCCAGCATAGGAAAGAGCCGTCCGCATATTGCCAATACTGTCAGGATATTGGGTCTGCCCGAAGAAGTATTGAGATTACTGGAACAGCGCAAACTAACTGCGGGTCATGCCAGGGCATTATTGGCAATAAGGAACAAAAGCGAACAGGTCCGTTTGGCTACTGCTATAGTAGAGGACAAGATATCTGTTCGGCAAATAGAGAACCAAGTGAAAAAAAAGCTGAATAGAGAAGAAGAGGAAAAAGCACCGCTCGGGAGAAAGACGGCAGAAATTAAGGACTTAGAGGAAAAGCTGCAGATTTGCCTGGGGACCCGGGCTGAAGTGGCGAGCGGCAAAAGGGGAGGCAAAATCATTATTGAGTATTACAGCCTGGAGGACCTGGAAAGAATCTGCGATATTATTGGGATTTAGCGTTAG
>CAZHHJ010000095.1:0-9403 GCA_964531295.1 uncultured Syntrophomonas sp.
TGTTAATTATGATGCCTCTAAATATTTAAAAAGCCACCTAGCTATCCTCGCTATAAGTCATCAAGATTATAGGTCAATCAGTTACCCTCAAGCATATAAGCAGAATCACTTTAAGAGGGCCGGATATATTTTGCACTTGGCGGTTTCGGTAACCACATCCAATCTCCTTCGCTTCGCCCTTTAACAACTCCCCGCCCAGACAGGCGGAGAGTTATTAATCCTACATTGTCATATGATGGTTATCCTCTCAAGCTTAACTGCTTCTTCAAAAATGAAATATCGTTCATGACAAAAGCTACATTTCCAGCCTTTTATCTCCCAAAATTAAGTTTTCTATCTCTACGTTTTCTGTAGTTATTTTTTTTACTAATTCAAAATCCATAAACTCACCTCTTTACAAGTTTTTACATTCCCGCCCCGAAGGGCGGGATTTAAAAGAGACATCCTTGCTCTGCAAATTTTCCTACCGGGGGGGCCTGGATTGGCTTGAAAAGGCTTTTAAACTCAAGCTCTTTGTACTTCCTGTTTAGAGCAATATCGTTTATCGCAAGTGTTAGCTCATCCAGGGTGACTTCAAAGTTTTTGCATTTAATAGTAGCGAGATTTTTGCTCATAAATGCGCTTTCCTTGCCTTCTTTTAGGGCTTTTATGGGAGAACGGACTCCTAATGCTTTACAGGTTTCCTTAAAAGCCTTTTCATCATCCTCTAAGGCTTCGTAAATCATTTCGATAGTGCCAAACTCCTGTAATAATGGGACACAGGCTTTCTCGCCTACTCCTTTGACTCCTGGAATATTGTCGCTGGTATCACCTTCTAATGCTTTCTTGTCTATGATCTGGATTGGGTCCAGACCATAGACTTCTTTAACATATGTTGGTGTAAACTCAAAACAATTGTCGGGGATCCCAGAGATTTTATATTCTTTTTTTAATTCATCTGCTTTTCCGGTATTTAACCATAACCGAGTGTAATCACTTACCAACTGCAGGCAATCCTGATCCTTCGTATAGATATAGGTTGGCAGCTGCTGTTCAAATTGCTTTGCAAGAGAGCCGATAAGGTCGTCTGCTTCGAGGTTAGCATCCATGAATTGCTGAATATTGGCTTCTTCAAGTATCTCTTGCATTAATATGAATTGTGATTTCAATTCCGGGACGGTTTCGGCCCGATTGCCTTTATATTCGGGATATATTTTCCTACGGAATGTATCACGGGTTATATCCCATGCTACTGCTAAATGACTCGGTTTTTGGTTGTTCAGTAGCTTAGTCAGGCTTTTCATGGCTGCATATACTCCGTTAACACAGATGCCGGTACTGGTTTTCATTACCCTGGATAAAGCTGCTTGCTTTTCTTCTAGGGTTTTGCCATAATAATATTCCCTCGGTACCGTAGCAAAGAAACAGGTGGTTAATATACTGGAACCATCGATGATAAGGAGTTTATTCAACTCTACCACCTACCAGCTGCCAGAATGTTTCCTCGGTGATAATGGGTATACCTAGCTTATCAGCCTGTTTGTGTTTAGCCGTACCGCTTTTATCTGGGCCCAGAATTAAATAGTTGGTTTTTTTGCTTACGCTGCCGGTTGTCTTACCCCCGTTAACCGTTATGACATCCTCGAAGAATTGTCTCGGCTTAGAAAGGGTTCCGGAGATGACAAAGACCATATCCTTTAACTGACTATCAGATAATTGTGGGGCATCCTCGCGTTCAAAACACAAACCATGAGCTTTTAACTCGTTGATCAGTTTAATATTGTTTTCGTCCTTAAAAAACTCCGCTATTGTTTCGGCCGTAATATTGCCTATCCCTTCAACTTCTTTGAGCCGTTCGACTGAAGCTGCCATTAAAGAATCGATATTTCTAAATTCTTTGACCAGTGCTTTTGCATTGGTTCTACCCAGATAAGGTACATTGATCGCATATAACGCTTTATTAAACGGCTGTTTTTTGCTTTCTTCTATCCCGTCCAGCATAGCCTGCACTTTTTTATCACCATAGCCATCCAGAGATTTTATCTTGCCGGCTATTTGGTGCAGGATGTAGAGGTCTGCCGGGGTCTTAATATAATGCAGGTTAAAAAGGGTTTTTACGGTTTCTTCGCCCATCCCTTTTATATCCATAGCATCACGGGAACAGAAGTGGATCAGTTTTTCCTTTAACTGGCCAGGGCAATCAGTGCCAGTACAATAAGCGTTGGCTCCGTTGAGTTTTATAGCTGCTCCGCATACTGGGCAGTTCGTGGGCAGGTTGATTTCGAATTTTCCTTCACTTACTGCTTTGACTACTTTCGGGATCACATCATTAGCCCGGGCTACTACTATACGGCTACCCAGCTTGAGATTTTGCTCCTGGATAAAACCAAAGTTATGCAGAGTGGCTTTGGTTATAATTACTCCATCAATTTTAATTGCGTCAAATATTGCCACCGGAGTGACTTGTCCGGTTTTCCCAACCTGCCATTGGACACATCCCAGAGTGGTAAATTCTTCTTCACTCTCGAATTTAAACGCTATCGCCCACTTAGGGGTTTTAGCCGTCTCGCCCATTTTTTCTCGTATTGCCAGATCATTGATTTTCAATACCAACCCATCTATGGGATAGGGCAGGGTTTTGCGGGTTTCTCGCTCATAGTGACCGCAATAGCTTATGATTTTTTCCAAGTTTTCTTTGATTTTGGTATCTACTACTGGCAAACCGATATTAAATAAAAACATTAACTGCTCAAAATCGGTTTTAAGTTCCTCGCCAGATGAAACCAAGTCAAAGATTTTAATATCCAGATTCCTTTTGGCTGCAATATTGGCATCGAGTAATCTTACTGTACCAGCTGCCATTGACCGGGGATTGGCATACTCACCGTTGTTAAGTTCTTCAAATACTTTAAATGGGATGAAAATTTCTCCCCTGGCTTCCAGTTTTTCTTGATAGGATATTTGTTGAGGAAGGCTTTTTATCGTTCTCGCGATATGTAAAATGCGTTCTCCTTCATATCCGTCACCTCTTAATACTGCATCTGCCAGTTCACCATTTTCGTATCTGAGTACAACTGTGAGACCATCCAATTTCGGCTGGATCAAGATTTGTTGACCGGGAATAAACCATTTTCTGAGGTCCGTAAAGTTATTCACCTTATCCAGTGATAACATGGGTTTTGGGTGTTTTACGACTTCTAAACCCTTTACCCTGCTGAATGGTATCATCTGGGTGGGCGAATTTACCGTGGTACCTTCGACTTCCTCTAATTTCTTCAACTCAGAATATTTTTGTTCATATTCTGTATCAGATATTAGAGGGTTTCCTTCTTCGTAGGAAATATCAAAGAGGGATAATTGTTCTTTTAAAACTGCTGCTTTACTCATAAATCGCTCCTTTCCTTTCGTATACAACGAAAGATGTAATTTAAAATTTCCAATAAAAAAAGCGACCCCGAGAGGTCGCTTAGTTCCTGGATTATTGAATATCTTTTTGGTTTATGCGTTTGTTTGCCCTTAATAGTCTTACCAGTGTTTTTCTGTCCACCAACTGTGCTCCTTGCCGAAGTGCCTTTGCCTTAACTTTACGGCTGAGTATGTCATAATGCGGATGCCGATGATTTTGAAACCATTCTCTTTTAAGGCCAATCTGTTCGGCAAATCGGTGCAGCTCTCCGATATCTGCCGTTGTTATAAGATGCACTCCATCAGTATATATTATATTATCTCTCCCCCTAACTGGCTTTTACCTGAATTATTTCGATTTCTACTCGGGGATTGTCCCGATCAACTCTGACTCTATGGGTTACATCCCCGACTTGTTTCCAGCCGTCATTTTTCAATACGCCAGCTTCAACTAAGCCATCGAAGATGAATTTTTGGCCGGACATGACATTGTCTTTGTCCCTTCTTTTGTCTTTTTCATACCAAATAATTATAAAGTCGGCTCGGACAATGTGAGGTATCCTGACGCTTTTTGCATACCAAGCCACCAAATCGGTATATGTTTGCTTCATTTCTGCTGACTTATAACGGCTGGCCCGAGCTGCATCGATCATATCATTTAGACCGGGTAGCCGGCCTGGGATAACGAGTTTCGTGACGACTCCCCATAGCTAAAGCCAGGGGCTTCTCGGTTCATTTAGCCTGCTACCGCAAGACCATCCCCGAAGGCTCCGTCCAAGCCTTGTTTGAGTGCGATAGCTAATATATTCCGTGCGGCGTTTATATCGCGGTCAAGAGTTAAACCACAGTCGCATTTGTGCGTTCTAACTGCCAGCGATTTCTTGACCAAACTACCGCAGCCGGAACATATCTGGGATGTGTTATAGGGATTTACTTTAACTACTTTTCTACCAGCTTCTTCCGCTTTGTAGGCCAGTACATCAAAGAATAGTCCCCATCCAGAATCTTGAATACTTTTGGCTAGATGGTGGTTTTTAACCATGTTTTTAATTTTCAAATCTTCGTGGGCGATCAAATCATAGTTATCAACTAAGTATCTGGCGGTCTTATGGGCACTGTCTTTACGTTGATTGGCTATTTTTTCATGGATCTTAGCTAATCTTTGAACAGATTTTCTTCTCCGATTAGAGCCTTTCTTTCTTCGGGAGACTTCTCGCTGTTGAGTTTTTAACTTCTTTTCGGTGTTGCGATAAGTTTTTGGTGCTTCGATTAATAACCCGTCAGAAGTAGCTACAAACGAAGATACTCCTACATCAATACCTACTTGCTTATTGGTGGGAATTAATTCTATAGAATCTACTTCCACCGAAAAGCAAGCGTAGTGTTTACCGTTTGTTTTGGTAATGGTGACAGTCTTGATCTTCCCCGGCAGTTCCCGATGAAGGTTAATTCTAACTTTGCCGATCTTAGGGAGATATAACTTGCCATTAGTGGGAACCATGTTATCTCCCGGTTGCGGATAAGTGAAAGAGTGATAGCGATTATATCCTTGAAATCTAGGGAAACCGGGCTTGTCACCTTGCTTAACTCTACGAAAGAAATTTTGATAAGACTTATCCAGACGTTTCAAGACATCTTGTAATACTTGCGAATGAACCTGAGTGAAGTCAGGGTAAAATGTCTTGATTCCCCGTAACTCATTAGCCTGAACGTAATAGTTTAGATTTCTTCGTTGTTGGCGGTAAGCCCTAATTCTCTGCTCTAGGCCGCAGTTATAGAGATACCGACACAGATTAACCGTGTTGTCTATAGCGACTTTCTGTTTTGTGTTTGGGTATATTCGGTATGTATAGCTCTTTAACATCAAGCCCTCCTTTGCGCCTTATATCCCATAGCTAAAGCAAGGGGTTTTACGGCGCATTTAGATAAATGGTTCCTCCTATTTGGCGAATCTGACATTTCCTCGGGGGACTACCACCAATCCTATTGATGTCTGTATAAGAATGTTTTTAGGCCCTCCTGCTCTACCCTGCGCTAAGATACAACCCGAAAGTTCTCGCCAACGTGGGTCAGGAGCAGTGTTTTTTGGGGCATAATGAATTTGACATTTTCTCATGAACTATACCAATTCCAAAGACCTTGTTTGCCTTTGACAGCTACCGGTTTAGAAAGTTTTTTGATATTATCCAGAACCCATACATATCTGCCGGGCCTATAATCTCCAAACAAAAGTTCGGGACCATCTACATATTCACCGTTTTCTAGCAACGCATAAACTCCCGGTTCTTCATCAATAACTTGAACGCAATCGACTAGGTTGCAGGTAGCCAGTATTTGACCAAAACCACCTATAACATCTGAGTGCTACTCCAGGTAGTACCAATGAGATCCGTTATAAGGGTTAACTCCTAGAATTTTTGCAACTTCAGGGCAAAATGCTTTAGCTTCTTTTGGCATACCCATTGCTGCATGGATTGCCAACGGTCCACGGTATTTTGTGCGCCAGCTGCGGGTCTCATTTTTCTTCAACTTTTGTGCAACTAATGAAGCCCAGGGCTGATATACGGTTAATGCTTTTGTGGGTTTTATTAGCATAATTTAACCCTCTTTCCTAAAAATTCCCTTTGAAAGTATGTTCTCCACCGCAAACCGGGCATTCGTTGTGATCGCCCAAGTGTTCTATGCAATATATCAGCTCGCAAGAATCGCAGGTGGAATAATTATCTGTTTCTTTTCCACAGATTTCACATTGTTGCATTTGCTCTTATCCTCCTCTACGCTAGTTTGCTACTGTGGTATAGGGCATCAAAAGCTGCATTAAACAATAACCTTGCTATCTGGGTTTGTTGGCTTTTGATTGCTTTTTTGGTGGCATTCTCTTGGTGATCGTCTCTTACCCAAATATCGGCACCAGCATCCACTAATATCTGAACGGCTATAACATTACGGCACATTACTGCTTCGATTAAAGCTGTCCTGCCAAGCATAGTCTTTGCGTTTAAGTCTGCCCCGGCTTCTATAAGCTGTAAAAGGGTATCCCGGTCAGATTCGCCAGATACTGCATTGATGAGTGCTGTGTTACCATAAATGTTCTGGCTGTTAACATCAGCACCAGCCTTAAGCAAAAGTTGTACTATTTTCGGGCTTCCTTTTACTGCATGAATTAATGCCGTAGTCTGGTGTTGGTCTTTGACATCAGGGTTTACTCCCTTTTGAAAAAGTAAGTGCTCCACTGTGTTGATGTCCTGGTTGAATACTACTTTAAGTAATCTTGTTTCAATTCCCATCTTAAAGACCTCCTTTTAATAAAACCCGGGCCATTTTATCAATGACCCGGGTAGTGGCTTATAGTATTCTTTTGAGTTTTACTGCGTTTTTAGCAAGGCTTTTTTGGTAAGCACCAGGCATACTTTTACCCTGTTCTAAGGCTCCCAATATCGCATCCACTTGTTCTTCTAATGACAACCCATTGAAAGCTACAGGAATATCCTGTGCTTTGGCAAAAACAGCTTCCTCTATACGGATGAAATAGTTTCTGGCCTCTTCTCCTTTAGGAGTTTGAGAAACCATTGCTAACTTTTTCGCAAAGGTTGCTGTGAGCTTATAATCCCTCGCATATTGCCCACGAGCCCCGGAATTTCGCCACTCCGCATCCGTGCGGAGTAATATATAATCTTTCCCGGCTTCGGCGTAAATATTTTTTTCAATATTTTTCTTAACCCACCGTGAATAATCGCCAGGACGTAATTCCAGGAATGCGTACAGCTTTTTAGCAGTTGTCATGCCTTCTCCATCTACTCCGAAGGCCACTTCGATGGGGGTTTTGTTTGATTTAATTTTATTCTTTTCCCCTTTCCATTTTGATAGTTGGAATTGAATATCACTAGTAGTCCAGTTCTTTTCCCAGGCTTCTTTAACTATCTGTTGGGGATTGGGAAATTCAACCGCTGCCTGATAAACCGTGATCGGCACATTCTTAATTCTGCTCCCTGGCGGGAAAGCCTGTGCCAGTTTTATCCGATGTTCAGTCTGTTTAAGATTGCTTTGCATTAATTCAGCGATAAGTTCTACGCTATATCCTTTTTCGTGAAGCTTATTTGCGGTATCCGCAAAATTGAATATGCTTTCCCATAATCCTTCAGCCATTTTCTTTTCATTTGCCATTTTTTTACCTCCTATAAATAACTGTGACCAGAAGCGGCCACAGTTGGTTGACCGCCCCGACCATAGGTGGAGGCTTAGAAATTACCCTAGATTACTTTGTAACCCGGGTTATTCATTTTCAGCAGCAAGATTTAAATCCCTGCTTTAAGCGCATATAGTGCCAATTTTAACCTGGGTTTAACCGCTAACGTACACATTATCGAATGCATATGATTTCTTACAGTTCTAATTGAACAATTTAGCTCTGTGGCAATTTCCCGGTTATTCATTCCCAGCGCGAGACATTGTAGCAGTTCCTTTTCACGCTCAGTTAACTTTTGCCGAATTTTTGTGGCAGCGTCTTCTTGACAAGCTAACATAGCCATACCTCCCTCTTTGTTGAAGTTACGAATACTTTTTTAACTCCGTGGTTGCTTAATTGACTTTTGTTCTCTCTGCTTATAGTTGCGCCTTTACTCAACAATAAACAGCCTTGCCGATTATACACCGGCATAGCAAGTACATCTCCATCCAGCACAACTTGGATCTGGAGATTGATCAGCTTATTCCCTTCTTCAGATTTTTCTAACATATAGTCACTCCCTTCCCCGCGTATTTCGCAGGATTTAATTTTTATTTTCGGGTATAAAAAAAGCCCCTTGCGGGGCTCTTTCTAACTTGCTTTAGGCGGTTTAGATGCGTGTTTAAATTTTGGTTTTCCTGTTTCCGTTGTTACCGCTTCCTGGATTGCAAGATTTATGCAATCATTGTTCTTTGCCAAAGCGTTGATGCCTCTAAGGTCCACGCTAAATGCTTTGATGATATCCTCTGCCGGCAAATCCCTAACGGCTTCATAGATTTTCATCTTATCCCATTTTCGGCTTATGGAGCCGGGGTACCATCCAAAATATTCGCCATTAGTCTGCATAAGAAGGTTATTTTCTTCGCAATATATCTGCAGAGCCTTTTGCGCTGCATTTAATTTTTCTTCTATAAGAAGAATCGAGCTGGCAACCTGTTCGGCTTGACTGTAAGTTAATATCTCTTCGGGGATGTTGATTAATTCAACAGGTCCCAAATTTTCCTCGAAACAAGTTGCTTTGTATGGACACCAACGGCAGGCGGTACCTGCATTCTTTTTGAATACGCCTTTCCCCATGAAGGCGAGCCCTTCCAGATCTTCTTCTATGTGTTCATAGATATTTAATGCCCATGCAAGAGCATCCTGGATTGGCTTTTTGTCCTCAAACTGTTTCTGTAAGCCTGTAAAAACAAATTTTCTGGTAAATTGGCTCGGGTTTACGTTTTTTGCCCTGCCAACACCATAGGCATACAGACCTAATTGATGAGAACTTATCGGTTCGGTATTACGACCAGTTTTCCAGTCTATGATTGTATCCTTATTAACAAAGTCAATATGCATTTCCATCGGTACTGGTATACCGGGTATAATGCAGGAGACTTCTTTTTCCAGTTCTACCCTGCCTTTATGTTTACTCCGTACATCCAATGCAAACAAAACCCATTCATAAAGGTTCGTTATATTGGAAGCACCGTATCCCTGGTATAATTCCCGGGCTTCTGCTCTTTCTTTGAATGTTAAATTAGAGCATTCGCCACTGGCTATGTCTATTACCAGATCATCAAAGGCATCCAAATCGGGCCTTATCTTCCCGGCTACAGCTGCCTTGATTACTAAATGACCTAGTTTACCTATCTGAGCTGATTCGCCGGCTTCATCGGGATGCTTTTCTATATACCGTAAATACCATTGGTATGGGCATTTCTGGTATTTATCCAGGTTAGAGAATGATATATGGTCGATATAGTTTTCTAGCACTTTCATTCCTCCTTAAAAGAGATTTTAAACTTCCTG
>CAZHHJ010000096.1:0-9272 GCA_964531295.1 uncultured Syntrophomonas sp.
TGATAGTCAACGCCCTGAATAAATAAATTCAGAAAAACAAAGCGGACCGTCCCCAGGGCAATGAGGCTCGATCGGAGGCAGTAATGGTTATTGTTAATGTTTTATAAGGAGTTAACAGTCATTATATAAACAATCTGCACAAAGGAACCCCAGGCGGAGTGGTTTTACTGATTACTCCGCCTGGACTCCTTTTTTAATCACACGCTATATTAGTAAGGAATATTATTTTACCGGCAGAGATGGAAAATTTATAACTGTCGGGATTCTTCTTTCTTTAGGAGGCAGTCGGCATGCAAAAAATATTTTTACGCAAGGGCAAAACACTTGTTTTTACCATATTAATTCTACTAATAGTCTGTATCTCAGGATCGGGATGTGCTTCTGCAGAGAAAACTCCCGCAGATACACTTCTTATTGAAGGGGATGCAGTTAATAACAAAGTTGCCTTCACTTTTGAAGAATTAAAATCCATGGAAGATGGTTTGGTCGAAGCCGATTATTCTTTTGTTAATTCCTACGGAACCAAAGGCTATACACATTTTAAAGGCATCTGGGTATGGTATTTATTAAGTAAACAAGTAAGCTTAAAAGAAGATGCGTCCCATGTTACGTTTATTGCCGAGGATGGGTACCAAGTGGAATATGAATTTGAAGACGTTAAGAGGGAGGACTATATTGACGAACAAAATCCAGGAAACAGGCTCAAAATAATTCTAGCCTGGGAAGAAAATGGATATGAATTTAGTCCCCAGGCGGGGATGCCTTTGCAGCTTATCGTGGGGCAGCGGGAACCGGGTGATGTAAATAAACCTTATTGGGTAAAGAATGTAATAATGATCCGGGTTGATTAATTGCAAGTTCATTTATACAAGGTTTTGATTTATTCTTTGGGTGGAGGTAAACATGGAGAGAAGCAGGCAAAAAAAATACTATTTTAGCAACCGGGACCTGCTGGTGATAGCTATATTAAGTGGTATTGGCGGTGTGATGAGCACCTACATCGGTTATTTGGGCAATCTTTTAAACCGTATTTTTGCAGTTCCTTTTGGCGCCGGGCAATTTGTTTCGGGATTACATATCTTTTGGTTTATCCTGGTAGCAGGTTTAATAAGAAAGCCTGGTGCTGCTACGGCTGCTGGTTTACTCAAGGGAGTAGTTGAAATGTTAACTGGCAGTACTCATGGGATTGCCATTATTTTGGTTTCCTTAATGCAAGGCCTGATGGTAGATATTGTCCTTTTAGTAGTTAGACGTCATAATCTGGCAAGCTACATACTGGCTGGAGGCGTAGCGGCAGCTTCCAATGTTTTTGTTTTCCAACTACTCTACTTTTCCAATGCTCCTCGTACTTATTTATTATTTATAGGTCTTATAGCGTTTGTTTCCGGAGTCCTTCTGGCAGGCAGTTTGGGACACAGTGTGCTAGAAATAGTGCTGCAAGCCAGACCTTTCCATATTACTAATACTTCAGAAGAAGAGATAGCTGCTGTTACAGCATCGACCGCTAAGAAGAAAAAAAAGGCTTTCTCTTTCCGAATCGCCACGACCGTATTTTTGGTTGCTTTATTATCTATAGGAGCAGTTTATTACTATGCTGCCGTCTTTGAGCCTCCCTGGACAGGCCCGCGCTGTCAGGTGGAAGGGGTAGTTAAAAATCCACTTTCTTTTCAACTTTCCCATTTTGAAAAGCACGAAACAACCATTACGGCTGAATTAAGTGGAAAGATTAGTTATGTTCCTCCCCAAAAGTATACTGGAATTCCTTTACAGGTTATTCTTATGGAGGCTTCGCCTCAGGAAGGAGCTAGGACGCTTCAAATTATAGCAAGTGATGGCTATGAAGTAGAATTCGATTTAAAGAAAGTCTTAAATGACGACCAAATACTATTAATTCAGGAAGATGATATGCTTCGCTTAATACCAGGTAATTATGATGGGGAATATTGGGTTAAGCAGGTAAGCAAAATGATCGTTCGATAGACTTATATAAGAGGAAAGGGATTATTATGGTTGAACCGGTGGTAGATATTAAAGAACTATCTTTTACTTACAGCGGATCTGCGTATCCGGCTTTGGAAAGCATAAACCTGCAGATTTATCCAGGACAATTTTTGACGGTAACAGGTCCTAGCGGCTGCGGTAAATCCACATTGGCCTTATGTTTAGTCGGCTTTATTCCCCATGCTTATGCTGGAAGAATGGAAGGCTCGGTAAGCATCCAGGGGAAAAACACCAGGGATTATCCTGCCGGCGGGCTCTCCGGGATTGTCGGCCTGGTGCAGCAGGACCCGGAGGCTCAGCTTTGTACCCTTACAGTATGTGATGAGGTAGCTTTTGGACCGGAAAATCTATGTATACCTGCGGAAGAAATACGGGAACGAGTATACTCTTCTTTACAAGCTGTGGGAGCACTTGCTTTGAGAGACAGACAGGTTCACACACTTTCCGGAGGTGAAAAGCAAAGAGTTGCTATCGCTTCAGTCTTGGCAATGAATCCTGCACTGCTTATACTAGACGAGCCTACCGCTAATCTGGATCCCTCTTGTACTAAGGAAGTGCTGGAAACCTTAAATAGGTTAAAAGAAAAGCATGATGTAGCAATAATGGTCATTGAACATCGTTTGGAAAGGCTGTTAGCTATTTCTGATCGTTTACTGTTAATGGAGAAAGGAAAGATTGTAGAAGAAAGCACTTCCCCAGAATGTCATAAAAGATATATTCCGCTATGTAATGGGATTAAATCAGATAAGCTTGGGTTGAAAGGAAAAATGCGGGCAGATTGTGATAAAAAGGTGGAAAAATCACCGCTGCTGTTGGTGAAAAATCTTAAAGCTGGTTATGAAGGAAGGGATGTTCTTTCAGATGTAAGTTTTTGTGCTTATCCGGGTGAAACTATTGCAGTCATGGGTAATAACGGCAGTGGCAAGACTACTCTTTTAATGGCTTTGCTGGGAGTATTAAAACTAAAAGAAGGTGTCATTTGCCTGCAGGGAGAAGATATCAGCAAGCAAAAAGTAACACGTCGGGCTCGGGATATGGGACTTACATTTCAAAATCCCAATCATCAAATTTTTGAAAACACTGTTTTTAAAGAAGCAAAAATGGCTTCACAATTTTTATCTAAGCAAGATAGCTCTGAGATTGACTTTGAAGTTAGTCAATTGTTACAAGAATTTGAATTGCAACAATATAAAGATAAAAACCCTTTTTCCTTAAGCCTGGGGGAGAAAAAAAGGCTTAATCTAATTTCTGTTCTGGCTTATTCCCCCCGGCTTCTAATTTTAGATGAGCCTATTGTTGGGCAGGATAGCGACCGGCTGGCCCTGCTTATAACTGCTTTACAAAAGCACCGTGAGGGGGGAGGAATAACCTTGATGGTATGCCATGAACCTAATGTGGTTGTTGCCTGCTGTCAAAGAATTCTTTTTTTCTCAGAAGGAAAACTTACCATCGACGCACCAGTAGAAGAAGCACTGAAAAGATTAGCACAAAGTGGAATGAGCGAATATCTGCCTTCAAAATATGAACTTAATAATGACAGGAAGAAGGAACTAAGATGAACTCTTTCCATAATATTATCTATAATAGAGCTTCATCAGTAGTAAAGGGATTTTTTCCGGGGCTAATTTATGCTGATAATGATTCCAGATTGCACAGTATGCACCCCCTGGTTAAGCTAATAATGTTGCTTTGTTTTAGTTTTTCTGTTTTTGCGGTACCTTCGTGGCTGGGAGGAGTAATTTTATTATGTGTAGTACTAGTTGCTTATCGTCTGGCAGAGTTAGGCCTAGCCTTTTTTTTCCATAAGCTCCGCTTTATATTAATTTTTGGCTTATTTATTTTGATTATCCAGATACTGGCGGTTAAAGAAGGTTTGTTAATCTGGCAGTTTAGCTTAGGCTCGTTGTCTCTGTCGGTATGGTCAGAAGGGCTTCTGGGCGGCTTAAGCATGATGTTGCGTTTTGTTAATATTATAAGCTCCAGTTATTTATTTGTAGCGACAACAGATCCCAATCGTTTGGCATACTCTCTTATGCAGGTGGGACTGCCGTATCGATTTGGCTTTATGCTTATTACAGCATTACGCTTTATTCCTGTATTTCAACAGGAATTAGAGCAAGTGAAGAATGCTCAGATGGCTAAGGGGATTGACATGGAAGGACTTTCACCCCGCAAGCTTTTAAGAGCGGTTCGCTATCTTTTGGTACCTCTTGTAATATCAGCGTTAAGTAAGGTGGACTTTTTGAGTAATTCTATGGAAGGTCGGGCTTTCGGGCTTTATACTGAAAGAAGTTATATGTATTCCCAACCTTGGTCCAGAAGCGATAAAATAAGTGTGATATTGGTACCCATTGCTTTTCTCCTTTTTTATCTTATCTTGAGCTAGTAGTATAATACGTTCTAAGATCTTTTTTATAGGAGGCGCTATTTTTGCTTAGAGCAGATTTGTCGAGTTATGTGGTTGAAAAGAAATTTACCAGCAAAAAGAATAACGTTTACCTTCTTAATTCAGCTCAGTCGGGCGAAAAAGACGAATACCTAGTATATAAAAAATATTCCTGTCCTAATAGAATGCAAAAAGAAGTTGAAATGCTGTCCATGTTGAAAGATAATGGTTTACCCGTTCCCAAAATATTAGTAATAGGGAAAGATTATATTGGGCTTGAATATTTGGAGGGAGCTTTATTACTTGATTGTTATTGCGATCTAGAAAATACCGACGGTTCCTCTAGCAAATCTTTACATGAATCGGCTTACATTTTTATTTATGCATTATGCTCCTGGTTTAAAAACTTTTATAAAGTAGTCCGCGATATAACCGGTAAACAAATTATCATGGGAGACGTAAATTTTCGCAACTTTATCGTAAAAGATATAATTTATGGCATTGATTTTGAAGAATGCCGGGAAGGTTCTATAGAAGAGGAAATTGGAAGCTTATGTGCATTTGCACTCACTTATAATCCATCCTTTACGATATGGAAAACGACTATGGTGAATGAGCTGCAACGAATCTTTAGTGAAGAGCTAAATCTTGACAAAGAACTTGTAAAAAAGGAAATAACGAATCAACTCTTATTTCTAGCCCGGATTAGAGGGAGATCATTCACTGGCATTATTCCCACCGCGTCATCAGGCCAGACAAGAGATATTTGAGTACATTGGAAGTTTTCTACAAGCGCCACGATCGGGGTATCTCAGTCAAGTGTAATACCTTAATTGGTAGCAGCAACGCCAGGTGCAGAAAAAACAAATCGAAGTAACTTCTGTTTATGCTGAACTAAACATAGAACGTGATGAAAAAATAGTTAAGGATGTTGCCAAGGTGTTTATAGTGTACGACATGGCGAATTGCGAACTGCTTACCCGCGTATGGAGTCTGGAGGGTATGGACATATAGTTTAACGGCCGGGTTTAACCCGTAATTAGCATAGGCATAAGCCCCTGGTAATAGAGACCAGGGGCTTTTTGCACCCAACCCCTTTACCATAACAACAATTACTATAACAATTAAAATACGGTTTCCCCTCGTAAAAAGGCAGCCGTTCGCTCATCGCGTGGCTGATTAAAAATTATCGCGGCCTTACCCTGTTCAATAATTCGGCCTTCATTTAAAAACAGAACTTCATCAGCTAAACGACGAGCTTGGAAAAGATTGTGGGTGACCAAAATAACCGTAGTTCCCCACTTTTTATTTATGTTGCGAATATGTTTTTCTATTTCTGCCGCACTAGCGCTATCTATATTGGAGGTCGGTTCATCCAGGAACAAAACCCGCGGTTTCAATATCAACGCTCTTGCAATAGCTATTTTTTGCCTTTCTCCGCCTGATAAAGTACGGGAATCTGCTTCCTTATAATCAGTCATTCCTACCATTTCCAAAATGTCATTAAGACGACGTTTAATGTTCCGATCTGAAATTTTGCGTTTACGCAGTCCATAAGCAACATTGTAATTTACCGAACCCTGAAACATGAAAGAAGTCTGGGTGACCATTGACATTTGCCGCCGCAAATTTAAGAGCTGTGCTTTATTCCACTCCACCGTTTCACCCAACACTTTCAGACTGCCGGCATCATTAACTAAAAGCAACGCCATAATACGCAAAAGGGTAGTTTTACCAGAGCCATTGGGTCCCAGGATAGTGTAAATCTTCCCGTCTGGTATAGTTAGATGGTCTATATTTAAGACTTCCCGATCATGGTAACGCTTGATTATATTATGTAATTCGAATTGTATTGTCATAACGGAAAGTCCTCTTTTCCAAAGTAATTATAATCATATTAATCAAAAAGGATATAGTCAGCAATATAATGCCAATAGCAATGGCATTACTAAATTTACCCATACGGGTTTCCAAAACAATTGAAGTGGTCAAAACCCTGGTAGCCCAGCGAATATTTCCTCCTACCAGCATTACGGCCCCGACCTCTGCAATAACGCGACCGAAGGCGGTAGTTATTGCGGCAATAATACCCATGCGTGACTCGCGGATGAGGGAAAGTGCAGCTTGGCGCCTGGAGGCACCTAAAGTTGCGGCTGTATCATATACATTTTGTTCCAAGCTCATAACCGCACGGGCAGTTAAACCCCATATAATGGGTGTGGCCAGTAAGACCTGGGCAAAGACCATGGCAGCAGGGGTAAATAATAGTTCATATTGGCCTAGCGGGCCTTTGTGGGTCAGTAATAAATACACTAACAGGCCTGCCAGAACCGGTGGCAGACCCATTAGTGTATAAACAATATTAAGTAAAGCTTTTTTGCCGGGGAAATCTCTTAACGCCGAAGCAGCCCCGGCCGGAATTCCTATCAGAGCTGACAATAATAAGGCAGTCAAAGATACTTGCAGTGACAGCAATGTAACCTGAATTATTTCCGCATCCATTTGCACAATTAGATAAAAAGCTTCTTTTGTTCCCTGCCATATAATGTCCATGCCCTTCCTCCCTTAATATACCTGCTTTTATTTCCGCCTATTTGGCATCTGGTATAAAGAGAGATTGCCCAAATTCAGCTTTGCCATATTCGCCAATCATTTTTTGGCCCTTTTCTGAAGTCAGCCATTCGGCAAATTTGGTAGCACCATCAAAGTCAATATTAGGGAATTTTTCGAGATTAAGCGGTATAACGCCATACGGATTAAATAATGCCGGATCGCCTTCTACCATAGGTTCCAGTTGATAATTGTCTTTCAAATTCAGATAAGTAGCACGATCAATCATGGTATAAGCTTTTTTCTCATTAGCCATAAGAAAAGTATCTCCCATTCCTTGACCCGCTTCAATATACCATGATCCCTGGGGTTCAATTTCAGCTTTTTTCCAGATACTCAGTTCTTTTTTATGAGTACCGGAATCATCTCCGCGAGAAACAAAACCGGTCTGCTTTTCAGACATAGCTTTGAAAGCGGCTAAAGCATCTGTAGTATCTTTAATGCCGGCAGGATCATCAGCGGGGCCAATTAACAAGAAGTCATTATACATTACATCACGGCGATCTACTCCAAAGCCATCCTCGACAAACTTATCTTCGGCCGCCCGGGAATGAACTAAAATAACATCAACATCTCCGGCTTCGCCCATTGCGATTGCTTGTCCGGTACCAACTGCAATTACATCTACTTTGTAATTAGTATCCTTTTGAAACTCCGGCAGCAAATAATCCAGCAACCCTGAATCCTCAGTACTGGTCGTAGTTGCCAGTTTAAGGGTTTTAAGTTCTGGAGCGGTTGGTGGTGTTGCACTTTCTTCTTGCTGCCCGCATCCTATTACCGCAGTCATTAAAAAGACTGCCAAGATTGCAACGATTAAAGTCAGTTTTTTCCCACGTAATTTCATCATAAACCTTTTCCCTCCAAATTTTAATTAACATTAAATATCCTACAATAAAAGAGAAAATGATCCTGTTTATCCAACGGCAAACGAGAACCATCATAGAATTAAAACAATTATTCATTCCTCCTTTCCAACAGGAGGCTTACCCGTTTCCCGGTAAACCCTAACGGATTAAAATCCATAGTAAAACCATAGGTTTTTAATCTCGGAGAATTTTATATTATTGCTATTATTATGGGATAAAATTAAACCTTTTGTCAATTTATTCCCAAGTATTGTTTTGAAGGCATAATCCCAAAACCGATAATCAACCGCAAGAACCGTCCCCTTGGTTCTTGCAAAATGTTTCCAATAGATATATAGCTGATGAATTGGTTTAGAAAAGTGGCCAACGGGCATAATTAAGATAAGAGAAGGGGGTAGTCGGGATGAAAAAAATAGCTGTAATCATTAGTGTCATTAGTATAATCTTTTTAGGAAGCAATTATTATTATGCGAATAATACTTCATTAAATGACAGTGTGCTGAGGCTGCATGTTATAGCCAATAGTGACAGCATAGACGATCAAGCTTTAAAGATAGCAGTAAAAAACGAAGTAGTAACATTAATGAAGGGTGAATTTGCTGAGCAGCAGGATGTGGAACAGGCGCGTGAACTGGCCATAGAGAACATTCCGCGGATAAAGAAATTAGCTGAAACAGTAATTGCAAGTCAGGGTTACGATTATCCGGTACAGGTCAAGGTGGGAGAATATATGTTTCCGACCAAGAGCTATGGCAACATGGTGTTCCCTTCGGGGGAATATCAAGCCCTACGAATAATCATAGGGAATGGCGAAGGAAAAAACTGGTGGTGTGTTCTATTCCCGCCGCTGTGTATGGTCTCTGATTTAGATAAGGGACTAAGTTTTGAGCAGCAGAAAGAAGCCCAGGTGAGTTTTAAATGCCTGGAGTTACTGCCCAAAGGAGTTAGAGTAAAAATATCCAGCCATTAACTGCTAGATAAAGCTATGATGATATTAAAGAGACTGCCCCTAACGGTCTGCTCCTTTTACGAAGTCATCCTAAGCGAAGTGAAAGATTCTTCGTTGCCGCTCAGCATGACCAGTATCGTTATCGGAGTATCCCGGAAGAGACAGTCTCCCTGCTTTCCGTCCAGTATATCCCTGGCCCGCGGGGAATGATAGCTTTCGCAGTTAGTCAACCGCCTACCTTTTATCCGATCTAGACCTATCCCATCAATAAGAATAGTCTTATTTAAGGCCACCATTTTTGCTGGCGGGCCTTTCACCCTCAAAGTCATTCATGCTGGAAGAGTAACTAGGCATAGTGCTATGTGATTAAAAGAGAGCAAAATAGATATTGGGTGGTTTTTATGGAGGAATCAATATATAATTTTATAAAATGGGAGAAATAAAATGATTGAAACCATGG
>CAZHHJ010000097.1:0-9177 GCA_964531295.1 uncultured Syntrophomonas sp.
GAACCCGGTACTTGTTATCCTGAATATCCAACTCGGCAATCAGTTCAAACTCCATTTCCACGCCTTCTTCATCTACCAGTACCAGCACGGGATATTCTTCCTCAAAAAGTTCTTCGTCACTCATATATTCACCTCTTTTTTCAAGCTACAGCAATTCTATAGTTTGCCTCTTGATTTGTCAAATAGCTTTCCATAATAAGCTAAAAACTCAGGGCCTGGCAGCATCCAAATAATTTTGCAGGATGGTAACTGCGGCCAGTTTATCGATTACCTTTTTCCTTTTAGAGCGGGAGACATCTGCTTCCAGCAGAACTCTCTCGGCAGCTACGGTCGATAGTCTTTCATCCCAGAAGGTAGTTGTAATATCGGTAAATTCTTGCAAACGGACGGCAAATTCTTTGATTTCCAGGGCTTTGGGACCGATGCTGCCATCCATATTGAGGGGCAATCCCAAGACAATGATTTTCACCTCATTGATAATACATAAACTTTGAATGTGCTCCAAATCTTGCTGCAAATTTCTGCGTTCCCACACCGAATGTCCCCCGGCTATTATTTCCATAGGGTCACTTAAGGCAATCCCTATTCTCTTACTCCCCACATCCAAGCCCATTATTCTCATAAAAGAAGCTCCTTATACCCAAATAATAAATCCCCATGCCGGGCATGGGGATTTGTCGTAAATATATTATCTGCTGGTTAAATACTCTTTTACCAGCACCTCCATAATCTCATCCCGGTCTACTTTGCAAATAAGGCTGCGGGCATCATTATGACTCGTAATATACGCCGGATCGCCAGAGATCATATAACCCACCATCTGGTTAACTGGATTATATCCCTTTTCTTCCAGCGATTTATATACCGACTCCAGAACCTCCTTGATACGCTCCTCGCCTTCTCTTTCACGCTTAAAACTTACCGTTTCTTCCATTCCCTGAGTCATCGACCACACCTCCTCTTGATACAAAGATTTCTACACTTGTTTAATAAATACCTTTGTTTAGGCCAGGATTTCTTCTACCATTTCCCGGGCTGCAGTCAGCGCCTCATCTAATTTGCTCTTATCCCTGGCCCCAGCCTGAGCCATATCCGGGCGGCCTCCCCCGCCGCCGCCGGCAATCTTGGCCGCCCGGCCTACAATATTGCCAGCATGAAGGCCTTTATCGACCAGGTCTTTGCTTACAAAGGATACCAAAGAAACCTTATCTTGGCTAATTGATGCCAGGAGCACTATACTACTGCCGAGTTTATCTTTCAACATTTCTGCATTTTGCCTTAAGGTCACCGCATCCTGGTCTTCCACCTTTTCTATTAGTACTTTGCTGCCGGAAATATCGTAAGCTTTGTTAATCAAGTCCCCACTGGATACACGAGATAATTTCCCTTTCAGGTTTTCTATTTCTTTCTCGTATTCCTTAAGGGTATGCTGCAAAATATCTATCTTATGGCTAACTTCGGCTGGAACGGCTTTCAGAAGCTGGGCGGCATCTTTCAAATTATTTTCCACCCCACTGAGATATTCCCGGGCGCCTCTTCCGGTGCAAGCCTCTATTCTGCGCAGACCTGACCCTACACTGGCCTCCGACAGGATCTTAAAGGACCCTAATTGCCCGGTATTCCTAACATGCGTACCACCGCAGAGTTCTACGCTGACTCCTTCAACTTCCACCACCCGCACTTGTTCATCATATTTCTCGCCAAACAGGGCTATGGCTCCATATTCCCTGGCATCTTCCAAACCGGTCACCTGAGTCCTCACCTCATGTACTCCCAGGATAAAATCATTAACCATGTTTTCTATCCTGAGCAGTTCATCGTCAGATAGGGAAGCCAGATGCGAAAAATCAAAGCGCATGCGGGAAGGATCTACCAGCGAACCTTTCTGCTGGGCATGGTCTCCCAGAACTTGCCGCAGGGCTTTATGCAAGAGGTGGGTAGCGGTGTGGTTTCTGGCCGTATCCAGTCGCTGCTCTTCATTCACCTGCAGGTTTACTGTTTCACCACACTTGAGACTGCCCCGCAGCTTACCTTCATGTACAATGCAGTTGCCCACCTTTTGTACATTCTCTACCAGCATCTTTCCCTGATCAGCGATTATCACACCGACGTCAGCTACCTGCCCCCCGCTTTCGGCATAAAAAGGAGTACTAGCAGTAACTACTAAAACCTGCTCATCAAAGGCTTCGTCTATTAAGCGCTCCCCTTTGATAATGGCGATTATAACTGATTGATCCCGGGTTTTCTCATAACCGGTAAAGATAGTTGGTCCAGCCGCCACACCCTGCATCAGGTCTGATATAATAATTTCGTGAGCAAAGGCTCCGGTGGACTTATTAGCCTGTCGGGCCCTGTCCCGCTGCTCCTCCATCATCTGATTAAATCCAGCTGTATCAACCCTCAAGCGATTCTCCTCTGCCACATCTTCAGTTAAATCCAGGGGAAAACCATAGGTATCATAAAGCATAAAAGCTTCTTGCCCGAGAATTATTCCATCGCCTCTGGACTTAACACCTGCTATTATCTCTTCCACCTTTTTCAAACCTTCATGAAGAGTTACCAGGAAACGCTCCTCTTCCATTTTAATTACTTCTTTAACAAATTCCTTCTTTTCTTCTATTTCAGGATATGCTTCTTTCATAATATCGGCGACCACATCTACATTTTTGTAGAGGAAAGCTTCCTCTATACCCAACGAACGCCCAAATCTAACCGCTCGCCTCAATATCCTTCTTAAAACGTAGCCCCGTCCATCATTACTGGGCAAGACTCCATCACTTATAAGAAAAGTGCAGGCTCTGCTGTGATCAGCAATAACTCGGAAAGGAAATCCCTTTTCCCCCCGATCATATTTAATGCCGGTCATTTTTTCTATACTATCCATCAAAGGAATAAATAGATCGGTGTCAAAATTACTGTCTACCCGCTGCAATAAGGAAGTTAATCTTTCTAGGCCCATGCCAGTATCGATACTGGGCCTGGGCAGGGGAATCAAATTACCTTCCTCATCCCGGTTATACTGCATAAATACCAGGTTCCATATTTCTAACCAGCGATCACAATCACATACCCCCAGGGCGCACTCCTCCTGTTTACATGCGTAGTCTGCTCCCCGATCATAGTGTATCTCACTGCAGGGACCACAGGGACCAGTATCACCCATAGCCCAAAAATTATCCTTTTCTCCCATGCGGATTATGCGTTCGGGGGCAACTCCGGCCACCTCCTGCCAGAGTTTTTCCGCTTCATCATCATCCTCGTAAATGGTAATCCAGAGTTTCTCTTCAGGAAGCCCCGCCCATACCGTAAGGAATTCCCAGGCATATTGTATTGCTTCTCGTTTAAAGTAATCGCCAAAGGAGAAGTTTCCCAGCATCTCAAAAAACGTGTGATGACGAGCTGTTCTTCCCACAGTATCCAAATCGTTGTGTTTACCACCGGCACGCACGCATTTCTGGGCAGTGACAGCCCTTTGATAACTGTGCTTATCTATACCTAAAAAGACATCTTTAAACTGATTCATTCCTGCATTGGTAAATAATAAAGTAGGGTCATTCACTGGAACCAGCGAAGAACTCGATATTACGGTGTGCCCCCTATTTTCAAAATAATCCAGGAAAGCTTTTCTTATTTCTCCACTATTTCTCACAAACAGGCCTCCTCTTTCCCGACAATACTTTTTTCTTATCTATTTTCTGGTATAAAAGCTTATATGTCAACTTATAAGCAGCATTTTTAACATTTTATTCAAGCTGCAAAGCGCAGATATATCCAGGAAATAGTTACCTTAATCATAGCAGCAACTGGCACTGCCAACAATATACCCCAGATCCCATAAAGTTTTCCACCCGCCAGGAGGGCAAAGATTATAAACAAAGGATGCATTCCTAATTTACCTCCCAGTATCCTGGGGGTTAAGATATTGCTCTCCATTTGCTGCACTATAATTATAGCTATAGTCTGATACACTGCCACTCTAAAAGATTCTGAATAAGCGATCAGCACCGCAGGGATCCCCCCCATAAAAGGGCCGAAATAAGGAATCAAATTGGTAACCCCGGCCAGCAAGCCTATTATTAGAGGAAATTTCACCCCCAGAATTAAGGCCGATACACCGACTAAAGTCCCCACAATTACAGCTATCAATATGCTACCTTTAATTGCATCAAGTAACACCCGGTCAATATCTGCACTAAGGCTCTGCAGTTCTCGCCTGAAAGCAGGTGAAAACAGATTCAGAATCCATTCCCGAATTTTTTCCCAGTCTATAAGGATGTAAAAAGATAAAATGGGAGCCAGAATGAGAATGAATATTTTGCTTAAGACATCGTAAATTTCCTCAATAAAGTGTTGCAAGCCTTTAAATAAGGTCGCTTCAAGTTTCTTAACATTACTTGCAATAAGTCGTTCTATCTGAGGCGGTTTGGAAATACCATCAATTTCTTCTGCAATCTGTTCCGCTTTTTCTTCGACCTGGGGATACAATTCCACCAGTTTACCGGCTTCACTTATCAGATGGGGAACACCCCAATATAAAATGAGTCCCAAAATACCCGATACTATTAAATAAATAATTAATATGGCATACAGCCGGTTAAAGCCGTTTTGCTGCAAAAACATTACTGGATGATATAAAAGATAGGCCATGATAGCACCCACAGCGAAGATTGTAATCACATCCCGCACCAGGTAAATAAAATAAGAGGCGGCTAATGCCACCCCTACAAAAAATAGATAACGGTACCAATAGTTGGAGATCAGCCTCATATCAACCCTGCTTCCTCACACTATGATCAATATCCTGACTCATATTGCTTAAGAAGTTGATGGCATCTCTGCTACTAGCTTTTAAGTGTCGGGCGGCACTGCTTAATTCATTTTCATTCTCCAAATAGAACATGGCTGCAGCAGCGCCTATCACTGCCCCTAATAATACTGCGCTAAACATATCCTTCAATGATATCACCTCCAAGCCCTTACAATATCTGTGATGATTCCTCTACTGCCAGCAGTGACCCATCTTCAGCTACTTCATACAAATTTAAGCGGCCTTTATTATAATTGAATTCCAAAAAGCAATTCCAACAATAAAACTGATCGCTGCCCACTTTGCCTACTTGCAATCCACCACAAACCGGACATTTATTTACCAAAGGTTTTCTCTCCCTTCATCAACCACCGCACTTTCAACACTCTTCCAGGATATCTGCTCCAGGTTTACCTCCTGACGTCCATGCAATAAATCTCCAATTGCCCCTGAAAAAATTTCTATTCCCAGTACCTTTTTATCCTGGCCTGAAAGCACAAAATCACTGACTTTTCCTAGCTCGCGTCCTTTACTATCGAACACTAAGTCTCCCAGCTTTTGTTCATATATTGATAATTCTTCCCCATGCTGATAAGACTTAATACAATCAAAATCTTTGATTAGCACAATTTCCTCTCCAAACCATAGATCCTTACTCAGTATCATA
The DNA here is from genome assembly GCA_964531295.1 of uncultured Syntrophomonas sp. Lineage (GTDB taxonomy): Bacteria > Bacillota > Syntrophomonadia > Syntrophomonadales > Syntrophomonadaceae > JAAYJK01. The sequence goes on from CAZHHJ010000097.1 coordinate 5,475, forward strand.
CCGGGCACTTTTCCTACTCTTTCAATCACCACATAACTCAGCTTGAAATCGTCCCCGATGACTGCTTTTTGAATTGTTCCCACTACTTCAGCACTATTTTCCAGGAACACTGGCATCTGCTTAATATGCCGCAGTTTCATTGCGATTTCTCCTTCCATCCTAGAAATATTGTTTCCCTATAAAATAAAAAAAATGCGTTTTTAAACGCATAGGTAGGATTACTAATATCTTAAGAGGAGTTAAAGACCCGTGAATTGCCCTTTAACTCCCCCCTGCTTTATCTATTAAGATGAAGATAGTATGTTTGCTCATTTTTCTCACAGCAGATAAATTATACTCGTTAATGAAGAGCTCTAACGATTATTCCTCCACCCAGCACATAATTATCCAGATAATATACTGCTGACTGACCGCAGGTAATAGCTCTTTGCGGACTTTCGAAGCTGAGCTTCAGCCTGTCATCATCATCCTTTTGCAGCCAGGCCGCAGCCGCTGCGCTGGCATACCTGATTTTAGCCTGCACCTGGACTGGGAAATCAATCTTCTCCTGATAAATAAAATTATTGTCCTCCGTAAACAGGCAGTCATGGTATAAATCTATCTCGTCGCCTACTATCAGCCGGTTATTTCCGACATCCAGAGACGTAACATAGATTGGATGCCCGACACTTATGCCCAAACCCCGGCGCTGTCCAATAGTATAAAAAGGAAGGCCCTGGTGATTCCCTAAAATCTTTCCATTTAAGTCGACTACCTGCCCCGGCTGGCAATCTACTTTATCCTGGATAAAGTCTCGGTAATCATCATTAATAAAACATATTTCCTGGCTTTCCGGCTTTTCTGCCTCTTTTATTCCTGCTTCCCTGGCCATTTCCCTCACCTCAGTTTTTCTCAGGCCGCCCAGGGGAAACAAGCTGACTGCCAGTTGCTGTTGTTTTAAGCCATACAAGAAATAACTCTGGTCTTTGGACTGGTCTATACCCTTTTTCAGCCAATAGCGATTGCTGCTGCTATCTAACTCCAGCTGAACATAATGACCGGTGCCTATCTTATCAAAACCCTCTTGCAGTGCATAATCAAGTAAAGCTCCAAATTTGATATATCGGTTGCACTGAACGCAGGGGTTGGGAGTAAGACAATTTTCATAGCTACAGCGAAAATATTCTATGACTTTTTCATAGAATACCTTTCTTAAATCCACCACTTGATGGCTTATACCCAAATAGCGGGCTGCTGCCCTGGCCTGCTCCACTGCTTTCAAATCCCAATTAATCATGGTCAAGCCGGAAACATCATAGCCTTTTTCTTTGAGCAGCAGTGCTGCCACAGTACTGTCCACTCCCCCGCTCATTAATACTGCTATTTTCACTATAGATCTCCTCTACCGGTCATTGTAACATTATATATACAAGCCGCCCAGAAAACAACCCTATGTTGAAACAATCGGCATATACCAACATATGTGACTACTGTGACCCTCGGCTCTAACCGGACGCAAGGGGAAGTTATTGGTGTGTCATCTGGGTCCTTGTAATCTTAAGTGTTTTTATTCTATAATAACGGAGTAATTACTGTCCTTTACGGAGGCATAAAAATGGATTTATTTGATCTGGGAAAAAAGGAGCTTAATGCACCTCTAGCTTATAGAATGCGCCCCCGCCATCTGGACCATATAATTGGCCAGGACCATGTGGTAGGACCTGGTTCCAGTTTGCGAAAATTAATTACCAGAGACGAACTGCACTCCATGATCCTGTTCGGTCCACCCGGAACTGGCAAAACCAGTATCGCTGGTATTATTGCCGATATGAGCAGCGCTCATTTCGAATCTATAAAGGCAGTAAGCGCCGGGGTGAATGAAATTCGTAAAATTGCTGCTGATGCATCTCCGAGACTGAAATATTATCAACAAAAGACCATATTATTCGTGGATGAGATTCATCGTTTCAGTAAGAGTCAGCAGGATGTGCTGCTCCCTTTCGTAGAAGATGGTACTCTGCTTTTGATTGGAGCTACAAGTGAAAACCCTCTTTTCGAGCTTAATAATGCCCTTTTATCCCGTGTTAAGCTATATATCCTGGAAGCTCTGGAAGATAAACACCTGACCACTATTATTAATAACGCTCTTAATGATAAGGAATATGGCCTGGGCCAGCTCAATATATCCATTAACCGGGAAAGTATCGATGCCATTGCTGCAACATGCAAAGGAGATGCTCGCATGGCACTAAATATTTTAGAAACAGCAGTAAATTCTTATTTAAGCGAAGCGGCTGATTTAGTCATCGACCTCGATCTGCTGCAAAAAATTCTCTCCCGGCCCATCATAAAATATGACCGCCAGGGTGACAGTCATTATGATAGTATTTCAGCCTTTATTAAAAGCGTCCGCGGTTCTGACCCTGACGCAGCCATATTCTGGCTGGCTGTTATGCTGGAAGGGGGTGAGGATCCCATGTTTGTAGCCCGACGCCTGATGATCCTGGCGGCGGAAGATATAGGCCTGGCAGACCCCTATGCGCTCACCCTGGCCAGTTCGGCAGCAAATGCAGTCCATCTGCTGGGCATGCCGGAAGCCAGAATACCACTGGCTGAGGCATCTATATACCTGGCCACCGCGCCCAAAAGCAATAGCAGTGTGCTGGCCATAGAAAGGGCTTATACTGCGGCCAGGGAAGCCAAGAAAATTACGGTTCCTTCACATATAGCTGATTCTTCTCATGCCCGGGCCAAACAGCTATTAGGCAAGGGAAACGGCTACAAGTATCCCCATGATTACGGTGGATATGTAAATCAGAGCTATCTGCCCGAAGAATTGAGTGGAACAACATTTTATGAGGCTGGCAAAGAGGGCTATGAAATGCAAATCAGAAAATTTTTCGATAAGATAAATAATAAATAATTCAGCTGCTTAAGATGGAGGTACAGCATTAATGAAACAAATCATTATGGGTAATTTTATATTTTGTTCATTGGGTGAGATACCGGTTATGGGCAACGATTGTCAGGGTTGTGAATTTCTGATACAGGAAGAGGAACTCTATTACTGTACCCATTCCGAAGAGGACGAAGATGACAATTAGAAACCTTGATAAAGAAAATCAGGAGGATTAATTAATCCTCCTGATTAATAACTTTTCTGCTTAATCGGCAACTTCGTCGATTGCCTTTTGTAGTTGGGCTTTACCCTGAGCCCCTACAATTCGTTTTACCTCCGTACCGCCTTTAAAAAAAGCCAAGGTAGGTATGGATCTGACGCCATATTGCATAGCCAGACTCTGGTTTTCATCAACATTTATCTTGCCCACACTTATTTTTCCCTGGTTTTCATCGGCTAGGTTTTCCACCACCGGGCTAACCATGCGGCATGGTCCACACCAAGGTGCCCAAAAATCAATCAGCACTGGCAGATCTGATTCAAGTACTTCCTTATTAAAATTAACGCTGGTAATATCTTTGATATTTGCCATATTAATCCCTCCTAAAATAATCTTCCCGCAGCCAGGATTCTTGACTGTATCATCCGTTTAGAGACCTGGATGCCAAAATCATTTACATGCTTAGCATAGCATAACTTGTCATCTTATGCGAAAAATAACATATTAAAGACCAGCATGTCAAATTTCAACACCATATATACTTTTAGCAAATTGATTTTACTTTTTATTATGTCTACATAGTATTTTAATTATCAAACAAATTA
>CAZHHJ010000098.1:0-9114 GCA_964531295.1 uncultured Syntrophomonas sp.
ATTATGGGTCCCATCATCTGCTCTCCATCGAAAAACACCACTTTATTTCTTCCGGCAGATTTACCGGGTCAATATGCTTTTCCAATAACTGAGGTAAATGGTTTATAATGATTTAAATGCTATGGAATTTTAACTAATGAGGAGGTACGAATATGCTATCAAACAAGAAAATGAAAATCATGTCTGGATTGCTGCTTATCGCCCTTTTAACCATGCTGATGCCGGCTTCTGCTCTGGCACTAGACCCATTACCGGTTGATCCAGCTATATTGACAACCAATGTAAACTGGTCAACAGGTGAATTTCTTGAGTCCAGTGCTAATGATGGTTCTATAGGTAATGTTATCACCGTAACTCTGGATGGTCTAGGAACCTTCAAAGGCTCTGATGGATCTGTATTTCCTGCGTCTGCCTACACTTACGATCATGTCCCGGCCGGTTTACATGTGCAGGTGGTGCAGATTAATAATAAGACCGCCCAGATCAGTCTGCCTGGCCATGCGGGTAAACATACTACCATAAACAGTATAAGTGATCTGACTATAGATTTATCAGGTATTATTAATTATTTAGTCCTTAGTGGTGGAAGCAGAGATAATCTAAAAGTTACTTATACTGGCTACCCCATGTTCTACGTTATTCCCGATCTGATTCCCGACCAGTTTGCTGCAGTCCCATATATGACCTGGAGCGACAATCAATTTGTCGAGGCTGGCTCTAATGATGGTTCTATTGCTACCACCCTGCTGGTCTCTATTACTAAAGCAAGCTTTACCGGCCCCGATGGCAGTGTTTATACAGCCGGCAATCAATATACGGCCGCTAACCTGCCCGCTGGATTGACAGTTAAAATAAGTAAAATAAACGATTCCACGGTAAAAATTGAGTTGCCCGGTAAGGCTCACGATAATGAAGAGCCGGACAGTATCAACAACCTTAATATTTCATTTACCGATGCGGCTATCGATAATGCTTCTGTTTTCACCTTTGTGTATAACCAATCCCGGGACGATCTTAAAATCAGCTTTAATGATGCTCCAGCGGTGGTAGATCCCCCCAAGACCATACATGCAACTATTAGCATTGGATCGCTGATCTACACGGTAAACAGCGTACCCTACCAAATGGATGCCTTGCCTTATATAGCTAACAGCCGTACTTATGTGCCGGTGCGCTATCTGGCTTATGCACTGGGATTGACTGCAGATAACATCGACTGGGACAATGAATCACGAACCGTAACCATCGTGGATGCCGGCGGCAGTAAAGCTATTCAACTTACTATCGGCAGTAGATACCTTAACGTTAATGGCCTCCCCACCCTTATGGATGTAGCCCCGGAAATTACCAGCAGCCGGACCATGCTTCCGGCCCGCTGGGTGGCTGAGGCCCTGGGAGCAGTAGTCGGCTGGGATGCTTCCACTCGTACCGTAGTTATTGACAAAATAGTTAACTAGCAAGATTAAGACGAACATATATACTTAACAGTCTATAGGGGAGAATAAATTCTCCCCTACCTTTTCCTATAATTCCTGTTATCCCCATATTCCCTGTGCATGTCAGGAAGCTTCATCCTGGCTATCCCTAGCGATCCCACGGATTTTCATCATCGCCCAACAGCCAATCCAGGCCGGAGGCATGATAATAACAAATTTCTTCGGGTTCGCTTCCTTCTATGAAAGCCATCTGAATACTGCGGGGGCATGATTCGCTAGCAATAAGTCCGGTGTCCATACAAACGTTGATCAAATTAACATTAGCAGGCTTTGCAAAGTCTAGGGCAGGCAAAGTCAGTGATGCATTCCGAATAAAATCAGCCCATATTGGGCCTGCGGCTACACTGCCCACCAGGTTGACATTGCGTCCCTTATCATACCCAACCCATACTGCACAGCAAAGCTGAGGGGTATAACCTACAAACCAGGCATCATTAAAATCGTCGGTGGTCCCGGTCTTTCCCGCCACGCTTCTCCCAACTTTAGGCAGCAGGTTGGCCCCGGTTCCGCCCGGCTGCATTACCCCTTTTAACATGTCAGTAACTATGTAAGCATTTGCTTCACTTATGACCTGACTTTGTTTAGTCTGATTCTCTTCCAGGATATTTCCGTTTTTATCAAGCACCTTTAATATATATATCGGTTCACTATATATACCTTGATGGGCAAAAACACTATAGGCGGCCGCCATAGCCAGAGGGGTTACTTCCTTGGAACCCAGGGGTAAGGAAAGAATCGGCTGTATGTCTTTAAACCCAAATTTTTCTGCATGCTCAGCTACATACTGGGGTCCCAGCACATTGTTGATCCTGACCGCAATGACATTATCCGAAATCATCAAGGCTTCTTTTAAAGTGAATTTTTGCCAGTGATATTTTTCATTCCCATAGTCGCTGGGTTCATAAGTGTCCCCATTGGGAAGCCCGAATTTTACCGGTTCACATTTCATCATATAAGCCTCGGTAAGACCCCAGTCTATAGCCAGCGAGTACATAAAGGGCTTAAAGGTGGAGCCCGGCTGTCTTTCAGAAAATACCCGATTATAAGTAGAGGAGGCAAAATCTCTTCCGCCTATAATTGCACGTATTTGACCATTGCTGGTATCCAGGGCTGCCAAGGCTGCCTGCACATCAGCCTCCCGTTCCTTCATACCTGCTTGATAAGCCTGGTTGGCAGCCTTCTGCATATCCAGATCCAGGGAAGTATATATTTTCATCCCCCCCTGGTAGACCATGCGCTCGCCATAATTCTTAGATAGATAATCTCGTACCATGGCAATAAAATACGGTGCCTCTCCCAGTATATAATCAGCCTGTTGGTAAGTTAATTCTCGGGAGAATATTGCCTCACTTTCCTCCTGGCTTATATAAGCTTCCTCCACCATGCGCTGCAGCACTATACCTTGTCTTTCTTTGGCCTGCTCGGGATTTATATATGGATCATAAATACTTGGAGCATTAGGCAGACCAGCCAGCAAGGCCGCTTCGTCTACACTAAGATCCAGTGCATTCTTATTAAAAAAGGTGCCGGCCGCCACTTCCAGGCCATAGGCGCCATGTCCAAAATAAATAGTGTTGCAATACATAGTCAGTATTTCATCCTTACTGTAATGGCGCTCCAGTTCCAGGGCATAAAACAACTCCTTTATTTTCCTGCTCAGGGTACGTTCATTGCTCAAGAAAAGATTTTTAGCTGTTTGCTGGGTAATGGTGCTTCCGCCAGCGGTTATCTGCCCTGCTTTCAGATTAAGAAACGCTGCTCGCATGATGCCGCTTATATCGATTCCATGATGTTGATAAAAATTTTTATCTTCAACTGAAATAATAGCCGCTTTGAAGCTCTCCGGTATCTCCTCAAATGTTATGCTGATACGATTTTCCTCGGCCAGGCCTTTTATGGGCCGATTATTGATATCATACACTACCGAAGCTTCCAGAACATCCATAGCAGATATGTCAACACCGCAACCGCTGAAGAGCAAGGTGCTTAACAAGATTATAATTAAGAAATATTTCTTGAGCATAAAACTACCTCCTATTTCCTAAAATACCCATTATTGATGCATTTAATTCGGCAGCCATGCCCTTAACTTTCCGGGGGCCGGCCCTCCTTGTTTGGTATGGTGCCTGATAAACATTATGATTGCTGTCAGCAATGCTGTTTCTTTTCCTGTCACAGGTGCTATAAATGGGCATAAAAAACCCCGGGCAATTATAGTCAACTAAGCCGCCAGGGGTCTTATTATCTTATGAGTATTTTACACAGATATTTATCAATAAATCTGCCACATCCTGAATATAATCCTGGGCCATTTCGATATGCTCATAAACTTCCCGCCACTTTATAAGGGTTATCGGTTCATCTTCATGCTCATCGAACAGTCTGGCTACCCCGGTTCTATATAGATTATCCTGCTTTTTTTCCAGCTTGATTATCTTCTTGCAACAGTCTATTATTTCTTTATTGTTGTGTTCTATTCTATCCAGCATATTAAAAGCTTTTTCCATCAGCATGATGGAATCACATAAGACCTTTACCATTTCTTTTACCTGCTCATCAGGATCACCAGCTTTATAAAGGATCATCCGATCGATAATACCGGTAATATAGTCCAGGGTGGCGGCAAGTTTTTGCACCAATTGGAAAGCATCTTCCCGGTCAAACGGCAAAATGAAACTGGTATTCAACCGGCCCATAAGCTCCTGTATAATACGGTCACCCTCGTGTTCCATGGCAGTCAATTTGGCCATTTTTACATCCAAATCCCGGTAGTCATGGACCACATTATGCAATATCTCCCCACCTCTGACTACCACCCGCGCACTCTCATTAAAAAGCGTAAAAAGTTGTTCATCTTTTTTACCAAATAACCGCAACTTTATCCCCCCTTAAGAGCTTGCAGTTACCACCACGATAAGCTTATATATTATAGCACGATTCAGATAAATTAAAATACCGGGCAGATCTATACTTGCGCTTTAGTTCGCTTTTTTATAAGCCCCGCATATAATCTGGACGCAAATAATTTATATCATTGCTTTTTATTATCCCGTCAATCAATTCCAGTATTTTCTTTTTATCCTCGGGCAGTCGGCCTTTAATAGGCAGATAGTTAGAGGCATGATTACTCCTGAATTCACTGCCCTGTACATCCAAATGCTCGATTATAATACGCAGTTCTTCCAGTATTTCAAATGGTTCCGGCAGTTCGAATTCTCCCTTTTGCATACGCTGGTATAATACAGTCTTGGGGACAAGCATCAGGGTCAAGGCGGCAATATAATCAGGGTTTATCTCATTGCAAATTTTAGCGGTATTAAGAGCGTGTTCTACTGCTTTAGAAGTTCTGCCCGCCAGACCTAAAAGTATGGTAACTGATAAGAGTATCCCCGCTTCCCGGACCCGTTTCCCTGCTGCTACCATCTCATCATAAGTAACACCTTTTCCTACGTCTTTCAGCAGTTCTTCGTCACCGGTTTCAACTCCCAGATAAGCCATGGTTAAGCCATGATCCTTCATTTCCGATAGCTCTTGTAATGATTTTTTCAATATACTATCCGGACTGGCATAAATACCCACGTGTTTTAAACTGGGAAAACTTTGATATAATGCATCCAATATTTGCAGCAGCTCCGAAGTTTCCATGGCCAATGCATCACCATCAGCCAGAAAGACCTTTTCTAGATCATGATAATATAGTTTAGCCATTCGAATATCGGCCATTATCTCTTCTAATTCTCTTACCCGATATTTTTTGCCTTTGTACATATTACAAAATGTACATCGATTATGACTGCAGCCTACCGTACACTGTAGAATATAACTCCTGGCTTCACTGGGTGGTCTATAAATATTGCCTTCGTATCTCATGCTTAATTCCTCCCTATAACTTATATTATAAACCAATTTTGTAAATCTAACTTAAACATAGTCTCAATTATCTTCCTGTTATATTTTTTCTACACTTGGATAAAATAATACTGCATGCGAGTTTACAAGGAGGTTATATCTTGGCCAGAAATCGAGGAATCATGTCTGAACAGTTGAAGTATGAAATCGCTCGGGAACTCGGCGTTGATCAGATTGTGGCTTCGCAGGGATGGGGTGCAGTTACTTCTCGGGACTGTGGCAACATGGTAAGCAAAGCTATTCAGTTTGCCGAAAGATCGCTGAACCAAGTATAAAACAACAACTCGCATTAGGAAGCAAGGGGGCGGATCCTTGCTTCCTTTTATTTTGTAGAAAAGTTGGCAGCCAAAACCGTCCCCACTGTCAACCGACTTTAGTATTTTCGTGAAAATTTGGTCAGCAGCTTTTGAGCTAGATAAAAGATAATCAAGAAAATAATAACTCCTGCACTCACACTGCTTAAGCCACCGCCGATAGCTATTCCAATAATGGCTGTCACCCAGAGTGCAGCTGCTGTTCCCAGACCTTCCACCTTTTTCTCCGAGCTGACCCAAATTAAGCCACTGCCAATAAAACCCAAAGCTACTATAACTTGTGCTGGTAGGCGGCTAGGGTCGGCATACCAGGTCATTGAGAGATGAATGAAATATTGTGAAGATATATAAGTTATTAGAGCCGCTCCCATGCATACCATACTGAATAAACGAGCTTTAGTAATCTTTTGAGTGCTTAAGCCAATTAATGCCCCTACTACCCCGGACAGTATGATACGGCCCAGAACTGCTCCAATGCTCATAAAACCTGATAATTAGGGGCTTCCTGAGTTATCGCTATATCGTGTGGATGGCTTTCTTTTAAACCGGCATTGGATATTTTAATAAATGTGGTTTTGCTCTTCATCTCGGCCAGATTAGCTACCCCGCAATACCCCATACCAGCTCTCAAACCGCCAATTAGCTGATAAATAGTTTCCGAGGCAGGTCCTTTGTATGGTACTCTTCCCTCAATGCCCTCAGGCACCAGTTTTTGAGAATCTTCCTGGAAGTAACGATCACTGCTGCCCTGAACCATAGCTCCCATCGAACCCATGCCGCGGTAAATTTTATAACTTCTTCCCTGTAATATTACTGTTTCTCCCGGGCTTTCATCCGTACCTGCAAATAGATTGCCCAGCATAACTACATCTGCTCCAGCGGCAACCGCTTTGGCAATATCCCCTGAATATTTTATCCCTCCATCAGCTATTATGGGAATATTATGCTTAGCAGCAGCAGCGGCGCTGTCCACGATAGCGGTAATCTGAGGAACTCCAATCCCGGCGATCACCCTGGTGGTGCATATTGATCCTGGCCCAATCCCTACCTTTATGGCATCTGCCCCAGCTTTGATTAATGCCTCGGTAGCTTCCGCTGTAGCTACATTGCCCGCAATAATCTGCAGGTCCGGAAAAGCAGCCCTGATTTCCTTAATCATGTTAATTACGAATACCGAGTGACCATGGGCAGTGTCCACCACTATTACGTCAGCACCGGCATTTTTCAAGGCCTCAATTCTGTCCATGGTATCCTGGGCTGTACCAACAGCTGCACCGGTTAAGAGCCTGCCCCGGCCATCTTTGGCAGCGTGGGGATGCTTGAAAGTTTTTTCTATATCTTTTATGGTGATTAGGCCTTTAAGATTAAACTCATCATCTACTAGAGGAAGCTTCTCGATCTTATACCTTCGCAGCAATTCCTTGGCACTGTCCATGCTGGTATTGACTGGTGCTGTAACCAGCCCTTCACTGGTCATAACATTGCTTATAGGCTGTTCAAAATCGGTTTCAAAACGCACATCCCTATTGGTAATTATGCCCACCAATTGGGGACCTACAGTTATGGGTACTCCTGAGATATGATAGTTCTGCATAATTTCCATCGCATCTTTTACTTTATTATCCGGAGAAAGATAAAAAGGATCGGTGATCACACCATGTTCCGAGCGTTTTACCCTGTCCACCATAGCGGCTTGTTCCTTGATAGACATATTTTTATGGATAATGCCTATACCACCTTCGCGAGCAACGGCAATTGCCATCCTTGTTTCAGTAACGGTATCCATCCCTGCACTCATCAAAGGAATTCCCAATTTGATTTTTTGGGTCAATTGAGTGGAAACATCAACTAGGTTAGGTGAAAGTTCGGATCGCCCTGGTAGCAGCAGCACATCGTCAAAGGTGAGACCTTCTTTGCTAAATCTATCCGTCATATATTTTGGCCTCCTCGTTTTTGTCCTGGTAAATTGAGTTTTATAATATCGCATTCTGAATTAATTTACAAGCTGTACCAGGGAATCATAAGCATAAATTTGCTCTGTAGCTAGAGACCCTCAATCACCACCCATAACTGACCCTACCCCATACTTCATAAAGTGATCGTAAAGGCATTCTATGGTCTCCGGGCTGACCTGAAACATTTCCGCCAATGTTTCGATATCACATCCTCCTTGAATCTCTTGGATGAACTCAGCTCCATTAATACCAGCTACACCTGCCATCTCTTCCAATGAAGGCAGCCTGGTCCAGGGCGGAAAGGAACCTTGATTTTCTTGATCTGTTCTCATCACATATCGCCTCCTATAAATTTTATTGTTCCTAAGAGCAGGAGTTTAGATACGGACAAAAGAAAAAAGCCATGCCAGACACAGCTTATTTCGGAACGTTATTTTTATTATTTTATCATTCTTGGCTTAATAGCGGATGAATTCAGAGTTCAAAACCGTGGTGCCGGATCGATTTTCCCCGTCATCGCTCTGACCTGTAATATAGAAACGCACGCTCTTGCTGTATGCACTGGTCTGGGCTTCCCAGATTTTTAAACTGCCCACGTCAATGTTGACGGTAAGCGTCTCGAAAGCCCGCAGGGAATAACTGTTGCTGAATACCAGTTTCTTACGAGTAAACGAAAGATCATACAGTCTAATATTGACCTGGCGAGTATAAGAAGTATTGTTAAGTCCCAAGATTTTAAGCGTAGTCATATCTGAACTGCTGGCCATCGGTCCTGTGGTCCAATTAATTTTTGTCGCCATCACACACCACCCTTTATTTAAAGGTTTTTCTAATTTACTGTATGTGACAGTCTTAATTATGTTACCTGAATTGGCCTTTCTGGGGCAAACAGCTATCCCGCCCACCCCCAGCAAAGGTTAGCGCGGAGAATGAACTCTCTGCTACCAAAAAAGAGTAAATTGAGACTTTCTGCACAGGACAGCTATTTCGGCTTTTCTATTAGATAGAATTATTCTTAAGCCTCATGTGGGTGCTATCCAACTCTACCACTATAACTTCCCGGCCAATCTTTTTCACCGCATCCCAGGGGATTACTAACTTTTGCCGATCAGTCCAAAAGTTAAAAGCGTTGCCTCTATTAGGTAATATTATGGAGACTATCTGTCCTGATTCCTCATCTATGAACATATCCGAGTCCCCTACCGTCCCCATTCTCATTCCATCATAAATATTAACTATTTCTTTCCCTACCAGTTCATTTAGCCGCACCTGCATCCTCCTCTACACCCCGGTATGCCCAAATCCCCCTGCACCCCTGACAGTCTCATCCAGAGTATCTGTCTCCACCAATTCTGCGTATTCTACCCTGCTGAAAATCATCTGGGCTATCCTTTCACCCTTTTTTAAAATATACTCTTTGTCCCCCAGATTTATAACTAT
>CAZHHJ010000099.1:0-8993 GCA_964531295.1 uncultured Syntrophomonas sp.
CCGGGTGACATCCGGGAGACTGCCACTATGGTAGTGGCAATTACTATAACCGCCGGCGGCATACCATGATCAAGAGCCTGATGGAATATATTGGTATAGAACCGGAAAGATATCAGACCGCTTGGATATCCGGAGCGGAAGGACCCAAATTCCAGGAAATCATGATCAAAGTGGTAGAAGACGTCAAAAAACTGGGACCCAACAGAAAGCTGAGGGATGCGCAATGAAAGAGATCAGTAATAAAGTTAAAGAGATTGCGAGCCGGCTTCTGGCAGATGGTCAAGTAGACGTATTCCTAGCCTGGGAAAAAGGAGATCAGGATTATCTGACCCGTCCCTTAGCAGCCCGCTCGGCCCAGGATGCTCAGAAGATAGTATTTGATGAATATTCCATACACAATCTCTCTAATTACCTGCTCAAGTTCCGGGACGGGCAGGAAAAAATAGGTCTGGTAGTCAAGGGCTGTGACTCCCGGGGCATAATTCGCCTCTTGGAAGATAATCAGTTTACCCGGGAGCGTCTGTATATCGTGGGAGTTTGTTGTCCAGGCATGAAGGACCCCTTAAAAGCGATGAAAATGAATTCTGGACTGCTGCAGGGTATAGTGGCTGATGATAAAGCGGACAAGTGCAGCAACTGTGCCTATCCCAATCCAGTCATATATGATGAATTACTAGGCAGTGAGCAGCCGCCTAAGATAGACGGCCAAAGACAGACGCAGATTCAAGAAATTGAAAACATGAGTCCGGACCAGCGCTATGAATTTTTTAACGAAACTTTTTCCCAATGCATCCGCTGTTATGCCTGTCGGCAGGCCTGCGTAGCCTGCAACTGCCGCACCTGCATTTTTGACGAGATGAGACCGCAGTGGGTAGGCCGGGAGAACAACGAAACCGATAACATGATGTATCATCTGGTGCGGGCTTATCATATGGCCGGACGCTGTGTGGAATGCGGAGAATGTGAGCGGGTGTGCCCGGTAGACATCCCCTTGATGCTTATAAACTCCAAATTAGCAAAAGATGCCAACGAATTTTTCGGACCTTATGAAGCCGGGATTAAATACGAAGAAGGCGGCAAGCCAGCTTTGAGCGTATACAGTCTGGAAGATCCTGATGAAGGATTCCTATAAAAGGGGGGAAGCAGCATGAAAATATTGAATAAAAGGCACTTAGATTTAACATTAAATAAACTAGCGGAACAGGCAGAGGTATTCGTACCCATGGCCAAAGGCAAGAGCAGCGGCTTCTACTCCTGGAAAAACAGGAATCCAGAAACAGAACCCTTGATGCTGGATGCCTTGAATGTCTATTTATCACCCAAGAATATAGTTTTTCCCCAGACTGAAAAGATGTATAGCATCAAACAGTCCGGGCAGGAAGTAGAAATCAAAGAAACCTATGAAGATAACAGTCCCCGCATCATCTTTGGCATACGGGCTTGTGATGCCCGGGCTATTACCTGCATGGATGATGTGTTCTTGACTCGCGGTTATGAAGACAGCTTTTATAAGGCCCGCCGGGATAACATTGCCATTATAGCCAATGCCTGCTATAATCCGGGGGCTAACTGCTTTTGCGCGGGTATGGGTATTGATCCCACTGAACCCAATGCCGATATAATTATCCGGGATACCGGAGATAGCGGCTACATCTGGGAAAGTAAAAGCGCCAGGGGTGAAGAGCTCACTGCCCAAATATCCGAGTGGCTGGAAGAAAAAGAGCTTAAAGCCCCTGCATCAAAGCCTTTTCAGACCAATGTAGACTATAACGGGGTAGCGGAAAAATTAAAGACTATGTTTGAACATCCCATCTGGGAAGAGCTCTCCCAGGCCTGTCAGAACTGCGGCATATGTACCTATGTTTGCCCCAGCTGCTACTGTTTTGATATACAGGTCAAAATGTGGGGGGATGAAGGCTATCGTTTCCGTTGCTGGGATTCCTGCATGTATACGGAATATAGCGCTGAAGCCGGAGGAGGTAATCCCCGCCCGACTACCAAGGAGAGATTTCGCAATCGCTTCCTGCACAAACTGGAATTCTTTAGCGAAAGATACGGATACCCGCTCTGTACCGGCTGCGGACGCTGTATAGTAGCCTGCCCGACCGGGATCAATATCGTGAGTATTATTGATCAAGTAAAGGAGGCGAATGTTGATGTCTGATAAATGCAGCTGTGAACAGCCCCTGGTTCCGGTTATAGTTGAAGTTATAGACATTAAAAATGAAACCCCGGATGTAAAAAGTTTTTACTGCCGCATGGCTGAAGGGGGCGTGCCTTTTGATGTGAAACCCGGGCAGTGTGCTATGGTTTCATATTTACCCATCGGTGAAGGCATGTTCTCCTGCACCTGGCAGGAAGAACAGGAGTATTTGCAATTTGCTATAAAGAAGGTAGGACTCTTAACTGATGAACTGCATGCTATCGAAGTAGGACAGAAGATTGGGGTCAGGGGACCATATGGCAATGGTTTTCCGGTGGAAGAATGCAAAGGTAAGGATATGCTTTTTATTGCCGGGGGAATAGGGTTGGCCCCCTTGCGCTCTTTTATCAAATACTGCTTCAAGCATCGGGAAGACTACGGCAAAATCACCATAATATATGGCAGCCGCAGCTATGACGATCTCTGTTTCAAAGAGGAGCTGTTTAATGAATGGCCGCCAATAAAGGATACCCAGGTCTATGTCACCATCGATAATCCTGAAGAAGCATGGGATGGCCATGTAGGCTTTGTCCCTTCCTATGTGGAAGAGATTAACCCTGACCCGGCTGGTGTTATTGCCGTAACCTGCGGACCGCCGATAATGATTAAATTTGTTTTAGAATCTCTGGAAAAGATGGGTTATACTGATGATCAGGTAATAACTACCCTGGAAATGCGCATGAAATGCGGCATAGGAAAATGCGGTCGCTGCAATATAGGTAGTGAATACATCTGCCTGGATGGCCCGGTATTTAACCTGGCCCAGTTAAGACTGCTGCCCCAGGAATGGTAAGAGGAACTCAAGGGGACGGGTCTTCTGAGTCGTAATAAGCGACTCAGAAGACCCGTCCCCTGGAGTCTAAACTAAAATATAGAGTCCCCCAAAATATATCCCAGATAGAAAACACCTACGATGGCAATAAGGTGCCATACCCACCAACCGGCTTTTAGAAAACGAAAGGTACCCAGATCGTATCTGTCCTGGGTTGCCATTTGACTGAGGCTTTCATTTTGGATGCGTTCTTCATCCATTGGCCATACCTCCTCATGTTTTTTGCAATGTTTAATAATACTATTACCCTAAAATCCGATAATTATGTAATGTCAGCGGGGAAAAGTTCAATAAGATTTGACAGCTCAGATATAAACTATAAAATGTATATAGTTGTGTAAATGCACAGGAATGTGCACAAAAAGGAGGAATATTTTTGTCCGCTTGGCAGAGGGACTTATTGAACCCTACATTAAAGAAGGTTTTAGAAACTTTCCGGCTTGATAAGAATTATACTTACGGTCTGGGAAGTTACCTCGTTGATGAAGAAGGCGTTGAGTACCTGGATTTTATTGCTCAATATGGTGCGGTGCCTTTTGGATATAATCCTGATTTTATATGGGAGTGCTTGAGGGAAGTTAGAAAAAGGAATCTTCCCAGTCTGGTGCAGCCATCAATACCCGGGGAGGCGTTGAAACTAGCTAATATGCTGGCAGAATGCACACCCGGCGATTTAAGTTACTGTACCTTTTGCCAGAGTGGAACGGAAGCGGTTGAAGCGGCTATCAAACTGGCCCGCTCTTCCACTGGCAAGGAAATCATCATATCCACGGTAAACAGTTTTCATGGCAAGACACTGGGTGCTTTGTCTGCTACCGGGAAAGATTCCTACCAGATGCCGTTCAGGGCACCAGCTCCAGGGTTTCTAAGAATACCCTATAATGATCTGCCGGCATTGGAAATGGTACTTCAGGAACAAGCCGATAATATAGCTGCGTTTATTGTGGAAGCGGTACAGGGTGAGGGGGGTATTGTGACCGCTCAAGCTGGTTATTTAAAAGGTGCTCAGGAGCTATGCAGAAAATACGGGGCAGTGTATATTTTAGATGAGATTCAAACTGGACTGGGCCGTACCGGACGATTATTTGCCTGTGAACATGAGGGAATTGAACCGGATATTATGCTCCTGGCCAAGGCCCTGGGAGGCGGAATTCTACCCATGGGCGTTTGTATAAGTTCGCCTCGGGTCTGGAACGATGAATTTGGTATGCTGCACAGCTCTACCTTTGCCAATAACCAGGTTACCTGTGCGGTGGGAGTTGCCGTCCTGGAGAGGTTGGAGCAGAATAATCAGGAATTGATTAAAGAAGTAGAAAAAAAAGGCCAGTACCTGCTGAAAAAACTACAGGAGATAAACGCTGAATATCCCGAAGTTATTAAGGAAATTCGCGGTAGTGGGTTGATGGCAGGAGTTGAAATCAATGAACTGACCGACTG
The DNA here is from genome assembly GCA_964531295.1 of uncultured Syntrophomonas sp. Taxonomy (GTDB): domain Bacteria; phylum Bacillota; class Syntrophomonadia; order Syntrophomonadales; family Syntrophomonadaceae; genus JAAYJK01. The sequence continues at coordinate 4,473 of CAZHHJ010000099.1, forward strand.
TGGATCTTTTGATATGACCTATCTGGCCGATTGTGAAGGATTCACTGCACTTATAGCCGGATTTCTGCTCAATATTTATAATATCCGTCTGGCGCCTTATCTGAACAGCTCCATGACCCTTAGACTGGAACCTACGCTAACCATTACTTATGAAGAAATAGATCGAGTGGCAGATGCTCTGGCTGTAGTATGCAAGATCCTGTATTATCGGGATTATTCCAAATTATATCGTCACTTAATTGGAGATTATAGAAAGCCGGATAATATTATCGACTATCGAGCTGGAAGCAGGTACGTTAAATCCTCCCAGCTAAAACAGGGAGAAAAAGCAGAGGAGAAATTTGCTTTTATCATTCATTATGCGGCACCTGAAGATGTGGTATTAAATAACCCATCATTTATAACTTACAGCAGAGATGAAATTTATCAGTTGATGGAATGGCAGAGCCAAACTAAGGAAGCCGGACTGGTATGTCATATGCCGGCTATCAGGTCCAAGGCTGGTACCCTGGCTGAAGGTTGGCTTATCGGGGTTCCTTTTGGAGCGCGGGAAATTATGACCCTGCCTAGAGAAGAAACCAATGAAGTTATTAAGCAGGCGGTAGACATGGGCAGAGACCTGGGCGCCAAGATCGTGGGGCTGGGAGCACTGAGTTCAGTGGTTACCCGGGGTGGCCGAACAGCACAGGGCCGTGGTATCGCAATTACCAGCGGTAATAGTTTTACCGTGCTTATGGCTATGGAAGCCCTGGTTCTGGGAGCACAGAAAATGCATATTGAGCTGGAATCAGCTCAAGGCGCAGTGCTAGGGGCCACTGGTTCTATTGGACGCGCCTGTGCCCTGCTGTTATCAGAAAAAATATATAATATTGTAGTGCTGGGTAATCCAGAACATGTAACAAGCAGTAAAAACCGACTGAGTTCTTTAATTCGAGACATGTACCAGAAGGCCGTCCAGAGATGGAATGATGGGGAATTGGGAGGTTTGAGTATATGGCTGGATCAAACTGCCCGGGCCCTGAAGGATAGGGCTTCTAAACAAGCCGGTCAATATCTGGATATTATAAAAGATGAGAAGAGCATTAGCATAGAGCTAATCGAAGAAATATGCAATTATCTTGGTATTGTTCCACCCGTCAAGGGCAGTCTTGATATTAAAGCAACTCTGCCGCTGTGCAGCATGATTATAGCTAGCAGTAATTCTCCAGATTACCTGGTTTATTCGGAAGACCTGAGTTCCGGGGCGGTCGTCTGTGATGTAGCTCGGCCGGCTGATGTGGCCCCCGAGTGTTACGAGGATAGAAACGATGTTCTGATTCTGGAAGGTGGTCTGGTACAGTATCCAGATGATATATCCTTCGGCCCTAATCTTGGTTATCGTGACGGCGTAAATGTGGCCTGCCTTACTGAGACTATTCTGTTAGCCCTGGAAGGTGATTACCAGGACTACAGTATAGGCAGCAAAATGCCCCTGGAAACTATTGAATATATGAGATATCTGGGTCAAAAGCATGGATTCCGGTTAGCAGGACTTAAGATGGGCAACAAAGAAATAAGTGATAATGAAATTGAAGAAATATATAAGAACTCCCAGGAGAAATTAAAAGCAGCAGCAGCAGAAAATTAGCTTAAAATATATCTGCCCAGGCCGGTAGCTTTTATGATGGGTAAAAGGTCTTATGCAATTTTCACTTAACTTGCATTCCAGTTTGATTACTAATAAAATATATAGTTACCAGGCAGTTTGGAATACTATGTGACCCGTATCCCAGTTGGGGCGCATGGCTAGTAGCGGTGCGCCGGGTGTAGGCGAAGTTCGAAATTACCCAGAGTACTTTAGCTGATTAGCAGAAAAACACTGGAAAGCCGGGCCGAGAACCGTCCCCATGGTTGGTTCTTAAGGCGATTAATTAGGGGGGAGCAGGCTTGAACTTAACAGAAATAATTATAAGTAAAAATGGTAAATGGTATTTTGGAAATGCTGAAATGTTTCGTCGCAACATACTTAACATACTGGCGGCCCATATCGAGAGATGTGATGATGGCAGTTACTGCATCAAACTGGGTGAGGACGTCAACCCGATAACCGTCGAAGATGTCCCTTTCTTGGCCAGCGGTTATCTACAGGAAGATAATGGTGCAGTAAAGCTGGTTTTTCATGATTTGCAGGAAATGATGTTGGAAAGGGAGCAGAAGTTATATTTTAAAGGTGATGTACCTTATATTAGTTTCCGTTGGGAGGCAGATACCAGGCTAAGCCGGGGGGTATATTGGAAGCTGAGTGATTACTTTGATTTCCGGGGAGAAGAAGTCTACATAGTACCTCCTGCCGGTAAGGAAGTAAATTGATTGGTATTGATCTTCGGTGCGAAAAGAGATTGCATTTAAATAATAACTTGTGAACTGGGAGCCTTGCTGGATAGATAAAGTAGATACAGGGTTGCTCAGGACGTAAAAAGGCTCGATATTAGTATAATAGAGGGCTGGGAATTATGATGGAAGAATTGGAAAATCCCGAAAACGTTATGTTTTCGGGATTTTTTAATTTCAGTTACAGTCTGGAAATATGCGGCCGGCGAAAAAAATCTGCTGGATAAGTCAGCAGTTCATCCAATTCTTTAAGCATTGCTGCTTTGTCCCGGGGGATAAGACCGTTAACATTTGCGTAGTTTGCAATGTGATCACTTAACAGCATACTATTCTCACATTCCAGGTTTTCTATCAAGAGCCTTACTTCCTGCAGAGCTTGATGAGCTGTTAGCAGCTGGAAACCGCCATTTTGATATTCTTCATACAATGGGGTGCCCGGATAGGGAACCAGCGTTCTTATCCGAATAAAATGGGGGCTGAATTGATTCAGCGTTTTTGCACTGTTAATAGCATGTTCTCGAGTCCTTTCCAGACCGCCTACACCAGTGAGGTAATACTCGCTGACCTGTATGCCCGCATTTTTAAGTTTCTGGCCGGCTGCAATTATCTCCCGGGCAGTAGTGCCCTTACACACCCGGGCCAGAGTGATATCATCTCCGCTTTCCATACCAGTATGGACCCGGCGCAAGCCGGCCTGGTAAAGTCGGTTTAAATCTTCCTGGCTCTTCAGGTTTACAAAGCGGGAGGAACCATATACCGTTATGCGGCTAAGGTGGGGAAACAATTCCCCGGCATACTCAAATATCTCCACCAGCTGGTTGGTTCTCATAATTATGGTATTACCATCCGGAAAGAAAAGCGAGTCAATATACTCCCCATAATAATTCCGAGCTGCTTGCAGATCTGCTTTTATGTCTTCAACTGATCGTATTCTAAATTTTTCATCTTTGTACAAATTACAGAATGTACATTTATTATGAGGACATCCTATTGTGGCTTGAATCAATAGACTGCCTGCTTCACTGGGCGGACGGTATACATTGCCTTCATATCGCATAGACTGACCTCCTCTAACTATAAGATTATCAAATATAGCTAATTTTTGAAAGATAAAGCACGAGAAAGATAAAAAAATTGGTAGTTGTATTCTAGTAGAGGAGAAGGTATATTTTAAATTAGGGTATTGGTGGAGGGAGAAGATTATGCCGGTCAGAGCCTTAATAGCAGATGATGACAATAAAGAAAGAATTATTTTACGATACCTGTTGGAACAATTTAAAGACGTAAAAGTTGTCGGAGAGGCAGTGCACGGTCTGGAAGCCCTGATGTTATGTCAGGAGAAAAAAGTAGATATTATTTTTTTAGATATAAGCATGCCAGAGATGGACGGACTGGAGACTGCGGCCAAATTAATGGATATGAAGGACCCGCCTTTAATAGCTTTTGTAACTGCCCAAACCGGTATGGCGGTTAATGCTTTTGAACTGGGGGCCTTTGATTACATTGTGAAACCCATTGAACAGAGCCGCATAGAAAAGACCATTCGCAAGGTAAAAGAGAGTATTGCTCACCAGGATTATATAGAGGCTCTCTTGCAACAGAAGCTGAAAAGCCGTATCAATTATATACTGGAAAAATATAATGAAAATGAAGTACCGATAAGGAGGCTGGCTATTAGAGAGAGAGGCAAAATCACCCTTATTAAACATGAGGATATTATTGTTTGTGAAAGCCAGGGTAAAAAAGTCAATATATGTACCCAAAGAGGCAGATATCTTACCAATTATACGCTTAACCAACTGGAAAAATGTCTTGATGAGGCCTATTTTTTTCGGGCCCATCAGGCTTATCTGGTTAACTTGAATTTTATCCATGAAATAAGGAATATTGGCGAAGGATCCTACATACTGAGATTGGATGTGAGTGAACGGGATATAACTCTAAGCCGTTCTAAGCTTCGATTGTTGCGGGGGAAGATGGGAATATAACCAAATATCCTGGGAAATAGACTTAATATACTGATAAAAAGGCAAAATAGAGGGAAAGATTAAAAGCCGAACGTTAAAGAGGGTGCCTGGGAATACACTTGCAGACGGAGCAGGGATAAGGAGGAGAGATAGTGCTCCTGTTTTTTTGCCCGGATTTCCTGCA
>CAZHHJ010000100.1:0-8846 GCA_964531295.1 uncultured Syntrophomonas sp.
GATTAACAAATAACCGCAGGTGGTATGATTATGAAAGAACAGGTGAAGATAAAGGTTATCATGTCCGATGGAAAAGAGCATGTTTTATGGACTTTTTCCGGGAAAAGATTATGGGACAGCTTGGCCGACAGCGGCCTGGATACTGGCGGGGTATGTGCAGGCAATGGACTATGCGGCAAATGCAAGGTGCGGGTTGAAGGCGAAACCAATGCCATTTCAGATCGAGAAAGGGAGCAGCTACTGCCGGATGAAATTAGAGCGGGTTTAAGGCTGGCCTGTTATTGTAATATTTATAAACCGTTAAAAGTATATATTGATTATGCTGCGGTAGAATTGGGCAACAAAGATATATATCCAGACTTAAGGCCTTCTTCAGACGAGATTCCCCTTATAGAATGCAAACAGCTTTATATTCCGGGCATGGATCGAGACAAGCCAGTTCCCATACACCATCGGCTTAGGGAAGCTCTTCCCCAGCATGCTCTGGAATTGAGTGTTGATAACCTGTCCCTTCTTTCTAGTTTGGATAGGACCGGCCGGCCTGCTCTAGAGCTTAACGCGGTAGTTTTCCCGGGTGATAGAATCAAGTATATTGGCCCCAGGCAATCCAGAGCATTTGGAATTGCGCTGGACATTGGCACTACTACTGTTTTTGCTGCTCTGGTGGATCTGCAGAAAAAGGAAGTAGTTGCTATGATCAGCAGGAGCAACCTGCAGAAAACCTATGGAGCGGATATAATTTCCCGCCTGAGTTATTCCCTGGAAAACGATGACGGCATGAAAACTTTGCACCAGGTGCTAATAAATAGTATCAATATATGTATAGAAGAAATGATTGATGAAATTGAGATTAAGGAGCAGGATATATATGTTTATACTGTGGCCGGCAATCCCGTCATGCTTCACTTTTTCTTAGGATTAAGTCCGGTGGGTTTCGCGACGGCACCTTATGTAGGGGTGTTCAATGATGAGATTAGCTGTCCAGCCTGGCAGTTAGGCCTTAAATCGGCCCGGGAGGCAGAATGCTTTATTCTGCCCCAGATCGGCGGTTTCGTGGGAGCAGATACTATTGCTGCGCTACTAGCTATCCCTGAAAGTGGGAATCGCACTTATCTTTTGGTGGATATTGGTACTAATGGAGAAGCAGTACTGAATAAAAAAGGGCAGATGTGGGCTGCTTCTGCTGCTGCTGGTCCTGCATTTGAAGGCGGTGGAATTAGCTGCGGCATGAGAGCTGGTGAAGGCGCTATCGATCGGGTATACCTGGGTGATGATGGTCAGCTGAATTTCAATGTGCTGGGCCATGGTTTACCCCGAGGTCTATGCGGTTCAGCGCTTATAGACCTGACGGCCGGCCTTTTAGAAAAGGGACTTATAGACAGCAATGGGATTGTTAGCATTAATGAGTCAAATGAATTTACGATCGTGAGTGGCAGGCGCGGAGATGAGATAATCCTGCTGCCGGCAGAGAAGACTGGAAATGGCTTGAAACTATTGATTGACCAGGAAGATATCCGGCAGATACAACTGGCCAAGGCAGCGATACGCTCGGTAATTGATATATTATTGGATGAAGCTGGGATTGAGTATGAAGAGATTGATTATATTTACCTGGCGGGATCATTTGGAAACTATATTAACCCGGCCAGTGCATTAAGGATTGGAATGTTACCCCCGGTACCAACTGCTACTGTGAAAAACGCCGGTAATGCTGTTGGTCAGGGTGTGGTAAAGGTGTTATTGTCGTATGATGCCTGGGAAAGAGCGAAACTGCTTAGCGATCGGATCAGGCATATAGATATTGCCGGGCGGACCGGCTTCCAGGAGTTGTTTCTCAGCCGGTTAAATTTCTAATATTATGTGAGATGCGGGATATCCCGGATAATTATTGGTACCTATAGATTTTTGGATTTATGTTGCTTAATAAAGGGGGATTTACAGATGGAATATAAAAACTTGCTGGTTGAAAAGGATGGCAATATCGCAGTAGTAAAGATTCACCGTCCTGAGCTAAAGAATGCCTTAAACTTACCCTTGCTGGAATCAATAGGCAATGCATTCACTGATTTGGAAAAAGATACGGAAGTGAATGCAGTAGTATTTACCGGCAGTGATGAGGTGTTCTGTGCTGGTTTCGACATGAATACCCTTATGAATTTGGGACGGGAAAAAATGGCAAAAGTAGATATAATCGAAAGAGCATTTTTGAGTGTACTGCGTTACCCTATGCCGGTTATAGCGGCTGTAAGCGGACCTGCCATTGCGGCGGGTTTTGATCTTATGGTGCTGGCTGATATCAGGATATTTTCGGAGACTGCTAAAGTAGGCCAGGCGGAGGTTAGATGGGCGGTCACTCCCTTGAATGATCCCCTGTGGAAGATTATTGGCCTGGGAAGAGCAAAAGAGGTCACCATGACCGGAAGAATTTATGGTGCCGGGGAAGCCAGGGAGATGGCCCTGGCCAACTATGTTTATCCGGTAGATCGTTATCTGGAAGAGGCTAAAATATTGGCCCGAAAAATAGCGGCATTCGATCGTAGCGCCCTGAAAGCTAATAAAGATCAAACCAACCGGATACCAGGAATGGATACCGAAGCCGCTATAAAAACTCAAATCTGGGGTTTTAGAAATTTTGCCGGCAGTGATGAAATGATCAGCAGGATGTCAGAATTTTTAAACAGTGGAAATAAGAAGCAGCAATGACCTGCTGGAGGAAATAAAAAGTGGGGAATGATATGAATGAAATTAGATGGTAAAGTAGCCTTGGTCACTGGTGGAGGTACCGGGATCGGCAAAGCTGCCGCGCAAGTAATAGCAGCAGAAGGCGGCAGGGTAGTTGTCGCCGGCCGACGCATAAAACCTCTGGAAGAAACTGTGGCGGAAATTGTAAATGAAGGCGGGACGGCATCGGCCTGCTCCACTGATGTTACCAATATTAAAGAGATTGAAAACTTAAAGGAATTCATCCGAGAAAAATATGGTCGGCTGGATATATTAGTTAACAATGCAGGCTCAGCTATGTTTAAAGCCTTTTTAGATACTACTGTGGAAGACTTGGACCGCATATATCAAGTGGATCTGCGCAGTGTATTCCTGGTCTCCCAGTATATGGTTCCGTTGCTGAAAGAAAGCGGGGGAGGAAGCATTATTAATATTTCATCCATACTTGGTGTACTGGGTGGCAAGAAGGTTAGTGCTTATTGTGCTATGAAGGGTGGGGTGGTTCAGCTAACCCGGGCTCTGGCGGCCGAATTAGGCCCCGACATTAGAGTCAATTGTCTGTGCCCGTCGCATATTGTTACTGACATGATGCAGGAAGAAATGGAGCGGATTGAAGCCGCCGGGAAAATGGAGCAGTTAAATAGATTGTTCCCTATGAAAAGGGTGGGTTATCCACAGGACATGAAAGGTATCATGTTATTTTTCGCCAGTGAAGAGTCCGCATGGCTTACCGGCAATATTTTCATGGTTGACGGTGGCTTATCCTGTTATATTTAATAATTAGCAGGATAGATTTGGCAGCTTATCGGGGCAACAGCTTGATTGAACCGGGGACGGATAACGCCGCTGCTGCTGACTTAAAATACTAGTTGTTGCTCATACAATGCAATAGATAAGAACAGAAATAGCATGACCGAGGAGATAGATGAGTGGTAAGCATGGCGATACTGGTGATCAGTCTGGGTGTGATTTTAGTTGGGGCGGAAGTCTTTGTAAATGGCACCGAATGGCTGGGAAAAAAACTAGACCTTTCAGAAGGGGCAGTGGGCAGTGTGCTGGCAGCCGTTGGAACAGCACTGCCGGAAACCCTAATACCAATTATTGCTATTGTCTTTGGAAGTAATTCCACAGGCCATGATATAGGGATAGGCGCGATACTGGGAGCGCCCTTAATGCTATCTACCCTGGCTATGTTTGTAACTGGGATGGCTGTCGTTATATTCAGACGCAAGAGGACTTTTGGGGCTAAAGTTGTGGCTGATTATTCAAGTATGTCTAGGGACCTGAGCTTTTTTATTCTGGTATATGCTGCAGCTGTCCTGGCCGGGCTGATTCCTCCTGCAAATAGAATATGGCAACTGCTTATCGCGGTAATTATGGTAGTGGCTTATTGCTGTTACATTTTCATCATGTTGTCTGAAGAAAGGGATATAATATCCGACCATGAACTGCCGAAGTTCTATTTAGCCCGGAAGAATTCTTCACCCGCATTGGCCTTGGTGCTTTTGCAGGTATTTATGGCTCTGGGTTTAATTATTTTGGGTGCAAATATGTTTGTGAAATCGGTTACGGTGATAGCTGATATGTATCTTGTGCCAGCCTTTGTACTGGCACTTATTATTACTCCTATTGCTACCGAACTGCCCGAGAAATTTAACAGCGTAATCTGGATATCAAGAAATAAAGATACTCTGGCTCTTGGCAATATAACTGGCGCGATGGTCTTTCAAAGCTCTCTAATACCAGCCCTGGGGATATTCCTGACTCCCTGGCAGCTAAGCGGCAGTGCTTTGATCGTAGCCTTCCTGGCTATCGCTTCATCTGCTTTCATTTACCTGGAACTCAGGAAGAAGAAGCATATTTCGGCGCCGATATTACTAATGGGCGGGGCTTTTTATGCCATCTTCATCTATTTAGTAGGCCTGGGAATTATCAAATAATAAGCTGTGGGGGGATAGTTAGTAATCAAGCAATTTTGGGCAGACAAGGCTTTTATGATATCCTGAATAAAATGAAATCTAAAACATAAAAAAGGAAGTGTATGCAATGACTGTTATTGATAACCCATATGACAGGGCTCATGAACTGGCACGTGCCATTAGGGATAGCGATATTTTTCGCGGCTATATTGCAGCCAAGAATGAAGTCGAAGAAAAAGCTGATTATAAAGAAAAAATATTTAAGCTTCGTGAAAAACAGATGGAAATTAATCGTGCCCAGGTATTCGGGGAAGAACCTGCGCCCGCATTGATGCAGGAACTAACTTTGGAGTTTGCTAAATTGAATCAACAAAAGGAGATAGCCAGTTTCTTTGAAGCAGAAGCTAGATTTATTCAAATGTTCAACGATATACAGGAAATTATCCAATCGAGTATTAAGAACGATTTGGGTGAGTGATTTTCATTATGGATGGTGTTTTACAGTAGGGTAGTAGTATTTTCCCGCTAGCCCTTATTGGAACAGCTTGTTGCCGGTGTGAAAAACTGCGAACAATGGCATGGAATAATGTATAGAGGCCTGGCACCTTGTTAACAAAGTCGGCAAGGTGCCAGGCCGAAGAGTGAAGACTTCTCCCGAGACCGCCCCGTATCGAGGCAACTGACATACTTCCATTTCACTGCGATAAAATTAAGGATGCAATTCTAGGCTCGCTGTGCTTGAATTAATATGAGAGTGAAGATTAAGGCATGAAAGAACCCCGGCATTTCGAAGCAGAAGGGTTGTCAGGCCATGGTTTAGTTATAGATCTATTCTTAGTGGGCAGATCCCTAAGTGAGGATTTTAATTCTATGTTATAATGTCAATTGCATGAACTGCAAGGTTTAGTAGGAGGAGATATCATGAGAAGAAAATTTATACTGCTTCTGGCCTTAGTTGCCGCTTTATTTTTAGCCGGGTGCGGTAACACTCCTTCCGCCGAAGAATTTGTGGGGGAAGTCAATGGAGTAAAAATGACCCAGGCGGAATACCAGCAACGTTATGCGCTTTTACAGGCCAGCTATAAAATGAAGCAGGAGACTTATAGCGGTACGGCAGTAGATAAAACACCGGACGATGTTTTAAAAGAGCTGGCCAACCAGGCTTTTGATGATATAGTATATCAAAAACTGCTGATAAAAGAAGCGCAAGATAGAGGCATCGAAGTAAGTGATGCGGAATTAGATAAAGCCATAAATGATTTTAAAGAAATCCAGTTACAGGGTGATGAGGAAAGCTATAAAAAATTCCTGCAGCAGACTGGGCTAGATGAGGGAAAATTCCGATTTGAGATGAAATTGGAGCAGCTAATATCAAAAATACGGGAAGAAGTAATTGCCGGTATAGCTGTGAGTGAAGAAGAAATCAAGAATTATTATAAACAAAATCCGGAAATATACAAACAGCCGGCTGGAATCCAGATCTATCATATCCTGGTTGATGATGAAGAACTGGCCAAGCAAATCCTGGATAAATTAAATGCGGGTGCTGATTTTTCTGAACTGGCCCAAGAATATTCCACCTGCAGCAGTGCAAGCAGTGGTGGAGATTTGGGTATTGTCAATGAGACGACGAATTTCGTTCCGGAATTTAAAGATGTAGCTTTGAAACTTCAAGCAGGCCAGATAACCCGGGAACCGGTGAAAAGCGAATTTGGGTACCATATAATAAAAGCCGGAGATAGGCAGGAAGAATCTATCAGCACTTTTGAATCGGTTAAGAACAGTATCATGCTCCAACTTCAGCAGGAAAAGGAAATAAATACTTTCAATGATTTTATGGAAGGATTAAAGAATAATGCAGATATCAAGGACTATCGAGATACTGCAAAATAAGCTAAGCGTGACGCTTCATGTTGTCAAGCCCTACCGGCTCAGGAAAGTTGACAGCTAGAACCATCCCCACTATCAAAGTAGCGGAGAATTAATTCTCCGCTAACAATATTTTATTGCATTATCCGGCGGATTTTTGTATACTGATGATAATGATTATCATTATATAGAAAGGATAATATGTTGTGGATATTATCAATGCTAAACTAAGCGAAAATGCTTATCGTCTTACTAGTCAGAGGAAGGCTGTTTTAAACGTGATGTTGGAGAACAAAGGCCTGCATCTAGCTGCCGAAGAGGTGTTCTGGGAAGCCAAAAAGATATTGCCTAACATCGGCATTGCCACAGTTTACAGGACTCTGGAGAAACTGGCCAGCCTGGATGTTTTATACAAATCCATGTTTGAAGGTAATAAGTATCGCTATGAACTGGCCGAAGATGAAAAGCATCATCATCACCATGTTTTGTGTCTGAGCTGTGGGCGGATATCAGAAGTATCAGGTGATTTGTTACATGAATTGGAGAGCAAGTTGGATAAACAGGGGTATAAAATTATTGATCATGAATTGAAATTTTATGGCTACTGTCCTGCTTGTAATAAAAACAACAAATAATTTTGATTTGATTCAGGGGGCGCCTTATGACAATAGTTATGCTAGGAAACCCGAATGTAGGAAAAAGCCTGGTGTTGAACCGCCTTACGGGGAGTAATTTCATAGTTTCCAACTATGGGGGCACTTCGCTGGAGATCAGCGAGGCGATACTCAATTTACCCAGCAGCAAAGTAAAAATAATTGACACCCCAGGCATTTATTCGGTATTTACCATGGGTGAGGATCAGCAGATAATAAGGGATTTGCTGGAAAAAGAAAAACCCGAAATGATATTAAATGTACTGGATGCAACTAACCTGGAACGCAATCTGCTCTTAAGCTTTGAGCTTAAAGAGCTGGGTATTCCTATGATCATACTGGTAAATCAAATTGACCGGGCCAGAAGGTCAGGAATAGAGATACAGCGTGCAAGACTGGAAAATATCCTGGGCGCTCCGGTGGTATTCTTTTCTGCTGTCACCGGGGAAGGTTTAATGGAATTGATGGAAATGCTGGAGAGGGACAGCAGCGAATTTATACGGCCGAGCAGTATAGAATCTTTTTTTGGGCAGGAGAAGTGTCGGGAATGCCCTTTCCAATGTCGGGAATGTTCAATTGGGGTAGAAAGCTGTCTGAGTTCAGAAGATTTCAGAAGGGCAGAAATGGCTCGATACACAGCTCAGTTAGTAGTACATGAGCAGGACGAGAACCAGCGTTACTGGACCGATAAAGCAGAAAAATTATTGGACCGTCCTTTTTCAGGAACTATTATACTACTGGCCTTGGTATTTATGGCATTTTATATTCTATTGAAGTTTATTGAATTAAGTGAAGGACCTATAAGCGCCCTTTTATATCCTGTAAGCCTTATAATAGAAAATTTTGTGGCCGCTTTATTGCCCCCGGGTGCAGTGAATGCCGTACTTTCCAAAGCCATCCCAGAAGGCCTTATAATACCTTTTACCATTATCATGCCAGCTATGTTGATGGTCAGTTTTTTGATGTCTATTTTAGAAGATAGTGGGGTTCTTCCTCGTTATTCAGTGGCGCTGGAGAGAGTGGGAAGACTTTTTGGAGTATCCGGGCAGGCAGTAATTCCTCTCTCATTAGGCTTCGGATGCCGGACTCCAGCAGTTCTGGCCACCCGCTTAATGCCCACTATGGCCGAAAGATTTATTGTAATAACTATCCTCAGTATAGTTATACCCTGTGCTGCTACTATTGGGGTTGTGGCGGCGGTAATATCCACTTTTCATGCTTCATTGGTGGTTTTGCTTCTTACTATGATAACGGTCCTGGTGGCATTGGGCTTTCTTCTCAGTCGCACCATGCCCCGGGAAGAAGTTTTTGTATATGAACTTCCTCCCTTGAGGATTCCAGCTAAAAGCAATGTTATAAAAAAGGTGAAGCTCCGCTTCTCAGGTTTTTTTACCGAAGTACTGCCTTTGCTACTGGTAATGAATATTATCATCCGGGCGTTAATGGAATCAGGTTTTTTTAAGTTGTTTCATTCCATGGAAGGATTTACCCGGGCATTTTTTGGTATTCCAGCCGATGCCTTTGTGGCAGTTCTGGTTACCATGTTTCAACGCTATCTGGCCCCATTGGTCTTGTTAAATATAAGTCTTACTCCCAGAGAAGCCACTATTGCTATTGCTATGATATCGTTATCACTTCCCTGTCTGCCAGTAATGGTTATGACAGTCAGAGAAATAGGTGCTAA
>CAZHHJ010000101.1:0-8699 GCA_964531295.1 uncultured Syntrophomonas sp.
GAAAATAAGCGCTCCTATCGGATATGGGAATTATGCAAATACTTTATTACTAAACGGGATAAGGCTACTTACTCGGAAACCATAATGGAAGACCTGTGGCCTGACCGTGATTATTCTGATTCCAAACAGGCCCTGCGCACCCAGATATATAGACTGCGTATGCTTTTAGACCGCAAAGGTCTTCCGGAAGAAGATTCCTTTATTACTTTTTCAGGTGGAGCTTATTCTTTAAACAAAAATATGAGCTACTGCTTGGATGTTCAGGAATTCGAACGCTTATACAATGGAGCAGTGCATATAAGTCTTAAGAATCCGGATTCTGCTATAAAGAAATACAAAACGGCTGCCCTGCTTTATAAAGGAGATTACCTGCCGGAAATAGCCTATGCGGAATGGGTCATTCCAGTAAGGAATTATTACAATCATGTCTATATACAGCTAATACTGGATCTAACCGCCCTCCTGCACGATCAGGAAAGAAATGAAGAAATTATTGAAGTCCTGGAGAACGCCTTTCTTATTGAGTTTTTTGAAGAGGAATTCCACTTCCGCTATCTGCGGGCATTAATCGCTGCCGGCCGGCACAGGCAAGCCCAATCTCACTATGAATATACCTCTTCCGTTTTCTACCGGGAGATGGGCATTGAAATGTCCTCCTCCATGCGGGATTTATATCGGAATATATTGTTTCAGAACAATTCCGTAAACCGGGACCTTCATCTAGTGCAAGACAGCCTGTATGAAGCCCCGGAATCAGATGGCGCCTTTCTTTGTACCACTGATGTTTTTCGCTATCTGTATAACCTGGAAGTGCGGCGCAATGAACGTACCGGTCAATCAGTTTTTCTGGGTATGCTTACCCTGAGCTGGCCCCCCTCGGAAAACGAAGACCTGATCGGAATGAAAAATGATATGCACTGCCTGGAGGAAACCCTCTTGAACAGCCTGCGTAAAGGGGATGTAGTCTGCCCTTGGAATGAATCCCAGTACCTCATTCTTCTGCCCGAGATAACCCTGGAAAACACTGACCTGGTGATGCGTCGGATAAAGTTCAACTACCGCCGTTTTTCCAATAATCAGCAGGTGGATATCCAAAGCAGTGTTAAACCAGTGCAACCGGGAGGCATTTGATAAATACTTCAGATCCCTTTTCAACCTCAGCAGTCCCTATTATTAAGCACCTTGCTAAAGGGTGCCATGCTATGATTTTTTTTACATCTGTACGATAATTATGTTTCCCGTAACTGGGATGTAACTGTAGCCTGCTAAACTATACCTGAGATTACTTCTAGCTTACTCAATATTGTGAGCATCTGCAGCCGGGATTTCCCGGCTCTCTTTTTTGAGGTGCTTAACATTTTTTATTCTCCTGTGATTGAGTTGTGACCCATGGCTGTTATGATTAGGATAAGCTGATGGCTGGACTGTTGTTATACAATCAGCTCCTGCTGGAAGGGAGGTATAGTATGGATTTTGAAAGTCGATATTCTATGGGGAATAAGCGGTCATCAGATTTCCTGGTCAGGTTCCAATCTCATAATAATGGAACTTTTCAAGGTAAGGTAGAAAATATCCAGTCAGGACAGGCCCAATTTTTCAGGAGCTTCCTGGAAATGTGTTCCCTGCTCCAGCGCAAGCTGGATGAACATGATTTCCCCCCTAAAGCTGCGGAGTTTCGTTCCTGGAAGGAGGAAGCTGATTTTCACTGGAGTATAGGAGGTAAGCACGATGGCAGCTGATAAACCATCTGCTCAACCGAGTGGCACCACTTTTTTAATACGGGTGCAATTCCGGCAAAATGCAACCTGGCAGGGCCGCATCGAATGGCTGGAAGGCAAAAAAACCAGACCTTTCCGCAGCCTTTTAGAGATGAGTCAGCTGATGCAGGAAGCATGGGAAGAGACTATGGGTATTGAACCCGGTAAGGAATTTGCCAGCTGGGATGAAAAGGACGAGGTTTCATAATAAAAGCCATTGAACGGCGTACCAAGGTAAAATTTTTATGTAGATTAAGAGGAGGTACAATAGATGAGATTAAATAAATCCCGCAAACATATGTTGATCCTGGCACTGATGTTATCATTCTGCCTGATGTTTAGTGTGGGCTTTGCTGGAGCCGGTTCTTGTGATAATTGCGGTTCTTGTGATAATTGCGGTGGTTGTGGCGATTGTTGTGGTGGATGCGACTGTTTCAATTTGGATGTCCACTGCGGCCAAGATAGCGCCAATGGCTCTATTACTGTGAGTAAAACAGTGGTGGGTCCAGGGGAGGTATCTGATCCAGATGCAGAATATTCGATTAAGGTTTCCGGACCGGATGAATATCAGAATACATTTTCCCTGACGTCTGGAGGACAAAAAGATCTAACCGGGCTTGCACCTGGAACCTATACTATCCTGGAAGACCCAACTCCTGAGGGTGCCACTGTAAGTTATTCCCCTTCAGATACAGTAGTAGTGCAATCAGGCTGCAGTTCCATCTGGGCTACCGCTGATTACGGAGTAAATTCATTTTTCCCGGCCGATTTATTACCCGGTACCATAACCTGGACTCTTAAGCTAAATGGCAATTACCTGGCTTTGGGCACAATAGAACCGGGTGGCAAGGTTGTCTATCCCGGGAACGGGGACCCAGCTTTGGAAGAAGGCAATTACCAGTTCTTCTTCACCGCTTCACTCTTGGACCTGATGCCAGAATTATGTCCCAATTGTGATTTTAGTTGTGGTAGTTTCAGCGGTGAAAGCCAAGTTTTAACTTGTACTAGTCTGCAACAAAACGCATCAGTAACCGTTACCAACACCTTTGGATGTGACTCCGAATCCGGAACCCTGCACATCAAGAAGATCGTTGACGGTCCGGGATCGGATGGTCCATATGATGTAGCACTATGCCCGTTACGGCCGGCGCGTGTTGCTGTTGCTGAGGGAGACGATAATAATTCCTATGATGGTTGTACTCACCTGCAAGTAAATAAAGGTATTAATGATTTTGCCAACGAAACATACGATTTCGCGGGAATGTATAATGTTTCAGAAACTGATCCAATAAGTGAAGGTTATATCGGATACCTGGTATTCGAGGCAGATTCAAACTGGAACTACGATTCTGACCGCCCTATCACCGGCGAGGGTAGAGAAGGTTTCGAAACACCGGATGAATCCACCCCTATCAACATCGATCCAGCCGAAGACACCTACCTGGTGATTGTCAACTATTTTGAAAAGGAACCTGGGCAGGAACCTGGAACCGAGCCCAAGCTACTGATTGAGAAGAAAATCGGTACCGGCAGTATTTCCGGAAACCAGACATTCACTGTACAATTGCAAAAATGGGTATGCGATAATGATAATAACACCCCCCGCTCAAGAACGCTTGCTGACGAAAGCGAAAGCTGTGAGTGGGTTACACAAGCTACTTATGACACTCTGAGTGTTAACAACCCGAAAAGCGTTTTACTCGGCGACTTGATAGATGAGTTTGGTTCAGGACAATACAGAGTCGTAGAAATTGAACCTGAATTGAGTAAATGGAAATCGGTTACTTATAAGATTGATGGCAGTGCCACCAATGAATTCAAAATTGATGAAGATGTCGATGAAAACATTATAGTCTTAGTAACCAATAATTTCGAAACCAGCAGTAGCGGCGGGGACACCCCGGGCGGTGATAATCCTCCTGGAGGAGTTGATGAACCTGGAGGATCGGATGAACCGGTTATAGTCCCAGAACCAGGACCGTCCATCCCTGCCCCGGTAGGTCCGGAAATCCCGGCACCGGTAGTTCCGGAAATTATCATTGTTCCTGAACCTGCTCCTGAACTCCCTAAGACCGGTGCCCCTATAGCAGCAGGACTGGGCCTGTTATTAGCAGCAGGCGGGCTGGCAATCAGACGAATTAAAAAATAAGCTTATAAGCATACAGCAGGATAGTTAATATCTGATCACCTAAAAACAGCGGAGTCAATTCTTCGCTGTTTTTCTTCGCCTGGCTTTGATTATTCTATATAATTTTTGTATTCTCAGCTATTTGTAATTCATTTGTAACCACTATCTTTTAATATTGAATTAAGCTTATAGCTGGATATCAGCCCATAAGCCCGACTCAAAGTTATAGACGAGGCAGCTTGGTACAATTGTTTTACTTATGAGATGGGATATCATTATCTGATCACCTATAAGGAAACCGGGGCGTAAAAAACCCGGTTTCCTTATTTATGCTTCAAACGAGTGCTACATCATTGGAAATAAACCTTTAAACCGCTTGTTTTTTAACCATTCAATAACTTTTTATGTTAAAATATAGCGGAATTACTAGTTAGCTTTTTTTAGAGACCACACTCCAATTATCAATTATTTGGTCTGGAGTTGATTTATAATGCACAGTGTAAATCCCCCATACAATAAAATTAAAAAAGATACTCTGGAAGTATATACCCTAGGCCAATTCATGTTACGTCGGGGGAATAGAGTTATTTCCTCTGAGGCTAAACGTTCCTACAAATTATGGGAATTTTTCAAGTATATTATCAGCAACCGGGGACGGAATGTTCATGGAGATGCAATAATCGATAATCTGTGGCCCGAGCAGGATTATAATGACAGCCGAAATTCTCTGCATTCCTTGATATACCGCCTAAGACAACTTATTGACAGTGACTGCAATGATACTATTGATCAATCCTTCATCACGTTTTCTGCTGGAACCTACTCCTGGAATGAAAATACTGCGTACTGGCTGGACTCAGTTTATTTTGAGCAACTCTGCGCTTCTGCCCGACAGGTAAGCAGCAGCAAGCCCTCACAGGCTATAGATTTATATTTGGAAGCGATAGATACGTACAAAGGCGATTACCTGCCAGAATTGGTTTATACCGAGTGGACTATCCCTTTAAGAAATTACTATCACCGTCTCTATCTTAGTGCTGTTCAGGAAGTCATTAACCTACTTGATAATATAGGCAATTATGAGAAAATTATTGATGTCTGTGAAAAAGCCATACAACTGGAATTTTACAAAGAAGAAATTCATGCCGCATATCTTCTAGCTCTCTTAAAGGCTGGCAGTATTACCCAGGCATGTTCTCACCTGGAATATGCTACCTCGATCTTTGAAAAGGAGATGGGCATCGATCTCAAAAGTGTTATGCCTCAAATCTCATTACTGCCTGAAATGGAAAATAAGGATATCGGACCCAACCTGAACGCCATCCAGCAGCATCTGGATAAAGCCGTAGATCCTCCTGGATGTATGCTGTGCAGTCCTGATGTATTTCGCCTTTTCTATAAGACCGAGTCGAGGCGGTCGGAACGCAGTGGTCAACCGGTATTTCTAGCTGCGTTGGGCCTGGAAATGGATTACAGCAGCAAAGAAAATGATAACACAGAATGCATGGACCTGCTTCATCGCACCCTGACTTTAAACCTGCGCCGCAGTGATGTGCTGTGCCGATGGAACGATCACCAATACCTGCTCCTCTTATCAGGTCTGGATGCCGATCAGGCGATCAAGGCTATTGATCGTATTCAGCACTCATTTGAATCTGCTTCCGAGTACCCAGCCCGACTGATTAATGAGATTAAACCCATCATCCTGGGAAGTCTTTAGTTGATATGCTTTAAATTATTTTTTGCTTATCCTAAACGTGATGGAAGTAGCGGTGAATTCATTCTCCGCTTCGCAGTTATATGGCGGTTAACGCGGAGATTGAAATTTCCGCTACGGTAAAAAGAGTAACTTGGGACTTTGTGCAGGGTGATTAAATTTGCGTTTGGAATATTATTTGCTACCATTTGTTGATCGATCATATTTATTTTAATTTACGCCTTGCTAAATTGGCTTTCTTTTTGCGAAAATAAAAAGTGTACTTATTAATTGTTTATAGAGAAGGATGGAATATAGTGGAGAGGAATAAAACAAAAATATCCCATAAAAGACTATTGCTATCACTCCTGGCGGCCCTGTTCATACTGGGCGGGATAACTCTGATAGCCTTCCCTTACTTACAGGGTCTGTACTATGATGTAATCAAAGCTCCTCCGGCTGTAGTGGTTGAAATCGATACTGAGGATGATATTTCTGATGTAGCCCCGAGTGATTTGGACAGTGATTCTTCCAGCCCAACCTCGGACCATACCGCTTCTACTTATGGGGGAATTGGCACCCTGCCAGCGGATTCTACCGGTATTTTAGAAATACCTAGATTAGGGCTTAAATTAGATGTATTATACGGGATTACTGACGAGGTGCTTCAACAGGGTATTGGTTTCTACCCGCAAAGCGACCATCCTGGCACTGGTAATGTTTGCATAGCCGGTCACCGCAATGCCTACGGCTCACCCTTCTGGCACCTGGACAAACTGATGCCTGGTGATTCCATTTTTCTATATCACAATAATAATACCTATCGTTATAAGGTTACCTTGAATTATATAACCGGCAACAAAGACTGGAGCATAATTAGCGACACTGATAAGCCAGCTATTACCCTGACCACCTGTGACCCGAAAATAAGACCGGCCGACGGTAAATACAACCGTCTGGTAATTAGGGGATATATAAATTGACAGGAAGAAACGTCCCCGCTGTCAACCTTTGAGGACTGGCCTATAAATCGTTTAAGGCCTCCAGAGCTAGACTGTTAATATTAACCTCTATAGAGCTTACAGTGTCATTGAGGCTGCTAATACTGCCCTCAATTTCGCCCATACTGCTATCCAGGGATTCCATATCCTTTTTTATCAACAGAATCTCATTTTCCATCCTGCTCATTCTCTGATCCAGGTTCCTGGTCTCAGCAAGTATTTGCTTAAGCAGTTCGCCAACTTCTTTATCACTCATTATCATACACCTTCTTTCTGGATAGACATCTGTCTGGGTTAGAAATTATCTATAACAGCCTTTGTTCCGCATTTTCTATATCTTATATTCTATTTATCCTTTTTTCTGTATTTTAGCCCAGGTATCCCGCAAGGGCACAATCTGATTAAAGACCAGCGCATCTGAGCTGCTATCGGGATCAACTGCGAAATACCCCTGCCGCAAAAATTGAAAGCGTTCTCCAGGCTGTGAACTTTCCAAGCCTGGTTCAAGCATACAGTTGCTCATAACCCTCAATGAATCTGGATTGAGTTTCTGGGTAAAATCAAGACCATCGTCATCGTTATCAGGGTCTTCCGGGATAAATAAATGACTGTACAAACGCACTTCGGCTCTTACGGCTTGACTGGCCGAGACCCAGTGCAGAGTACCTTTAACTTTCCTGCCTGCTGCAGGCGCACCGCTTTTGGTATCCGGGTCGTAAGTACAGTGCAGCTCTACTATTTCACCAGTTTCATCATCTTTTATTACTTCTTCACATTTGATTATATAAGCGCCCTTAAGTCGGACTTCCTTCCCGGGGGCCAGGCGGAAAAATTTCCGGGGCGGGTCTTCCATAAAGTCTTCCTTTTCAATATATAGTTCTCTGGCAAAAGGTATCATCCTGCTACCGCTTTCGGGGGTTTCCGGGTTATTCTCTATTTCCAGCCATTCCATCTGTCCTTCAGGATAGTTTTCTATAATTATTTTCAGGGGCTGCAGTACTGCCATAACGCGAGATGCCCGGTGGTTAAGGTCTTCACGGATACAGTATTCCAATAGTGCTATGTCAACGGTGCTATCCCTCTTGGCTACTCCAATCCGCTCACAGAAGTCTCGTATGGCTTCCGGGGTATATCCCCGGCGTCTCAAACCGGATATGGTTGGCATACGGGGATCATCCCACCCCTCTACATAGCCTTGTTCTACCAGAATGCGCAGTTTTCTTTTGCTCATTACCGTATAGTTAATATTTAACCTGGCAAATTCATGCTGTCGGGGCTGGAATTCTGTTTTTGCATTTTCTATACACCAATCATAAAGGGGACGGTGGTCAGCAAATTCCAGCGTGCATATTGAATGAGTAATAGCCTCCATAGCATCAGACAGCGGATGGGCGTAGTCGTACATGGGATAAATCAACCATTTGTCTCCTGTCCGATGATGGGGTTGTTTCAATATCCGATACAGTACCGGGTCCCGCATATTTAGATTAGGTGAAGCCATGTCTATTTTAGCTCTTAAAACCCGTGCGCCTTCAGAAAATTCTCCTGCCCTCATGCGTTCAAACAAATCCAAGTTTTCTTCGGCCGGACGATTACGGTAAGGGCTTTCCCGTCCCGCTTCAGTCAAAGTACCGCGGTAGGCCCTGATTTCTTCTGCCGTCAGGTCACAAACATAAGCTTGGCCATCTTTGATAAGCTGTACCGCCCATTCGTAAAGCTGCTCGAAGTAGTCTGAAGCATAGTAAAGACGTTCTCCCCAATCGAATCCCAGCCAGCGCACGTCAGCCATAATAGAATCAACAAATTCAACTTCCTCTTTACTGGGATTGGTGTCATCAAAACGCAGGTTGCACAGGCCCCCATTAGCCTGGGCTAGGCCAAAATTAAGACAGATAGACTTGGCATGTCCGATATGCAGATAACCATTGGGTTCGGGCGGAAAACGGGTGTGAACCCGTCCCCCATTTTTACCGGCTTTTAAATCAGCACTGATAATATCTTGAATAAAATTAACTGGTAAATCGGGGTTGGCCTTAGTGTTTTCTTCTCCACTTTTGGTGGTAGTCAGAGTAGTGTCTTCAATCGGCTCCATAAACAATGTATCCTCCTTAAAAAGT
>CAZHHJ010000102.1:0-8698 GCA_964531295.1 uncultured Syntrophomonas sp.
TTTCGTCCAGTATGCAAAACGGGGCTGGTTTTAACCTCAATAAGGCAAATATAAATGCTATGCAGGTCAGGGCGCGTTCTCCACCTGAGAGAAGATTTAGCGACTGGGTTTTCTTGCCCGGCAGCTTAACTTCTATGTCTATCCCGGCTTCTAATCTATCCTTACCCTCTTCGGTCCTCAAACAGGCTTCACCTCCGCCAAAGATATCCTGGAAGGTCTGGGTAAAACTCTGATCGGCCAGCTGAATAAACTCCGCAAAATCACGGGACATTATTTTTTCCGTTTCCAAGAGCAAATTATTTAAGGAATCCCGGGCAGTTAACAGGTCCTCATACTGCTGGCTGATAAACCCCAGGCGCTCACTGATGGCTTCGAATTCTGCTATGGAGTCCAGGTCCACTGACCCAATTTCTTCGAGCTGCTCGGATAAGAATTCTGCCCGCTGCCGAAAGTCTCTGAGCTGGGAAGAATTGATCAAAGGCTCTCCAATATCATGTAATTCTTTTTCATACTCGTGCCGCAATTTACTGCTCAAGGCCTCAAATTCGGTTTCCAGGCGGGCTATACTAATTTCCAGGTTCCTGGAGTTATTCTCCAGCTGTATAAGATTCTGCCTCAGAGGAGAAATTTCCTGGCGAACCTGGCCTATCATGCTATGGCAATTCTTCTCTGCTACCTGCTGATCCAATATTTTATCTTGAATAAGCCTTAAGGCGTCTTTTTCTTGGCCTATTTTTGTCAGGGCTGCCTTGACTTTACTATTTTCACTTTCTGCTAGCCGGGCAAGCCGCTCCTGTAATTCAACGGCTTCCAAGCTGGACTGCTGATAAGAATTCTCCACCTGCCGGAACTGTTCTATATTTTTTTCTATGTTTTGCAATTCTCTCTTTTTTGAATCTAACTGCTCCTGATAAGAAATAAGCCGTTCCCGCTGTACTTCATAGTTCCTCTTATTAATATCGATCTTTTCTTTCAATACTTCCAGTTTTTCTGACTCGCTTTCGCTGCTGCCATGGATAGTGCTTTTCTTCAGCTGCAGTTCTTCCATTTCCAGCAGCAACTGCTGATAGCTGGTCTCCAAGTGATCTAATTGATCGATACTGGCTTTCCATTCCCCGCGATCATTTACTATTTCATTATTAGTCTGAAGAGCCTGCTTGTCAATAATTTCCAGCCTAAATTCCTTTTCGATCAGGGCGTTATGTTGAACTTCCGCCTGTTTTTGGACCATCTCCAGTTCCCGGTATATATTTTCGCTTTCCTGCCGATTCTGCTTCAGATTCTGTTTTACCTGAAGTTGTTGTTCCAGAAGATCCTTTTTTTCCTTTTTTCTTTGCAGTGGCGTCTCTCTTCGCTTCTCAATACTTCCCCCGGTCATGGCTCCACTAACATTTATCATTTCCCCTTCCAGGGTAACAATCTGCCAGGGATAGCTGCTGCTCTTGAAGACCTTAATTCCCGTCTCCAAATCTCTTACCAGTACTACCCGTCCTAAAAGGTATTCTATCGCTTTTTTATATTTCGGCTGATATTTAATAATATCGGAGGCTATTCCCAGTACCCCGTCCAGGCTGAGCAGGGCTTCTTTAATATTACGGGGTACAGGTGTATTTAACAAAATGTCCAGGGGCAAGAAAGTTACTCGTCCCAGCCGCTTCTCTTTTAGATATTCAATAGCTTCCCTGGCTTTTTTACTGCTTTTTACAATTATGTTTTCCAGTTTCCTCCCTAAAGCGATCTCTATCCCTGTTTCCAAGCCCGGGGGCACGTCAATCACTTCACCTATCAAACCTTCGATTCCGTCGATTTGCCCTTTTTTATAGCTTTCCAGAACTGACCTTACTCCCCGGGAATATCCCTCCATATTCCTCTCCATATCGTTAAGGAGCAGCAGTTTTTTATCTATCTTCAGTTCTTCTTCACTGAGCACTGCATACTGAGCAGCACTCGCTTTGGATCGTTTTTCTATCTCCAGCTTGCTATGCTCTGTCTTTTCCAGAGCATTTCTAAGCTCCTTTATTTCCTGGCTGAACTGCTGTTGGTCCTTCTCCATATTATTAAGCAGGGCTTCCTTCTGGCTTATCTTACCCTTTAGATCACTCTTGATTATATCTATCCGCTCTTTTTTTTCGCGTACTTCCCTTTGTTTTTCTTCTATTTCCAGCAGTTGCTTATTCAGCCTGCTCTCTTCCTGCATACGTTCAACTATCCGGGCTTTCTTTTCTTCAAAATGCTGTACACTATCCTGTAAATATCTCTCCAGACTGAGAATCTGCACATTTAATTGTTTAAAATTGTTGTTTAAAGCCGCACAGCTGCTTTTCTGCTGCTCATAGTCCTCCAGCTTGGCTTTCAGGTCTTCCTGTATCTTTTGCAGCATAGCCTGGTACTTCTTCTCGTCTTCCTCCCCGGCCGCTGCTCTTTCTCCATAATTTCTTATCCTCTCTTCACTTAACCTGACCTCACTGTCCAGAGCTGAAAGCCGGTTATCCGTATTATGTCTATCTTCTTTTAAGCTGTTGATCATTTCCCGGTAATCTGATAGCTTCTCTTCTGCCCGGCTTATAGTATCTTCCTGCTGCTGTAAGCATTTTTTCAGCTCTTCGATCTCTTGTTTCTTATCTGTCCATGCCTGGTTTTTCTTTATCAAATCCTGATTCATTTTATAGATTTCAAATCCAAGGATATTCTCTTCCAGGCGTTCTTTCTCACTATTACAATCAATATATGTCCGAGCCTTTTCAGCTTTATT
Source organism: uncultured Syntrophomonas sp. (assembly GCA_964531295.1). Taxonomy (GTDB): domain Bacteria; phylum Bacillota; class Syntrophomonadia; order Syntrophomonadales; family Syntrophomonadaceae; genus JAAYJK01. The sequence goes on from CAZHHJ010000102.1 coordinate 2,753, forward strand.
CTGCACTTCATCCCGACGCTGTTTCAGCTCCCCCAGAATATCCCGCAGTCTGCTTAAGTCATTACCGGTATTAGCCAGCCTGCTTTTGACTTCATCTCTCTGATACCGGTATTTAATAATTCCTGAAGCCTCTTCCAAGATAAAACGCCGATCCAGGGGCTGTCCATTTAACACCTGTTCCAACTCGCCCTGACTGATGATGGAGTATCCTTTCTTGCCCAGACCGGTGCCAGTAAACATTCCATAGATATCTTTCATGCGTACCCTTGACTTGTTAATATAAAATTCGCTTTCCCCGGATCGGAAGAGCTTGCGGGCTACGGTTATCTCATTGTAGTCATAAGGCAGCACCTGGTCCCCATTATCAATCAACAACTCAACAAAGGCCATCCCCTGAGCTCTTTTATCATCAGTTCCGTTGAAAATTACATCTTCGCCTTTGTGTCCTCGCAGGTTGCGCACATTGCTTTCTCCCAAACACCAGCGAATCGCATCTACTATATTGCTTTTGCCGCATCCGTTGGGCCCTACAATTACGTTAATGCCGGGCTGCAGAATTACCTCGGTACTATCGGCAAAGGATTTAAAACCTTTGATATCCATTCTTTTCAGGTACACTCCGCTTCCTCCCGTATAGTTCTTACTTATGGCTGTGCATGATTTATAATAATCCGAGCCTGACTCCCAACTCTACATTTTTCCACATCTATAATATTTCCACTCTCCGAGCTGTGAAACAATCTGCTTAATCCTGCTGGATAGGCTTGCAGTATTGGGTATGCAGATATTTACTGTCCATTGTATGCAGATATAGCTGGTCTAGGTTAATTACTCCAATATTTACTTATACATACCGGATAATAATCCCTTCCAGGAAAATTCAACATATTGTTAGTATAGAAGAAGTATCCCGAACTTTTCCACAAAAAAAGACTATAGTTCCAGCTCTTTACTCTTTTTCGTATGTTTAAAATACTGCCGGTGCCGATTATTGCAGATATGCTGATAAAAAATGGGCTCTGCTTAAACTCATCGCGGGCAACTCAGATCCAGCCGGGCCGATTCCCAACTGCCCTTTTTTAAGATGCTCGTCAATTTGTATGCTTTTAATCTGAGGCATACCAGGTAAGTGATTTAAATAGTACAGGTTAGCCCTTTTTTGACCGATCATTTTAGATAAATCCCGGACACTGCTGTATAATTTCAATTCTTGATTTTCACCTTCAGTGTTAATATACTTATTCAGCAAAGCCAGGGCTTGTTTTTTAAAAGCCTCCTGTTCCACCAGTTCTCCAAAGGCAGGATGAAAGGGTCCTGCAGTTACTATGCCCTCTTCCCGCAATTCCTCAGAAGGATGCAACCCCATGCGTATAACCTCTATTTCCTGCTGCTGAAAGCGCAAAAACATTTCACAGCAGGTGGCGACCGCTTCTTCCAACTTTAATGGCTGATAACGACCCTGCTGGTATAATTTTTCCAGGCCGGTATCTTTCACCACCAAGGCCGGGTAAATTCTTACCATATCAGGCCGTATGGAGATAGTATCGATGGCCGTATCAATATCAAACTCATAGCTGTCCCCCGGCAACCCGATCATAAGCTGCATGCCCAGTTTAATTCCATACTCCTGAATCAAACGACAGGCCTGGAATACCCTGTCAGCTGTATAAGCTCGGGCCGAAGCCTGCAGAACCTGGTCTTTTAAAGATTGAACTCCTAATTCGATAGTTTTAACACCATTTTCAATAAGAAAGTCCAGGATTGAATGGTCAATAAAATCAGGACGGGTTGATATGCGAATACCATCTATGGACCCTTCATCAATAAATGCTTTAAGGGCCAGCAGGTAATCCTCCTGCAGTTTTTTATCCAGGGCGGTGAAACTGCCTCCGAAATAGGCTACTTCTATTTCTCGTTCCGACCTGGGAGCTGGAATAGTATCCAAAGCTCGCTGTACCATGATGGGTACTGCTCGGGATTCAGGAGCCGGTTCATGCTGGGCGATATTCTTTTGATTGCAGAATATACAATTGAACGGGCAGCCCAGATGGGGAATGAAGATGGGTATATTATAATGTTTCATATTTCAAAACCTTGTCCAGGGCCTGCAGAACTTTTTCATCGTTTAAAACTGCCTCAGCAGCTTTCTGCTCTGCTTCCTTTTTGCTTTTCCCGCTGCCGGTTTCCAACAACTGCCCCTGATAATATACTCCTGCCATGAATAATCTGGCGTGGGCAGGTCCGCTTTCGTCTATTATTTCATAATATACATTCTGTTTATTTTTCCCCTGCACCAGTTCCTGCAGTCTGGATTTGTAGTCATAATAATCACCCTGGGAGGCTTCTTTTATCAAACCCTCCAGGTGAGTTAGAATGAATTCAGCTGCCTTTTCATAACCCTGATCAAGATATATAGCACCAATTACCGATTCAACTGCATCGGCCAGAATGGACTTCCTCTTACGCCCCCCGGACATCTCCTCACCTTTACCCAAGAGCAGATATTGCCCCAGATCAATAGTTCTGGCTACTTCAGCTAAGGATCTCTCACATACTACCCGGGCTCTTATTTTGGTTAATTCGCCTTCAGCTTTTTCCATATAATTATTGTAAAGGTACTCAGCCACAATAATATTAAGGACCGCATCACCCAGGAATTCCAGCCGTTGATTATTACCTGCAGAACTTTTTTCCTGTGAATAAGAAGGGTGTATTAAGGCCATATAAATTAAATCATAATTATTAAATTGAATATTAATGTTATTGGTGAATTCCAGAACCAGATTTCTCTCACTGCTCATTTTTCGCCTTCTGAATATAGAAATAGAGTGCTTGTACCAGGGAACCGAAATCTGGAAAATCCCCCAGGTCTTCCTCCGGGAATTCCACATCATAAGTATCTTCCAGAGCCATAATTAATTCCACAATATCTATGGAATCAGCATCCAGATCCTCAAAAGTAGTCTCCAGCGTAATTTCATGGGCTTCCCGGTCCAACTGTTCGGCAAGAATTTTTCTGGCCAGCTCAATAAATTCCTCCATCTTCATAACCTCCATAATATTAGTAAATACACTGCATCCTCATATATATCGATTCTTAATAACTTACAAAAAATCCTTTAAATCAAACCAGACTTTTTATGGTTTCTTGCTGCATTTGCATCATATTGTTCTTGATGCACTCACTGGCAATATTTATTCCGCTATACACCGAATTGCGCCTGGAACTTCCGTGGCAAACCACGCTAATCCCCTTCACGCCCAGCAAGGGTGCTCCCCCCACCTGGGTATAATCTAATTTCGCTATAGCCCTGGGAACCATACCGCACTCGGAGCTTATTAGTCTAGCCATAAATATCACCAGACCTTCTATACTCTTGAGTACAACGTTCCCCGTAAATCCGTCACAAATTATAACATCGCTTATGGCATTGAACAAATCTCGTCCTTCTATATTGCCGATAAAATTCAGAGTTTTCTGTTCCTTCAATAAGGCATAGGCTTCTACGCATACACTATTGCCCTTACTTTCTTCCTCACCATTATTTAAAAGAGCCACTCGGGGATTTTTTATCCCTTGAACCGAAGCCGCGTACGAACTGCCCAGGGCAGCAAATTGCAGCAGTTGTGAAGCTTTGCAATCAACATTGGCCCCTACATCCATTAGCAAAGTAGTCCCTCCGGCTTGATTAGGAATCGAGATCCCTATAGGAGGACGTTCTACTCCCTCTATTCTGCCTAATAAAAATAGCGCAGCAGCCATTTGGGCCCCAGTACTGCCGCAGGAAATAACTGCATCGGCCAGCCCTTGTTTTACCAACCCGGTGGCCACTATTATCGAGGCATCCCTTTTCTTGCGCAGAGCCAGGGCTGGCGATTCGTCCATACCTATAACCTGGCTGGCATTTACTATAGTAAGCAACGATTCATCATAAGTATATTGTTTCAGTTCATTTAGTATATTTTCTCGCTTGCCCACCAGAATTACCTGGTTAGAAGTGTCTTTCGCCCACTCTAACGCACCAGCTATTACCTCCGCAGGAGCATAGTCGCCGCCCATTACATCAACTGCAATTCTCATCATATTCCTCCTCGTATGTTCAGGTATTCAAACATATTTTTATTGCATTTTGAGTACATATGTGCACCAAAAACAAAAAGTAAGCTTTCGGCCTGGTGCCTTAAATCTTACTTTTTGAGCTTTCCTACATATTACATTACCGATTTACCTTTATAATATCCGCAGCTTAAACATGCGTGATGAGGTAATTTTAATTCCTTGCACTGGGGACATTCAACCAGGCCAGGTTTATCAATCTTACGCCATTCTGCAGCTCGTTTATTACTCCGAGATTTAGAATGCCTTCTCTTGGGAACACCCATTTCTCTTAACCTCCCTACTCTATTTCAGTTTTTCTAATTTCTCCCATCTAGGATCAATATCATTTTTTTCACAGCTGCAAATGCTCAAGTTTCTGTTGATCCCGCAAAGCGGGCATAAACCTTTACATTCCTCACTGCACAAGGGGTTCAACGGCAGAGCGGAAAATATTTCTTCCTCTATCCGGGGCATAATCTCCAGCTCTTTATCTTGAATCAGAATGCATTCATCCGCGTCCCCATATCTTAATGATTCAGATGCAGTAAAGTCCAGGTCACTTATGATTGAATATTCAAACTCTTCCAGGCAACGCCCGCAAGTTAACGCAATGGTGGTCGAGACCTGTCCGCGGCCAACAAAGAGCTGGCCGGTATTCTCGATAATTAGATGAACATCCAGCTCTTCCATAAACCTGCCACCTATATCGGACAAGAATAAATCCCTGCCCCGGCCAGTGAGATGAAACTCTCCCGATTCCATGCTGCCCATCAGCAGCGATTTCAAATCAACTTTCATACCATACCCCCACAAAAAACACCAGATTAATTATAGTCTGCACCTATTATTATTGTCAACCTGTCCAGGTTCATACCCTGCGAGTCAAATGAGCGGTTCCCATTCACTCACAAATTAAAAGTGAGGTGGGCTCGACTCCCACCTCACTTCTTCAAAATCAAACTACTTGGTAAGGTTGTAGGTATCCCTGGCAATTACCAGTTCTTCATTAGTAGGTATTATAAATATGCGGACTTTTGAATCTGCTGTTGCTACATCGATTTTCTTGCCTCTTACATTATTCTTTTCTACATCCATTACAATTCCTAGCGCTTCAAGGTCGGCACAGATATTGGCTCTGACGTCAATGGCATTTTCGCCCACGCCAGCAGTAAATATAATGCAGTCACAGCCATTCAGCTGGGCAAAATAACTTCCAATGTATCCTTTAATGGCACTGTAGTATACGTCCAGAGCAATCTGGGCTCTCTCATTACCTGATGCAGCCGCTTCCAATACGTCTCGTAGGTCGTTGGATACTCCAGATAATCCCAGCATACCGGATTTTTTATTGAAGTAATTGTTAGCTTCCTGGGAATCCATGCTTAATTTGTCCATAAGGAAAAATACTATGGCCGGATCTATGTCGCCGGATCTGGTTCCCATAACCAATCCTTCCAATGGAGTGAATCCCATGGAAGTTTCAATTACCCTGCCATCCTTGATAGCTGCCATACTTGCTCCATTACCCAGATGAAGAGTGATTATCTTACATTCTTCATAAGGTTTGCCCAGCATTTCAGCGGCCTGATGGGCCACATAATAATGGGAAGTACCATGGAAGCCATATCTTCTGATACGGTACTTCTCGTATGCTTCGTAAGGAATAGCATACATGTAATTAGCAGGCTCCATCGTCTGATGGAACGCAGTATCGAAAACTGCTACGTGTTTTACGTTGGGCATCAGTCTTTGACATGCATCAATCCCCATCAGATTAGGTGGATTATGCAATGGAGCAATGTCAAAACAGTCTCTGATTACTTTCTTAACCTGATCATCAATAACTA
>CAZHHJ010000103.1:0-8609 GCA_964531295.1 uncultured Syntrophomonas sp.
AAACCGCTATCAAGAAATTGAAAACGGTTTTAGAATAATTCCCTCATATAATAAAAGAACCCGCCGAGAGCCTGCAAAGGCTCTTTTTTAGTTTTGGAAGCATATGAATAAGTTCGGTAACAAAGGCCAATAATATTATATCAGGAGGCGATTAGCCGTGAGCGTTGACAGTCAAAAGATGAAAGAAATAGAGCAGGAGGAATATCAGGATCTGGTGGATCAGATTAAGCCCAAAGCGGATATATTGAAAAATTGTATCTGGGCGTTCATGGTAGGCGGGTTGATCTGTGCTTTTGCCCAGTTGCTGGTAAATTACCTGCTTTCCCTGGGAATGAGCAGAAGTGATGCGGGTTCATCCGTCTCCTGCATAATGATTTTCCTGGCGGCATTTTTTACTGGCATAGGTATTTATGATGAATTGGGGAAAAAAGCCGGGGCCGGTTCGATCGTTCCTATCACCGGTTTTGCCAATGCTATTGTAGCTTCCGCTATGGAATTTAAAAGAGAAGGATATATTTTCGGGGTAGGAGCCAGAATATTTAGCGTAGCTGGCCCGACCCTGGTATTTGGTTTTGCGATCTCAGTAGTGGTGGGGTTAATCAAGGTATTTCTAAGTTGATAAGAAGCAAGGGGAGGGTACTTCTGCTTTCTATGAAGTAAGCGGTAACAATGGAGAAGATCCTTCGCTGCGCTCAGGATGAGAGGCTGGGTGCTCAGGATGACAGGATGGGTGCTCAGGATGAACGCAGCATAGTGTCATTCTGAACGAAGTGAAGAATCTTACTGCTTAAAGGATCATCGTTTAATTTCTTCTGAAGGCCAGCAAAAGCAGTACGAAATGATATAAAGGTGGTATATGATGCCGGGATATAAAAAAAGAGGCAGCCAAAGCGTGGTTTTTGAAAAAACACCGATTATTACTTCCTGGGCCTCGATAGTTGGCCCCAAGGAAGGCGAAGGACCCTGGGGCCAGGATTTCGATCAGATCCTGGGAGATTATATGTTTGGCGAGGATACCTGGGAAAAGGCCGAGAAAAAAATGCTGCGTGAAGCGGTGAAATTATCACTTGATAAGCGAAATTTACAGGTTGATGATGCCGAATTAATTTTAGCCGGTGATTTATTAAATCAAACCGTTTCATCCAATTATGCGGCCCGAGAACTGGCCCGCCCTTTCTTGGGATTATATGGCGCCTGTTCGACTATGGCTGAAGCTTTGCTGGTAGGAGCCATGTTCATCGATGGGAATTACTTTAACCGTTTGGTATCTGCCACCTGTAGCCACCATTATGCAGCGTCCCGGCAGTATCGTTTTCCCACCGAGCAGGGCACCCAATCCACTCCCAGTACGCAGTGGACTGCGACCGCCGCCGGGGCAGTAGTGCTGGAGTGGGCGGGAGTTGGTCCTCGGATAACTGCTGCAACCATTGGTAAAGTGGTTGATATGGGGCAGAATGACGTGGCCGATATGGGGAGCGCTATGGCCCCGGCTGCTGCAGATACCCTGGAGACTCACTTAAGCGATTTAGGCCTTTGCCCTGATTATTATGACCTGGTGGTAACCGGCGATCTAGCCCGGGTAGGAATGGCCCTGGCGGAACAGCTGTTTATTCGGGATGGCCTCTCTCCTCAGCCCAATTACAGCGATTGCGGGGTGTTGCTCTATGATGAAAAACAGGATGTCGATGCTGGTGGAAGCGGATGTGGATGTTCAGCCGCCATGTTGTGCGGACCTTTGTTAAAGAAGATGCAAAAAGGGGAGATTAATAAAATGCTGCTGGTCGCTACCGGAGCATTGATGAGTCCCACTATGGCCTTTCAAGGAGAGAGCATACCTGGTATTGCTCACGCCATAGCTATTGAAAATTAAACAGCAAATAGATGGCTTAGGAGGTAATTACTTAAAATGACAGCACTTTACATGGCTTTTCTGGGTGGCGGTGTCTTATGCTTGATAGGTCAATTGGTCATGGATTTTACCAAGTCCAACATTACCCCCGGGCATATTCTGGTTGGTTACATTTCCATTGGTGCTATCCTGAGTGGCTTAGGGCTTTATCAACCCTTGGTCGATGCAGTAGGAGCCGGCGCCACCATACCTCTATCAGGGTTTGGGCATCTTCTGGTCCAGGGAACTTTAAAAGCAGTGGAAAGCAAAGGATTACTGGGCGCATTCAGCGGAGGAGTTGAAGCTGCTGCGGCAGGCATTACCTGCGCTATCGTTTTTGGTTATGTGGCTGCGGTACTGTTTAATCCCCGGGATTAAAGCAAAAGCTGCTTAAAGAGACCGGATGTTTTTCATCCCTTGGATAACAGCAGACAGCCAGCGCCAGTCCATAAAAAGGAGGAAAAAGTGGTTATGAAAAAGGTGGGTATACCGCGGGGCTTATTCTATTACTATTATTATCCCTTATATAAGACCTTTTTTAGTGATTTAGAAGCCCAAGTCATCCTTTCCCCAAAAACCAACCGGACAACTATAGATCAGGGGATTGATAGCGCAGTGGATGAAACCTGTTTTCCTATCAAAGTATATTTCGGTCATGTAAAAGAATTGTGCAGCTATGAATTGGATTACCTGTTCGTACCCCGTTTGGTGAGTATAGAGCAGCGGAGCTATATATGCCCTAAATTTATGGGAGTGCCGGATATGCTAAGAGCTGCTATTAATAATCTCCCACCGTTAATTGATATTACGGTGGATCTAAGCCGTTCGGATCGGTTCTTTAGAGATCAGGTACATAAAGTCGGGAAACTATTCACAAAAAAAAGCAGCACAATTAATGATGCTTATGAACATGGTAAGCAAGAATTGGCATATTGCCGTGCTATAGCCTCCCAGGGCTATACCATGGCTGAAGCAATAGATATATGGCAGGGCGAGGATATAGCAGAGCAGTTGGATGGAAATCTGCGGATTGGCGTACTGGGCCATGGCTATTCTCTTTATGATGAAGCCATTAGTATGAATATAATTAAGCGTTTGAGAGAAATGGGCTGTACCGTAGTTCTTCCGGAGGCCTTAGCAATTGATCAGGTAGAACAGGAAGCCGCGCTTATGCCTAAAAGGGTTTTCTGGACTCTGGGACGGAAGATGGTAGGCAGCGCACTTAAAATGGAGAAAACGGCCGATATCGATGGCATCATTTATGTGGCCTGTTTCGCTTGTGGTCCGGATTCCTTTATTGGGGAAATCATCGAGCGGAAATTGAGTAAGAAAGCCTATATGCTGATCGTTATCGATGAACACACCGGGGAAGGAGGCCTGATAACCAGGCTGGAGGCTTTTTGTGACATGTTAAGGCGAAGGAGGCGACAGCAAATTGAAGATCACCTTTCCACATATGGGTAATGCCCATATTGCGATTAGAACCATGCTGGAGAAATTAAAACTGGAGGTCATACCTCCACCGCCTATAACTAAGAAAACTTTTGAATTGGGAGTCAAGTACTGTCCGGAATTTGCCTGTATGCCTCTGAAGATAAATCTGGGCAACTTTATCGAGGCCTTGGAAATGGGAGCCGACACCATTCTAATGGCAGGTGGATGGGGGCCCTGCCGTTTTGGATTATATGCCCAGGTAGAAAGAGACATTCTCGCAGATTTGGGATTTAATTTTGAAATGGTGATACTGGAAGCGCCTGATTCCCGAGTCTCCGGATTCTTCCAACAATTGCAGGCCCTGGGCCAGAATGTCAGTGTTTGGGAGGCTTTTAAGGCGGTTAAATTTGCCTGGTATAAACTGCAGGCAGTTGAAGAACTGGAAAAAGAATTTGCTTATGTACTGCCCCGGGCGATAGACAAAAAGCAAGTTGAAGATATATATGATCAGGGTTTGCTGGAAATCACCCCGGCCCAGGATAAAAATGCCGTAGACCAGATCTCTGCCAAATACCTGCAAGGGCTAAAGCAAATCCCTTTGACCGGAGTCCAACCATTGAAAATTGGCTTGGTCGGAGAGATATATACGGTATTGGAGCCCATGGCCAATTACAGTATAGCCCGCTGTTTGGGCAGATTAAATGTGGAAGTGGATAATTCCATCTTCATCAGTGATTGGCTTAATGATCACCTGCTTGGTAGCCTAGTTAAAAAGTCTCATCGCAAACACCTGGTCAAATGTGCCCGGCCTTATCTGAATTGTTCTGTGGGCGGGCATGGGTTGGAAACGGTGGGTTCTACGGTTGATTATGCCCGGAAAAAATACGACGGAGTTATTCAGCTGGGGCCCTTAACCTGTATGCCGGAGATTGTGGCCCAATCAGTGCTAGGCAGTGTCAGCAAAGAAGAAGGTATTCCCTGTATGACTTTATACTTTGATGAGCATGCCGGCGCGGCTGGTATTCAGACTCGCATGGAAGCGTTTACGGATATGCTGAAAAGAAAAAAGACCCGGACAGCTTTAGTACGCTAAGGAGGGAAAAAATTGTATTGTTACCTGGGAGTTGATATTGGATCGGTCAGCAGTAACTTTATTCTAACCGATAAATTTTCGAATGTGCTGGAAAAGATATATATGAGAACTGAAGGAAATCCGGTGAAAGCGGTAAAACAAGGATATAAACAGCTAGTAGATAAGATGGATGAAAAGGTCAATATCCAAGGGGTCGGTACCACTGGGAGCGGCCGTCACCTGGCCGACATCATTTTAGGGGCTGACGTGGTAAAAAATGAAATCACCGCCCATGCGGTGGCTGCGTCTCATTTCTATCCTGATGCCCGGACTATAATCGAAATAGGCGGACAGGATTCCAAAATGATCATTTTGCAGGATACCATAGTAAGTGATTTTGCCATGAATACTGTGTGTGCAGCAGGTACCGGATCATTTTTGGATCAACAGGCATCCCGCTTAAACATTTCCATACAGGATTTTGGCCCAGCAGCATTGAAATCCCAACAAGCAGTCCGAATTGCAGGACGCTGCGGGGTTTTTGCCGAGTCTGACATGATACATAAGCAGCAGATGGGCTATCCTATCGAAGATATATTGATGGGTTTATGCGAAGCCTTGGTCAGAAACTATTTAAATAATGTTGGTAAAGGTAAAAAAATTGAAGCGCCGGTTATATTCCAGGGGGGAGTGGCTGCCAATGCCGGACTGAAGAAAGCATTTGAAAAAGTTCTGCGGATGGAGGTACAAGTCCCAGCTTATCACGATGTTATGGGAGCGGTAGGAGCGGCCATACTGGCTCAGGAATACGTAGAAGAACACAGCTGTGCCAGCGCCTTTAAAGGGGATAGCTTTATCACCGAAGGGCAGTTTAACAGCAGCAGTTTTGAATGCAAAGGCTGTCCCAACATGTGTGAAGTAGTATGTATCAAGAGAGGCCAGGAAGCCCTGGCCTACTGGGGCGACCGCTGCAAGATGTGGGAAAACTCTATCAGCCGTAAGGAGGTAGGATAGCTGCAGTGGCTATCCTACTGCAGGTTTTTCCTACACCGCTATAATAAAACCGGGCTTTTCGGTGGCGGTCAGGGTGGCTTGTAGCGTGTCCATCTTTAAAAAACGTCATTACTTTCCTCCTCTAAGATAGCCAATAATTGGTTTTTCATTGCAGCAGTTACCCCGTATCTTTGGTCAATTAACAATTCGCACCTGACTGTGGCCGGACGTTTGCTTAAAATATATATCCGGTCAGCCAGCAGCAGGGCTTCTTCTATATCATGAGTTACAAAGAGGATAGAAGATCGATAACGCTTATACAGTTCCAATAACCACAGCTGCATTTTTCTACGGGTTATGGCATCCAAGGCCGCAAATGGCTCGTCTAGAAGCAGTATGTCGCTGGCAAAAAGATAGGTGCGCAGCAGGGCTGCTCTCTGCCGCATGCCCCCCGATAGCTGACGGGGATAATAATGAGTAAATGCTTCCAGGCCAAAGTCAGCCAAATAATTTCGGGCATGGTCATGAGCTTCTGCTCTGGGCATCCCTTTTAATAACAAAGGAATAGTTACATTATCTAGTATGCGGCGAGAGTCCAGCAGGAGGTCTTTCTGCTGCATATAACTGACTCGAGCAGTTTTCCCGGTCCAGTCTTCTCCATCTATCTTTATACTTCCGCTATCTGGGATCAGCAATCCAGATATGATGTTTAATAAGGTGCTTTTGCCACACCCACTCGGACCCAAGACCACCACTATTTCATTTTCCCCTAACGTTAAGGATATGTCTGCCAGGGTATGCAGTCCATTCAGGGTTTTGCTAATTTTATCTGCAATTATTTTGGCCATTTAAATCGTCCTATCTTTACCGGGGATTACAGATCAGTGAAGACTGCGAATTCCTGGTCCGCAAATTATAATCTAGGGTAAAAATTCATTACTAAAGGCTTTTTGTGGCTCAATATTGTTTTCGATCAGAGCATTTTCGTACATGAAATCAGCATAATTTTTCCAAACCCCCAACTGCATTTCTCCCCAGCGTTCAGCTTCAGCTTGATACTGCTCAACCAGGTACTGCTGGCTGGCTTTAACCAGCTCACTATCCAATTCGGGAACATTTTTTATCAGCAAAGCGGCTGCTGCTTCAGGAGATGCTATGGCATATTCATAACCTTTGCTGGTGGCCTGCATAAACTTCTTTATTAATTCGGGGTCTGAGGCAATTTTATCTTCGTTAGTTATTAAAACTGGGGTATAGAAATCCAGGGCATCAATCTCCTGATTCAGCGGGATGAAAGTGAGCTCAATATTCTTATTTATTGCTTCTATACCGGTCCAGCCCCAGAATATCAAGGAAAAATCAATATCCTTTTCCATACTGGTGAAAAAATCGGCTGAGCCAATATTAATGAAATTGACTTGGCTGATATCAGCCTGGTATTTATCCATCAAGGCTTTGATCATGGCTATTTCAGCCGGGGAACCCCATCCCCCGTAGGTTTTCCCTTCAAAATCAACCGGAGTTGTGATATTCCTATCTGCCGGAGCGGCAAAACCAGAAGTGTTATGCTGTATTACGGCCGCAATCGCCACCACGGGAATGTCCTGAGCGCGCGCAATAGTGACCTCTTCCTGGTAACTAACCCCAAAATCTCCCTGCCCGGCGCCTATTAATTGGGCGGTGCCGCCTTCGGAAGGCTGAATAATTTCAACATCCAGGCCGACGTCTTCATAATAACCCAGGTCTTTAGCGGCATATAAGCCGGTGTGATTAGTATTGGGGAACCAATCCAGCAAGACCGTAACCTTCTGTAAATTATCATCTTGAGTATTGTTCCGGGTGCATCCGGCGGGCAGCAATAATAAGGATAATATCAGCATTAACGATAAAATTCTTTTCATAGGTGTAAAAACCCCCTTGATATAAATTTAATAGTCAGGATTACTTATCTTTTTTCGATTCCAGGGTACCAGCACATACTCAATCACATCTACCAGCTTTACCAGCAGCAGGCTTAATAGGCAGATGACAATAACTGCGCTCAGTACTTTATCAATAGCAAAACTTTTCTGCTGTATAGTCATAAAATACCCCAGGCCTCTTTGCGCACCAACCCATTCAGATATTACTGCCGCCATAATGCTGTAGGTAGCAGATATCTTTACACCGGCGAAAAAGGACGGCATAGCGGCAGGGAATTTTACTATTTTAAAAGTCTCCCAGCGGCCAGCACCCATGGAACGGAAGAGACTGAGCTGATCGGGGTCTACCGAATCCAAACCTTTCATGAGATTAATAGTTATGGGAAAAAAACATACCAGCATTACAATCAATACTTTGGGTAAGATGCCCCAGCCAAACCACAGGGGCAAAAGTACCGCCAAGACTATTAGGGGAACGGTCTGGGAGATGATCAGGACAGGATTGACAGCCTGTTTCAACAAAGGCACATTATCCAGTGCCAGGCCTATTAGCAAAGCCAGACTTATAGCCAATAAAAAGCCATAGCCGGTTTCCAGCAGGGTAGCGGTAGTGTGATAAAGCAGCATCGGCCATACTTCCATCATGGTCTTGATAACCCGGGAAGGTGCTGGCAGCAGCCAGGGCGGCATATTATTCACCTGTACTGCCGCTTCCCAAATGATTAAGAGCAGAAGCAGGCTAAAAGCAGGCAAAAGGCTAAATCCTATATTTGCCGATCTTCTCATTCATACTCACTCCGTCTGGTTTATAATCAATTTTTACTATGGATATGACCCTGGGGGAACCGGCTTCAACACAAATATCCTGGGCTTTAATGACCAGGTCCAGGAGTTCTTTCAGGTCGCCCTCCATGGTAGTTTCCATCGGGCCAACCAGATAATTTACTCCCGAGTTTTGTATAAGTTCAATTACCTTGTCCACCACATCATAAATCTTTTCTTCGGGTACAACGGGCAGTATTTGCAGACTTACGTTGGAGAGTGATATTTTAAAAACCTCCTCTTAAATAAAATAACTGCTCAAAAACCCCGGGGGGTAATTAGCAGTTAAGGTCACTAGTATGTTTCCTACGCTGGCATTACCCAGATCAGGTTCCAGGGTTAAGACACCATTATGTCCACTCTCAGCCGGATTGGTCCAGCTCCCCCTTGTCTATCATGGTTGTATACTAAAGCATTTACTCAATATAGTCAAGCAAACCAGGGGGACGGTTCTTGCGGTTGCGCAACCGCAAGAACC
>CAZHHJ010000104.1:0-8489 GCA_964531295.1 uncultured Syntrophomonas sp.
TCCTGAGTCCGTCATGACGGACTCAGGAGAACCGTCCCCTTGAGTTGCCTTGACCAATTCCGATAAGGTACGATATAATTTTAACAGACTGACCAGCCGGTCGGAAATCATAAATGGAGAATTTGGGAGGGTATCAAGTGATTAAGGATAATAAAACAATCAGCCTGCTGCTGATACTGTTGCTTTTAACTCTTTTGCTGAATGGCTGTGGTAAAGGCCAGGAGATGGTTAAGGAATCGGAATTAACAGTGAAGGTGGCCCAGGCCCAAATCCAGTACATAGCTAAAACGTCTCAATATTCAGGCATAATTCGCGGGATCAACGAAGTCAATGTTATGGCCAAAGCAGCTGCCCGGGTAATCGCTATTAATGTGCAGCCCGGTGATTATGTAAAGCAGGGACAGGTTCTATTGACTCTGGATAGTTCGGATTATCAGGCTGGTGTCAGGCAGGCTGAGGCGGCGGTAGCCATGGCGGAAGCTGGTAAAAAGGCCAATGAGACTCAAAAAGCAGCCGCCCTGGCCAATTATGAAAGGACTTTGGCTCTGCACGAGAGCGGGGCGGTCTCAGATAGCCAGTTGGAAGCCGCCTCAGCCCAGTATGATACTCTGAATTCTGGCAGTGCCGAAGCAGCGATAGAACAGGCCCGGGCCGGCCTGCAGCAGGCCCAAAATAGTATAGGCAACTGTAGCGTAACAGCGCCGATTAACGGTGTGGTAGGAACTATCTCCCTTTCCCTGGGGGAAAACGCCAGCCCGCAGATGCCGGCAGCGGTTATTAGCGATACTTCCCGCCTGGAAGTCGAAGTTCAGGTAAGTGAATCCGAGATTTCTCATATTCAGCCCGGCAGTGAGGTTCAGGTGACGGTCAGCGCGGTTCGCCCGGAACCTTTCCCGGGAAAAGTGAGCAGTGTATCCGTCGCTGCTGATCCCAGCAGCAGAAATTATATGGTTAAGATAATAATGGACAATCCGGGCAATGTGATGAGATCTGGTATGTTTGCCCAGGTGGCGTTAGCAACGCTTTCTGCAGAAGAAGCGCTTTGCGTGCCGCGCAATGCGGTAATACCTAAAGGCAGCAAATCAGTGGTGTTCATAGTTGATGAAGAGAGCCGGGCTCGTATACTGGAGGTAGAAACCGGCATAGAGAGCAGCCGCTATATACAGATACTCAAAGGTCTGAAAGAAGGCCAGCGGGTGATAGAGAAAGGCAATACCCTGGTGGGTGATGGTAGCAAGGTCAGGGTAATCACCGGGGGTGAAAAATAATGAAACTTGTAAACTTTTCTACCCGCCGGCCGGTAAGTGTTATTATTATAGTTTCAGTTATATTGATATTAGGATTCTTCTCCTTTTCCCGGACCTCGGTTGACCTGCTGCCAGATATGAACTTTCCCATGGCAGCAGTTATAACCAGCTATTCTGGAGCCGGACCAGAGGAAGTAGAATCCCAGGTTACCAAAGCCATGGAGGGTTCGCTGAACAGTCTCAGTGGCATCACAGAAATTCAATCAACTTCCAGTGAAGGAAGTTCAGTGGTTCTGATTATGTTCGACTGGGGCACCAATATGGACAGTGCCATGCTGGATATTCGGGAAAATATATCCTTTATCGAAAGCTTTTTACCCAGCGGGGCCGGCAAACCCATGGTAGTAAAGATGGACCCCAATATGATGCCTATCCTGCAGATCGGGATAAGCGGGGGAGAGAGCCTGGAACAACTGCAAGATATTGCCGAAGATATTATCGAACCTCGGCTTTCCCGCATACCGGAAATAGCTTCAGTATATATTACCGGAGGGAATGTCCGGCAGGTTAGTGTAGAAGTAGACCCGGTTAAGCTGGAAAACTATAATTTATCCTTGGCCCAGGTGGTAGCAGTGCTGCAAGCGGAGAACTTCAATATGTCCGGGGGGCAGTATGAACAGGGTGAACGCAAGTATTATGTGCGCAACTTGCAGCAGTTTGAATCAATAGACGATATCGCCGAGGTACGTATTTTGACTGCTACTGGCCAGAACCTGCGTCTGGGAGATATCGCGCAAATCAAGGATGGTTACGAAGAAACCACCCAATATACCAGAGTGAATGGGGAATCCGCGGTCGGCATTCACTGTATGAAACAGACCGGGGCCAACACCGTATCGGCTTCCAAACAAGTGGGCCGAGAGCTGGATAAAATTAAACAGGAACTGGATGTAGATCTGGAAATCAGCGTGGTTATGGATCAGGCTAAATATGTGCAAGAGGCCATTCAAAATACGGAGAAGATGATATTAGAAGGAGCCCTGCTGGCTGTTCTGGTCATCTTTCTTTTCCTACGCAATTGGCGCAGCACCCTTATTATTTTCATGTCTATACCGATATCTATAATTGCTACCTTTATATTGATGTATTTCACCAAGAGTACAGTCAATTTAATTACTATGGGGGGCCTGGCTTTAGGGGTAGGCCGGATAGTGGATGATTCCATAGTGGTATTTGAAAACATCTATCGTCATCGGCAGATGGGTGAACCACCCATGCTGGCAGCGCAAAAGGGTGCCTCGGAAGTGGGGGGAGCTGTAATTGCCGCTACTCTTACTATCATTGCGGTCTTTGCTCCTATCGCCTATGTGCAGGGTTTAACCTCTATATTGTTTAGACCCCTGGCCCTTACCATCTGCTGCGCTATTCTGGCTTCACTATTCGTTTCCTTAACCATTATACCCTTGCTGGCTTCCCGCATGCTTACTGATGAAACCATGGCAAAATTGGATGCTCGCAATATCGGCGAGGGTAAAAAGCTCACCGACCGTTTCAGCCGTTGGATTGACGGACTCAGTGAGCGTTACAGCCATTTATTAAAATCTGCTTTGAAGCACCGCCGCCGGGTAGTGGCAATAGTTACCTTGATGATGGTGGGATCCTTGGCTTTAATTCCTCTGGTTGGGGCCGAATTTATGCCCGCCATGGATTCAGGGGAAATATCTATTAATATAGAGACGGATAAAGGAAGCAATATAGCCAGTACCGATGAGGTGAGCAGGCAGGTGGAAGAACGCCTGCATTCTATACCGGAGGTGGAGCTGATATTTTCCAGTGTGGGTTCCTCCTCGGTAATGCTCATGGGTTCGGGTTCTCACACCGATGTATCCACCATGTATGTAAAACTCTGCCCCCGGGATGAACGGGTTAAAGACGTAAATCAAATGACCGATGATATTCGTCAACTGATGACTGACATACCCGGAGCCAAGATTGAGGTCAGTGGAATGGATACTTCGGGTGGTATGATGTCTGGCAGCAGTGCCATCACTATCCAGGTAACTGGTGATGATCTGCAGGTTTTAAAAGACCTTTCCACACAGGTAGCGGAAGTGGTAAGGGATGTGCCAGGCACCAGGGAAGTGGTATCTTCCTTGACTGATGGTTCACCTGAACTGCAGATTCATATTGACCGCGACCGGGCCGCAGCCTATGGTTTGACTCCTATGCAGGTTTCTTCGGCTATTAATGCATCTATGCAGGGTTCGGTAGCTACCCAGTATCGTATAGAAGGAGAAGAGGTGGATGTCCGGGTTGGCTATCCTTCCGAGCAGGTCAAGGATATCGATTACTTGAAGAACCTGACTATTAGGAATGCCATGGGGATGGGAGTAAAGCTATCTCAACTAGCTGTTTTTAAGGTGGAACAGGGTCCCATCTCCATCAGCCGTCAGGATCAGGTGAGAATAGCTAACATCAATGGTTCTCTGTTGAATCGAGATTTAAAAAGTGTAATGGATGATATCAAAGCGGGAGTGGAAAAAATAGACTTGCCAGCCGGATATGAAGTAGAATATGCTGGGCAAAACCAGCAGATGATGGATACCTTTGGGGATCTGGCTCTGGCCCTGATACTGGCCATTATTCTGGTCTATGCGGTTATGGCTGTACAGTATGAATCTTTCTTCAGTCCCTTTGTTATTATGTTCTCCATACCCACCGCTATAATCGGTATAATTCTGGCTTTGTTCTTAACTGGCCGGGCCTTAAGCGTACCCGCTTTCATTGGGGTAATCATGCTGGTGGGGGTATCTGTTTCCAATGCCATAGTATTTGTCGATTATTTAAAACAGCAGATCGAAAAGGGTATGGATAGGGATGAAGCCATCATAGAAACCGGACGAGTCAGGTTACGGCCCATACTCATGACCGCCTTCAGTACCATCCTGGCTATGCTGCCTCTAGCCCTCGGGATGGGCGAAGGGGGAGAATATCAGGCCCCTCTGGCTACGGTGGTTATTGGAGGACTGTTGATTTCTACCCTGATCACCCTGGTTCTGGTGCCGGTAGTATATTCCATTTTCGATGACATAGGGCGCAACCGCCGACAGAAAAAGACTGAAGGTAAGGCAGTTCCCGCTGGGCTTAGCATAGAATAAATCCAGAGTAATATTGGCGTTGAGGCGGGGGCGGTTGCCCTCGTCTGCTCACCGGGGAAGGGTGGTTTTCTGCTTACAGCTACAGATGCGATATTTGGTGGTGGGGGGGCTTAGATGAAGGAATTTATTAATAAGACTGAGGATAAGAGGGAACGCATCCTGATGGCGGCGGTAGAAGTTTTTACCCGCTGCGGCTATAACCGGGCCAGAATGGAAGAAATAGCGGAGACGGCCGGTATTGGCAAAGGCACCCTCTACGAATACTTTGACAGCAAACTGCATTTATTTCATGAAATGATTATAAGATCCTGGGAAGAATACTCCCGGTCAGTTACGGCCGATAGGATCAGCGAGTTCAGCTTTGAAGAAATAATCCGGGAAATAGTCAAAAGTCATTTCCAGTTCAGTAAAGAAAAGAAAAAATTAGCCCGGATACTGTTCTGGGATACTGAGACCATGGAGGAAGAACTAAAAGAATGGATGCATAGTCTTAGCCAGGAACGAGAAAAATGGATAAAACAAATTGTAGATAGAGCAGTACGGCAGGGAGAAATAAAAGAAGTAGATTATATGCTGGTCTACCTTATTATAGCCGGCTTAATAGGTTCCATCTGGGCCTTCAATATCATGGAGGACTGGGACATCGATCCGGAGAGACTGGCTGATCAACTTACCGACGCGGTGATGAATGGCATAAGGAAATGACAACGGGGACCAAGTGTACCATCCCCGTTGTCTTTTTTGTCGGGACCGGAGGGAGACGGTGGACCTAAATATTTTGACTTAAGCTTGGGAATATATTACTATGATGCTAAATGCTTGTTTAATACAACAATTATGGACAAGGAGGACCTATGGACAATTTATTATTGGAAAAAGCCCGGGAAATGATTAATGCCAATTACATTTCCACTACCTTGAGCACGGTGGATAAAGATTATAATGTGAATATTGCAGTAATCACTATCCTGGAAATGATCGATAATAATACTATCATCTGTGCCCGCTTTGGAGCCGAAAAGACTTATGCTAATTTAAAGGAAACTGGCAAGGGTGTTTTCCTGGTGCTGATAACTGCGGATGAAAGTACCAAAGATGGTATTCGGGTATATGTAGAGTTGACTGATGATCAGCAGGAAGGTGCTTATTTTGAACGCATAAAGGAGCGCCTTAATAATACTGCTTATGCGTCATTCCCGCTTAAGAACTGCCTGGTATTTAAGGTGGTAGATATACTGCCGGTTTCCATGCTAAAGAAGTAAGAACGGCAGAGAGGAATAGGGGACGATTACCGCGTTCACTATTTAATCAGGATATACTGGGATTACATTGAATGCTGCTAAAAAAAACATAGCAACCCGGTATTATAAAAGTTGACAGGAAGAACCGTCCCGCTGTCAACCTGATTTGATTTTAGGAGGAATAGAGTAGTGCATTTGGGGAAAGTATTAGTAGTTTTTGGGACCAGGCCGGAGGCTATCAAGCTAGCTCCGGTCATTAAGGAATTGAAGCAGGTAGAAGATATTGACACGGTGGTTCTGGTTACCGCGCAGCATCGCGAGATGCTGGATCAGGTCCTGCAGCTTTTTAAGATAGAACCTGATTATGACCTGGATTTGATGCGGGAAAAACAGGATCTGTACAGTATAACTGCCGGGGTATTGAACGGGGTTAGAGAAGTATTGGAAAAGGAAAAGCCGGATCTGGTAGTAGTACATGGGGATACTACTACAACTTTTGCGGCTTCTCTGGCAGCATTTTATCAAAGGATACCGGTAGCCCATGTAGAAGCAGGACTGCGTACTTATAACAAATATTCACCCTTCCCGGAAGAAGCAAACCGTTCTCTTACGACTCAGTTGGCTGATTTGCATTTTGCCCCCACCGACATTAATCGGGACAATCTGATCCGGGAGTCTATTGGAGAATTAAGAATATGGGTCACTGGCAATACGGTTATAGATGCCTTGATGCAGACAGTACGGCCTGATTACCAGTTTGGACCTGAATTATCCGGCATAGATTTTAACCGCCGGCTATTATTGCTTACTACCCATCGCCGGGAAAATTGGGGCGGCCCCATGGAGCGCATATACCGGGCCTTATTGGATCTCCTGGATGAGTTTGAAGATATAGAAGTAATATTTCCCGTCCATAAAAATCCGGTGGTGCGTGAAGTTGCTGAATCCATGCTAGGGGGCCGGGAGCGCCTGCATCTAATAGAACCACTGGATTATGAACCCTTTGCCAATCTCATGAAAAGGTCCTATCTGGTCCTGACTGATTCAGGGGGACTGCAGGAGGAAGCGCCTTCACTGGGTAAACCGGTACTGGTCCTGCGGGATACCACCGAAAGGCCCGAAGCAGTTAAGGCCGGGACCGTTAAACTGGTAGGAACCAATCGGGATCGGATATATGGCGAAGCTCGGACTTTGATTGCCAATGAGCTGGAATATCATAAAATGGCCCGGGCCATTAATCCTTATGGGGATGGCAAAGCATCTAGCAGAATTGTAACAGTTATAGTAGATTTTCTTTATGCTCGCCTCGGTGTGCAATAGATAAGGGCGGGGATGATAATTCAGCTACTCTGGAAGAATAAAATCATGACTGTGGTTCCGGGTCTTATGAAGATTCTTGCGTCAGGGCTAATTACAGAAAAATATTCACATTTTCACGACCATAATTAGAGACGATATGGCCAATCAATCCATTAAGGAGGACTTAGATGTCAAGTATTAAGTTTGGGACCGATGGCTGGAGAGCCATTATTGCCAGGGATTTCACTTGCGCCAATTGCCGGGTGGTGGCCCAGGGAATTGCGGCTTACATGAACAGCAGCAATATGAATAAAAAAGGCCTGATCATTGGATATGACAATAGATTCATGTCCCGAGAATTTGCCGAGGAATGTGCTCGGGTCCTGGTCGGTAACGGAATAAAAACATTTTTGCTGGGGAAGGTGAGTCCGACGCCGGTCACTGCTTACGCAGTACGTTTAAGAGCAGCAGGGGGAGGCCTGATGATCACTGCCAGCCACAATCCCGCCGAGTATAATGGAATAAAATTCATACCCCATTATGCCGGACCTGCCTTGCCGGATATAACCGATGCCATAGAAGAGGAAATAAACCGGGTCCTGGAGACAGAAAAAGTTTATGAATTAGATCTGCCCAAAGCCGCTGAGCTGGCTTTGTATCAAGAAATTGAAGTAGATGATGAATATGTAAGCCATCTTTTAAAATTACTTCAAGTTGAATATTTCAAAAACCGAAAAATCAAGGTGGTTACTAACCCTATGTATGGAGCGGGGGTGGGGTACCTGGATAAAATACTGGATGAACTGGGATGCGAAGTGCGAACCATCAATAATCACCGGGATGTTATGTTTGGGGGCAGTATGCCGGAACCGCTAAGCAGGCTTCTGGGTGATTTGAAAAGAGCAGTGGTCAGTTATAATGCCGATATCGGCCTGGCTCTTGATGGGGATGCCGACCGCTTTGGTATAGTAGACAGCGCCGGTAATTTTGTGAGTGCCAATCGTTTAATGCCCCTGCTGCTGGACCACCTCTTGAATACCAGGAAATGGAGAGGACCGGTATGCCGGTCAGCAGGCACTAGTCATATGCTGGATATAGTCGCTCACAGCAATGGCCTGAATGTAATCGAAACGCCAGTAGGGTTCAAATATATTAGTGAAGCCTTGCGGGATAAGGGATGTATAATGGGCTGCGAAGAAAGCGGCGGCATGAGTATATTCGGTCATATTCCTGAAAAGGATGGTATTCTAGCCAGCCTGCTGGCCGTTGAATTACTCGCTTATACCGGGAAGAGTTTACAGGAATTAAGTGATGAATTCAGCCACAAATACGGCTACAGCAGCAGTGAACGCATAGATATCAAGGTTACAGCAGGAGACCAAGCGGCTATATTGGAAAAAATCCAAGAGTTTAATCCCAAAACCCTGGGGGGGGTAAAAGTTACATCGATAAATGAAATAGATGGCCGAAAAATCATTATGGAAGATGGAAGCTGGACTCTGATTCGGTCTTCCGGGACCGAGCCGGTATTCCGGGTTTATGTA
>CAZHHJ010000105.1:0-8457 GCA_964531295.1 uncultured Syntrophomonas sp.
ATTATAGGGGTAATAAAACATGAAATGCTGGCCAAGAACCGAAAATATGCTTTGCTTGTTATAGTAATTCTGGCTGCAGCCCTGACTCCTGGTCCAGACCCGGTTTCTCAGATTATGATGGCAGGTCCGGTATATATCTTATTTGAGCTTAGTATCTGTATATCAAAATGGGCTGGCAAAAAGAAGCGTGCTGCTAGAGAAGCTGAGGAAAATGATGATGAAAGCAATAATGAAAATAATGGTGAAATATAGCGTTTATACCCGCAGCGGTAGTTGGGCTGGGCTCTAAATTCTTTACAAACGAAGGCCTTTTTGTCATAATAACAGTATGTATAGGGAAGGCAATAAACATAAAACTAAGCATATCATTAACATATTAAATATACGATGAAACATTAGAAGTAAAGGAGGGGAATGCCTTGTTCGGCTTAATAGGGAATTTCGGTCCCTGGGAACTGGGCTTCATTTTACTTATTGTACTGATTATTGTGGGTCCAGGGAAACTGCCACAGGTTGGACAATCCGTTGGAAAAGCCCTGCAAAACTTCAGAAAAGCAAAAGATGAAGATCTGGAAGAATTAGAAGAGAAGAAGGATGAATAATTGATTGAGGGGTCTGGCTTCAGGCCTTTTTTTCATAAATCCGGGGGCAGTGATGGTGAAGTTATATCCGATATACATTGATTTAAAGAATAAAAAGTGCCTGGTAATCGGGGGAGGGAAGGTTGCTGAACGGAAAATCGACAATCTTCTCTATTATGGAGCTTCTCTAATGGTGGTCAGCCCCAGGGTAGAAGAAAATATCCAAACATGGGCTGATAAAGGGCTTATTGAATTGCATGGGAGAGAATTTGAACCGCAGGATCTAGAAGAAAGTTTTATAGTTTTTGTGGCTACTGACGACGGGCAGATCAACGAGAAGGTAAGTGGGCTGTGCCGTGAACGAGGTATTATGGTTAATGCAGTCGACGATCCTCCCCACTGCGATTTTTTTGTTCCTTCTATAGTGAGGCGCGATTCCCTGGTTTTGGCAATTTCTACCGAGGGGAAGAGCCCAGCCTTTGCTCGTCGGCTGCGCAGCGAATTGGAAGAAATCATTACTCCTGAATATGGGGAATTTGTTGATATGCTGGGAGAGCAAAGAGAGTTAATTAAAGACCACATTGAGGATATTGAAATCCGCAAGAAGATTTTTGAAGAACTGGTTTATTCAGACATCCTTGATTTACTCAAGGCGGGGGAAAAAGAAAGGGCTAGGGAGAAGGTTAAAAGATGTATGTCTTACTGGTTGGATTAAACCACCGGACAGCGCCACTTGAGATTCGCGAGAAACTGGCGGTCACTGGTGGTGTTATGGAGCAAGCTTATAAATTTTTGAAGCAACTGGGGGATATTGAAGGTGCGGTCATTCTAGCCACCTGCAACCGTACCGAGGTTTATGCAACAGGCCGGGATATCGAAAAAGGTATGCAGGCTTTATATGAATTTCTGGTTAAATTCTCCGGGCTGGACCCGGAAAAGTTGGATAAATTCGTGTACAAGCCTAATTGTTATGATGCCATAATGAATCTGTTCCGAGTTGCATCGGGACTTGATTCTATGATATTGGGAGAATCGCAGATTTTGGGACAGGTCAAAGAAGCCTATAAGACAGCTGTGGAAAAAGGGGCTTCGGACGGGGTTTTAAACGCTTTGTTTCAGCAGGCTATAAGCGTTGGCAAGAGAGTAAGAAGCGAAACCGATATAGATAAACACCCGATCTCAGTTAGCTCAGCTGCGGTAGAGAGGGCCCGCAGTGAACTGGGGAATTTAGAGGGTAAAAGTGTGGTCGTAATCGGTGCGGGAGAGATGAGTGAATTAACCACCCGTTACCTTATGCAGTACGGCTTGAGTTCAGTAATTGTATCTAACCGCTCTTATGAAAAGGCAGCAGCTATGGCTGAACTTTTATCTGGCCGGGCGGTTCGTTTTGACATGCTACCCGCTGAATTGAGTACAGCCGATATCGTAATCAGCTGTACCTCTGCCAGTCATTATGTGCTCAGTATGGAAAACTGCGGCCATATTTTAAAATCCCGAGCCGGGCAGAGAATAATAATGATAGATATTGCGGTTCCACGTGATATAGATCCTGCTTTAAAAACCATAGCCGGCGTACAAATCTATGATATTGATGAATTGCAGAATGTAATTGATGGAAATCATCTGCAACGCAAAAAAGCCTCTCGTCAGGCGGAGAATATCATTATCCAGGAGCTGGAGAAATTTAATGAAAGGCTGGCTACCTTATATGTAGTGCCGGTCATTTCTGCCTTAAAACAAAAAGGTGAAACCATAAAAAACAATGAATTGCAAAAAGTATTTAATCGCCTGAATGCCAGCGACTACGAACGAAAGGTAATATCTATCCTGGCCAACAATATTGTCAACCAACTTTTGCATTATCCGGTAGTAAACTTGAAAGAGATGGCCTGCAGCAATCAGGGACACTTGTATGCTGAGGTGAGCAAAAAATTGTTTGATTTGCAGTTAGAGATGGGGGAAAGTGATATTGGAGACGTTAAGACTGGGCAGCAGGGGTAGTAGGTTGGCCCGGTGGCAGGCCGAGTATGTAAAGAACGCTTTAGAGGCTGCTATGCCCAATTTACGGGTTGAAACCCATATAATAAAAACCACCGGGGACAAAATCCTGGATGTGGCTCTGTCTAAAATAGGTGATAAAGGGCTGTTTACCATGGAAATCGAAAAAGAGCTTCTGGCAGGGAGCATTGATATAGCGGTTCACAGTATGAAAGACCTGCCCTCCCGGATCGAGGATGGACTATGTATCGGGGCTGTCTTACCGCGGGAAAACCCCCAGGATGTTTTAATATCAGATATCGAGGGCCGGCTGATTGATTTGCCGGAGGGCGCTGTTCTAGGCACTTCCAGTCTGCGGAGGAAAGCTCAGATAAAGCGGGTGCGTCCAGACATTCAGATAACAGACCTGCGGGGGAATGTGGAAACTCGTATTAGGAAAATGAGAGAAGAAGGACTGCATGGGATTATACTTGCCTATGCTGGGGTTAAAAGGCTGGGATATGAAAACTTGATAAGCGAATATTTAAGCTATGATCTGTTAATGCCGGCTGTAGGGCAGGGGGCTATTGCCGTTGAAATGAGGGCTGTGGATCCCCGGGTAGAGGAGATTATTCAAGTGATTAATGATGATAAGACCCAGATAGAGGTGGAAGCAGAAAGGAGTTTCCTAGCTGAACTGGAAGGGGGATGCCAGGTGCCCATAGCTGCTATAGCAGCTATGGAAGGCAACTCGTTGATACTTAAAGGCCTGGTGGTATCCCTGGATGGGCAAGATATTTTGTGTGCAGAAATGACCGGCAGTAAGGAACAGCCAGCCCGGTTGGGGCAGGAGCTGGGTCGTAGCCTGCTTGACTCTGGAGCAGGCAGGATACTGGATGGAATAAGACAAATGGGAGCAAGTGAATGAGTAAAGGAATCATTTATCTAATTGGGGCAGGACCGGGTGATCCGGGTTTATTTACTCTTAAAGGCAAAATGCTGCTGGAAAAGGCTGAAGTGATAGTATTTGATCGTCTGGTAAGTGACGAAATATTATCCTATGCCCCCCGGGCAGCAGAATTTATATATGTGGGTAAAGAGTCAGGCCGGCATGCACTGTCACAGGATGAAATCAATGCCTTATTGGTGGAAAAGGCCCGGGAAGGCAAGCAGGTAGTGCGTTTAAAAGGAGGAGATCCCTTCCTATATGGGAGAGGCGGGGAGGAGGCACTTTATATAAGAGAACAGGGTTTGCAATATGAAGTAGTTCCTGGTATAACATCTGCTATAGCGGTTCCTGCCTATGCTGGTATACCAGTAACCCATCGTGATACTACATCCAGTTTTGCGGTTATCACCGGCCATGAAAAACCAGGCAAAACAGATAGCTCCATTAATTGGGATAAGATATCAACTGGAATTGGCACCCTGGTATTTTTAATGGGGGTAGAAAACCTGGCTTATATTTGCTCCCAACTAATAGAAAAAGGCAGGGAACCAGCGACACCAGTAGCTCTCATCCGCTGGGGTACACTCCCGGAACAGGAAGTTCTGACTGGTACTCTGGATAACATCGTGCAGCGAGTAAAGGATGACGATTTTCAACCTCCGGCGGTGATAGTGGTGGGTGAGGTAGTGAGCTTGCGAAATAAATTGAATTGGGTGGAAAATAAACCATTGTGGGGCAAGAAAATAGTTGTTACCAGATCAAGAGAACAGGCCAGTGTTTTGGTGCAAAAAATCAGGGAACTGGGGGGCACTCCGCTGGAATTTCCTACGATACAAATTGTGCCGGAATCTGATTTAAGTCCACTAACAGATGCTCTCACTCAGATCCAAGATTATCAATGGATTATATTTACCAGTGTAAATGCAGTGGATATATTTTTGACTCAGATGAAATTAAATAATATGGATATTCGCGATTTACACGGATTAAAACTGTGTGCGATAGGTCCGGCTACTTGTAAAAGTTTGGAGGATTGGGGTTTGAAGGTGGATGTGATGCCTGACGAGTATCGGGCGGAAGGTGTTTTAGAAGCATTGGATGGGATGATTGCTGAAGGGGAGAGAATTTTAATGCCCAGGGCCAGGGGAGCCCGAGAAATTTTACCAGCAACCCTGCGTAAACGCGGGCTGCAGGTGAATGAAATAAATATCTATAGTGCAGCCCTGGCAGTTGATAAAAATGCTGATATACCTGATGATATAATAAAAGGTAAGGTGGATTATCTTACTTTTACTAGTTCTTCAACTGTGACTAATTTTCTAGAAATAATGGGGACAGAGAATATTGCGAAACTGGAAAAACAAATTAAAATTGCCTGTATAGGGCCGATAACAGCTGATAAAGCTAGAAAATTTGGCTTAATAGTAAAAATCGTTGCTGAAAAATATACTATCGATGGATTGGTCCAAGCTATTCTTAATGATGCCCAGGACCATCAGGGGGGAGCGAACAACTAATGATAGGATGTACTAAACTGCTTTGTGGAACCGCTACCGTGTCGGATGTTATTAAATACAGCGGAGAAGGTAATATACCTCCCCAATTGCTTCAGTTTTCAGATGTCAACCGGCCGCTGGTAGTGTGGAATATGACTAACCGCTGCAACCTCAGATGCAAACATTGTTATATAGAAGCAGAAGATCGCAGTTACAAAGATGAGTTAAGCACTGAAGAGGCCCGAGAATTTATTTATGATCTGGGTCGAATGAAAGCACCGGTCTTGCTATTTTCAGGCGGGGAACCGCTTATCCGTAAAGACCTATTTGAATTAGGGACTCTGGCCTCAGAACAGGGCTTAAGGCCGGTTATCTCCAGTAATGGTACCTTGATTGATGATGAAGTAGCCATGAAAATTAAAGAAGCCGGCTTTCAGTATGTAGGGATCAGTATTGATGGCGGGCGTAAGACGCATGATGAGTTCCGCAACCTGGATGGGGCATTTGATCTGGCTTTGCGGGGTGTAAGGGCTTGTAAAGATAATGGAATCAAAACTGGTATCAGGTTTACTGTAAATAAGTATAATCAGGATGACCTTCCAGAGGTTTTGGATATCGTGGAAAGGGAAAATATACCACGTTTTTGCATGTATCATCTGGTCTATGCCGGGAGAGGCGCCGAAATGGCAGCAATGGATACTACTACCGGGGAAAAACGTGATATCCTGGATTATGTGGGCAGGAGAACCCTGGAATTACATCAAAAGGGTATTGAAGTGGAGATATTGACTACCGATAACCACGCAGATGGAATTTATCTGCTCAATTATATTAAGAAACACGATCCGCAGAGGGCGGAAGAAGTAATTAACCTGCTGAAAATGCATGGTGGATGTTCTGCCGGCACCAAATTCGCCAATGTAGACCCGCGCGGCAATGTACATCCCTGCCAATTCTGGCAGGACTATACCGTAGGTAATATCAAGGAGAAACCATTTAGCGAAATATGGACATCTGATGATGAGCTGATGGTTAAACTGAGGGAGAAGGAAAAACATGTAACAGGTAAATGTGGAGCATGTAATTATAAGTCCTTGTGCAGCGGATGCAGGATCAGGGCCCGGGCAGTCTATGGTGACATCTGGGCTGAAGACCCGGCCTGTTACCTTAGCGAAGAGGAATTAAGTGTTGAAATATAGGAACAGGGGATGGCTCTCCAGTTTCTAACGGTGCCTGCTTTCTTTACTTTAAGCGAGGTGTTGGGTGACCATGGGGACGGTCCCTGTTGACAACTTTTCGAAAGAAAAATAAGAAAAGATACTGGGTTGCTTTACTATAGGAGCGAGGTGTTAATAAGTGGGATTTCCTGTTAACAGAATGCGGAGACTTAGAAGCAATGAAACTATACGGAGGATGGTCAGGGAGACCAGTATTTCTGTAAATGATTTTATTTATCCTTTGTTCGTTATTTATGGTCAGGACAAGAAAAAACCCATAAATTCTATGCCAGGGGTTTTTCAGTTGTCAGTTGATGATATGCTGAAGCAAGAAATTAAAGAAATTGAATCACTGGGTATTCCAGGAGTAATATTATTTGGCATTCCAGAATTGAAGGATAGCTGTGGCAGCAGTGCCTATCAAGATAATGGTGTGGTACAGCAAGCTATTCATTTGATAAAAGATACCTGTCCGGATATCATGGTCATTACCGATGTGTGTATGTGCGAGTATACCGATCATGGTCATTGTGGCCTGATTGACCAGGACGGTACGATTAATAATGATGCCACCCTGGAACTGTTGGCTAAAGAGGCTCTGTCTCATGCCCGGGCGGGCTGCGATATAGTGGCCCCATCAGATATGATGGATGGCAGGATAGCTTATATAAGAAGATGCTTGGATGAAAACGCTTTTGATAATATGCCTATAATGGCTTATTCTGCTAAATATGCTTCCGGGTTTTATGGCCCATTTCGGGATGCGGCTGATTCAACTCCGCAATTCGGCGATCGAAGGACCCATCAGATGGACCCGGCTAACACAAGAGAAGCTTTGCGGGAAATAGCACTGGATATTGAGGAAGGTGCAGATATTATCATGGTTAAGCCCGCTATGGCTTATCTTGATGTTATTAAGGCGGTTAAAGACCGCTTCGATCTTCCCTTGGCAGCTTATAATGTCAGCGGGGAATACTCTATGGTCAAAGCAGCTGCCGAAAATGGTTGGCTGGATGGTGATCGGGTGATGATGGAGATCCTTATGTCCATCAAAAGGGCAGGTGCGGATATGATTCTAACTTATGCCGCCAAAGAAGCTGCCTGCTTATTGAACGATATTTAACTACCCCAGCAAGTTTTAGAGGGCGGAGGTGAATAATGATAGTTTAACACTATCAAATGATTATGTTAATTTCGTGGAATAGTACTAATCAATGTAATTTATACTGTGAACATTGCTACCGGGATGCGGGAGCCAAACTGGAACAGGAACTATCCACCTCGGAAGCACAAAAAATGATTCGGGAGATTAAGCAGGCCGGCTTTCAGATCATGATTTTCAGTGGGGGCGAGCCAGTAATGCGGCCGGATATCTATGAATTGGTCTCTTGCGCACGCGCAGAAGGCTTGAGACCGGTTATGGGAACCAATGCTACCCTCATAACCCCAGAAGTGGCGGGGAGGTTGAAAGAGGCGGGTATCATGGCAGCAGCTGTTAGTCTGGACAGCCTAGATGCAGAAAAACATGATAAATTTCGAGGCTTAGCGAATGCTTTTAACATGACTCTGGAAGGTATTGGTAATCTGCAGCAGGCTGGCATACCTGTGCAGATAAACACCACCGTGATGGATTGGAATGCGGAAGAAATTGAAGCTGTTTGTGATTATGCTATAGAGTTAGAGGCCATTGCCTACCATGTATTTTTCCTGGTTCCTACCGGAAGGGCTATTGACATTGAAGCAGAAGCATTACGAGTAAAGGACTACGAAAAGACCATAGCCCGGCTGATGAAAAAGCAGCAGGAAGTTGATATCGAAATCAAACCCACCTGCGCACCTCAATTTATAAGGATAGCTGAGATGATGGGCATGAACTTGCGTTTTAGCCGGGGATGTCTGGCAGGAATAAGCTATTGTATTGTTAGTCCGCGTGGAGATGTACAGCCCTGTGCCTACCTGGATATACCACTGGGAAATGTCCGGGAAAAACCATTTGATGAGATCTGGAAGGAAAATGATTTGTTAAAAGAGTTGAGGACTATGGATTATGCGGGTAAATGTGGAGTGTGCGAATACAAATCAAAATGCGGAGGCTGCAGAGCCCGGGCTTATTATTACAGTAATGGGGACTACATGGCTGAAGATGAGTGGTGCCTGTACCGACCCGGGGGAGACTCAAAATGAACAGGCTGACTACTCTGGAAAAAGAAATAATAAACAAACTGCAAAAAG
Source organism: uncultured Syntrophomonas sp. (assembly GCA_964531295.1). Classification (GTDB taxonomy): domain Bacteria; phylum Bacillota; class Syntrophomonadia; order Syntrophomonadales; family Syntrophomonadaceae; genus JAAYJK01. The sequence continues at coordinate 8,453 of CAZHHJ010000105.1, forward strand.
ATTTT